>CAZAYV010000099.1:0-5075 GCA_964489465.1 uncultured Dactylococcopsis sp. | reverse complement strand
GCGATGATGACTCAGTTGATGACACCGCTGAGAATATTGGCGGCGATGATGACTCGGTTGATGACACCGCTGAGAATGTTGGCGGCGATGATGACTCGGTTGATAACACCGGTGAGAATATGACTGAGGATGATGACTCGGTTGATGACACTGGTGAAAATATGACTGAGGATGATGACTCAGTTGATAACACCGGTGAGAATATGACTGAGGATGATGACTCAGTTGATGACACTGGTGAGAATGACGACCAAGATAATGATGATGACCAAAATGATGATGATGACGATCTAACTCAAGAGGATTCCTGTGAAGAAGATGAGACGGATTGTGAAGTGGCAACAATAACCTTAGAGGAAGAAACTGAAACGGCAGGCTATACCTTTACTCCCATCGAGGGAACTAATATGGTAATAGCAACGCGCTCGGGGCAAGTATTATCACTGCTGTTCACTTTGCCAACTGATGAAGACGGTAATGTGATCCCGATTTCAGTCGAGTTATTCCCCGAACTGCTAACTCCAGATGCCTTTTTAGACGCAGAGGATTGGGAGTTTCAAGATCCCTAAATTAGATTCCGCTCAGGTTATGTTCGATCAAACTGTTCCTCTCCAACCATTGGCATTACTTCTAACGTCTTGCTTTCTCTGGGTGAGTGGGGGGTCATCCCTCCTCCCTTCGGGAAGGATTCAGCAAGAGAGCTGGGCTCAGATAGCTCAGTCTCAGCCAACTGGTCCTCAAGAACTCCTGAAAGAAGGGATGAACCACTATCAATCCCAACGTTGGGAGTTAGCGATTCAAGCCTGGCAAAAGGCGTTATCCCGCTATCAGCAGTTAGACGATGCCAATGGACAGGGATTGACCTGGGGACGGTTAGGGCTGGCTTATGAAGGAATGGGCAACTATCCAGAAGCGGTCAATTCCTTTGAGCAGTCCCTCACTTTTTTCCAGGAAAGTGAAAATCGTACCGCCGAAGCGAGTGTTCTGGGTAATTTGGGGAATAATTATCTGCGTTTAGGCAATTATCCCCAAGCCTTGGACGCTTACAACCGCTCTCTAGCGATTTGGGAAGACCTGGATAATGCGGTGGGTCGAGAATTGGTGCTGCGGGGTTTAGGTAATCTGTACTTAGAATTAGGTGAGTTTGAACAAGCCCTCTCCTTACATCAACAGGCATTGGAGTTGACGCAAACCCGAGGCAATCGCGAAGGGATAGCTCAATCCCTCAATAGCATTGCTGCAGTTTACATGAACCAAGGCAAATTTCCAGACGCGATCGCGCAGTATCAACTCAGTCTGACTACAGCGGAAAAAATTGAGGATGAAACTCTCAGTCAAAAGTTGCAAGCGCAAATCTTGAGTAACCTGGGTTACGTGAAACAAGCGCAGAAGAATCATGATGCTGCCTTAGCGCACTATCAACAAAGTTTAAACTTGGCTCAAGCGATTCAACATCCTCGCTTGGAGGGGATTGCAACGAAGGGAATCGGTACCGTTTATATGGACCTGGAAAATATCCCAAAGGCAATGCCCCATCTTAAGAAAAGTCTCAGTCTGGCTCGACAATTAAGTGACCCGAGGCTGGAAGCTTCTTCTCTTCATGTGCTCGGCTCAGCGTACTGGATTGCTGGCGATCTCGTGCAAGCGGAAAAACACTATAAAGGCGCGATTAAGCTCTTAGATGACTTACGCGATGGCTTAGGCGACTTAACCCAAGTTTCAATGTTTGACACGCAAATTCACAGCTATGCCCTCCTCAGACGGATTTTGGTCGAACAAAATAAATATGAGGAAGCCTTAGAAATTGCCGAACACGCTAAAGCAAGAGCCTTTGTTGAGCTGTTAGCTAAAAGAGTATCCCCCGTCGCTCCCACTTCTCCGCAGTTTGAACAGCAAATTGCCCCTCCCGATATTGAAAAAATTCGTGAAATTGCTCAAGAGCAGAATGCCACCCTGGTTGAATACGCTTATATTGCTGATGAAGAATTTGTCGCCCGGGGAAAAATTTATGGCGATTACATTAAACTCCATATTTGGGTCGTTCAACCAACCGGTGAAGTTTCCTTCCAATCCGTTGATTTGAGTGCTCAAGACTCCCAGTTAATTCTCAAAGCGGGTGAGTGGGCAAATGACTGGCTAGAGTTGCTGCAAACAGCCCAATCCACCGCTCAGTATGAGCGCTTGCGCAGCACTGAGCTTGAACCGGCATTTGATCAAATCCATCGCTCTCTCTACTCGGTTTTAATTGAACCAATTGCAGAGTTATTACCCTCTGACCCCAATTCTCCGGTGATTTTTATCCCTCGCCGAGAGCTCTTTCAAATTTCTTTCCCCGCCCTGCAAGATGCCAACGGAACCTACTTAATTGAAAAACACACCATCTTAACCGCGCCAGCGATTCAAGTGTTGGACTTTACCGCTCAAAGGAGAAATCCCAATCGAAATAAGAGAGCATTGGTCGTAGGCAATCCAGAAATGCCCAAAACCTTTATTGGCCCTAACCAAACCATTCCACTTTCCTTAGGTTCGTTACCTGGTGCGGAAGAAGAAGCCCAGGCAATTGCTCAACTGCTGGGCACAAAAGCAATTATTGGTAAGGACGCAACCGAAGCTGCCATCAGTAAGCAAATGGGATCAGCCCAACTGATACACCTGGCAACCCACGGGTTAATTCAAGACTTTTCTGGTAGTGGTGTTCCTGGCGCGATCGCGCTTGCTTCTTCTGGTGAACAAGATGGCATTTTAACCTCCGATGAAATTCTCAAGTTAGACCTGCAAGCCGAATTAGTCGTCCTCAGTGCTTGTGATACGGGTCGAGGTCATCTCACCGGCGATGGTGTAATTGGACTGTCTCGTTCCATCCTGGCGGCTGGAGCCTCAAGTTTAGTCGTTCCACTCTGGGCGGTCAATGATAAAGCATCAGCCAACTTAATGGTTGAATTTTATCGTCAACAGCGTCAGAGTAAGGCTCAAGCCCTGCGACAAGCGATGCTCTCAACGATGGAAGAATACCCGCATCCAATTGAATGGGGAGCGTTTACGATGATTGGTCAGGCTAATTAATTCAGTGATTAAGATTGATTGAGTTTTGTTTCCAAAAACTCCTCCCAAACAATGACTTCTTTCAATTCTTCGGCACCCCCCGGTCGAAACATACCACCGCTACTGGCGCGTTCTTCAAGGTTAAAAAGTTCCCTTAATACTTGATTGGGATTATCTCGGGGTTCTAACGTCAGCAAAAGACCATCACTGCGACAATCGCCAGCATCATTTTGTGCCACACAAATGACGCTTTGTCGATTCATGGTTCCTGTTGAAATATATCGGAGCGTTTTGGCATCAGAATGTTGCTGAAAACGTGCCGTTACTTCATCACAGCGCTGCTCAGGCGTATAACCGGTATTAGAAAAAAACTGACTCTTCCAAATAATCAGTTCGATTTTTCCCCGTTTCGTATCAGCAACAGTAACTGGTTTCTCTCCACTTTGATGCAAGCAAAAATATTGTATCGAATTTTTCGGTTGGGTTGCTGTCGAATCTTGTGGAGGCTGATTTTCTTGATTGGCTTGATTGGAAGGAGACTCAGGTTGATTAGTTGCTATTTGTTGATTCAGATTAACAACTGGCTTCTGAGAATTCTCTTGACTTTGCTCGATTAATGACTGACTAAAAAACTGCTGTAAGGCTTGCTCGGGAGCAATATTATTATTTAACATCAGTAAAAAACCAAAGTTATCTCCATTACAATTCCCGGATTCATTAGCAGCACATAAAAAATACTGATTATTAAGAATCCCAATTGAGATAAAACCCTGGTTGCCATTATTAACAAAGCCTTGTAATCGAGAAGAAAATTCTAAACACGCTTTAGCAATATCTCCTTCATCAATTAAGGCTTCGACTTGTTGCCAATTGACTAATTTGTATTCTTGGCTTGAGGTTTGAGCAACCGTCACTAACTGACCATTTTTAGTAACACAACTATAGCGATTTGATTCAGCAATAGAAATCTGTGAATAGTTGAGAACCCCAGAGATCAGTGTCGTGGCAACAATCATTGGTTTAATAGCGCGATCGAGCATTAGTTATATCAATCTCCTTTTTTCCAAACTCTTGATATCTTAATTTTGAAAAAAAAATTCACTTTACTGAGGACAAAACCCTGCATCCACAGCAAATTCATCCTGACAAAGATCAACCACTTCTTTCTTTTCTTCTTTCGGCGTAGAAGTTGGCGTTGGTTTGGGGATTGTCGTTTTTGATGTTGTCGGTTGCGGTGGGGTAGGACTTGAAACTACAGCCTCCTGAGCTTCATTAACCTGATCAACAATTACTTCTACTTGTTCTTGCCAATAAGGATAACCATTCCCTACTTTTTGTAATTCTTCTGCTTTTTGTTTCGCCTGATCCCAGTCTTGATTATCAACGGCTGTTTGAGCGCTTGCAAGTAAGGCTTCATTGCTTCTGTGTAAATTGTTTAACTCTTCTTTTTTTTGAAGTGTTTGCTCCCGAAGCGGGTTATCATTTGACATGATAAAAATAACTTCATTTAGCTTATCCAAAGTCCCATTTGTTTGATAGTCGCTGATTCCTTGTTGTACCAGTTTGTTTGACCACACTTTAATTTTAGTTTGAGCCTCTTGATGCACTTCGCTCTTGGAATTAACTTCTTCAGCTAATTGCAGGGCTTCCAAATATTGATCATTATTAGCAAGAGACTCAGCATGGGCTAAAGCACACTTGCCATGAAATTCGTCTCTAATTTCTTGAATTTTTTGATCTGAGCTACTATTAGCTTTAACAACTTCAATGCAATCCTGATATTTTTTTTGCTCAAATAAAGCAGTTATTTCCTTCTTGAAATCAGTAATCTGCTGTTGTATTGTTTCATCTTCCTTTTTAGCTTGATAGGTGTTTAATCCAGCCATGCCAAAAGTTGCCACAATTAGAATCACAGAGGCAATTCCTATCTTTTTTGCAGAAGAAGATTGTAACCAAGCTACAATTCTATTCCTAGAACCGTGTCCTGGAGATGAGGGCGATGGTGCAGTAGAGACTTCAGTGGATTCAGTTAA
>CAZAYV010000098.1:0-16182 GCA_964489465.1 uncultured Dactylococcopsis sp. | reverse complement strand
CGAGGAGTCAGCAAAAGGTTTGGTCACGCGCACCGTTAAAGCCCCAGCGTGATTAATAGATCCGGCTAGAATTTCATCCCCTGCTTGAACCGTCTGCGGAATCGATTCGCCGGTGAGGGCAGAAGTATCAAGTTGAGACGTCCCTTGCACGATTTCCCCATCTAAAGCCACTTTTTCCCCAGCCCGCACGAGGATTAACGCCCCAACTTCAATGCTTTCGGGAGAAACGGTTGTTACCCCTTGCTCAATTTTGATATTCGCACTATTGGGACGCACTTCGAGGACAGATTGAATCGAGCGACGGGATTTTCCCACAGCATAGTCTTGGAAGAATTCTCCCACTTGGAAAAACAGCATCACCGCTACCGCTTCCGGTATCTTGTGAATCGCGATCGCGCTGAGGGTAGCAATGGTCATTAAAAAGTTTTCATCAAAGAGCTGTCCTTTCAGGATGTTGCGCCCTGCATTGGTGATCACACTCCAGCCACTCATAATATAAGCCGGCAGTAAGACAACATACTCAGCAATGTGGTAAGGGGTGTTATGGAGGGCTTTGTAAAAAATTAAACCGATTAAAAATAAGACCCCAGAGAATGCAATGGGGATGAGTTCCTGTTGCCAGTTAAATTCGGTTTGCTCATGGATGTAACCCTGGTTTGAGTCATGCTCATGAGTGCCACTACAGCAGTTTTGTCCCATCTCAAAATACCTGAATACCTGAAGTAATATTCAGATATTAGCGAAACCTGATTGACCTGTCAATGGAAGTCAAAGATTACGCCTTCCTAAACCGCGGAATAAGGAGGGACCCTGCGCAGGTTTCCCGCGCCAAGGAACGCCCGACGATGCGGTGCCGCTTTCCAACTGGAATTCGATTCCAGTTGGGTCGGTACGGAAGGTGCCTGCTTTGACCGTTGGTCATAACAACAGGTTTCAGAAACATCCACTCTAGGACCAGCCCGTCTCAGGTGTAAATTTTTGCGCCTGTCAGATAATCCTTAACTCACTTGCTCAAACTTGATGCCTAGCATTCAAGATCAAAAGTGTTTTCTCTTCTTTACGTGTTTGGTTTTGCGACCCGTTACCCGTTGTCGCCACATCTTAAAGCTAGACCTTCTCAACTGGCTGCGCATTAATTCAATCACTTCTTTCTCTTTAAGACCATATTGAGTTTCGATGGCTTCAAAAGGGACATCATCCTCCCAAGCCATCTCAATAATGCGACTAATATCTTCTCGACTCAATTGCTCTTGCTGCATTGTACTTGCTTGCTAGAGCTCGTTTGATTGCAGGTCAGCCTTCTGAAGTAGAAGGCATTTTTCTTAAGCGATCAAAGAGTGTTCTAGATTGAAACTTCATTTGATGTTAGCTAGGAAGGTTGTTACTTGCGTAGGTGTCGAGTCCGTAAGCAGGGGTCCGCTCATTGTAATCAACTTCCTGACCCGTAAAGGATTGTGAAAGCTGTTCAAAGGACTCAGAACGCCAGTTCCGTTCGTGAATCGGCTTCGTTTGTTCACCGCGGAAATAGGCTTGAGTTCCAATCAATGCTACTGCGACCCAACCGACGACAAATAATGCGGCTAACCAAAACATAGTTATTTCTCCTTATTTTGTTACACTTTTTTAACTTACACTTATATTATGTAAAATTTTATAACAATTTGTATCTCCTCAAAGATAGATCTGCTACGCAGGGCTTGTTGAAAAAAGAACAAAAATTAAACGGCTACAACATCAATACCTGAGGCGTCGCCAGACAGCAAGCGGAGAATGGTAAAAATGGGTGGAAAAATCTGGCACTGGTTGAACCGGCGCTGATGATGCTGCTATTATTTGGGCTATTCTCAATCATCACCCTGGCAAACCATTGCTGTCTGGAAAGATCCAATTATCAATTGGATGATAAGAGTCAAAGATTACGCCTTCCGTTTAGGAAGGCGTAATCTTTGACCGTTGGTCAGGAAAAGCTGAAGGGCTGAAAACCTGAAAGTACCACTAAATTTTTAAGGCTTGTATCCATTCCCATTCCCGACGTAACCCTTCTTCGAGCTTCACTTGAGGGGTATACTGTAAAATCTTTTCTGCCTTGGAAATTTCTGCAGAGGTATCTCTGGCATCGCCTCTTGCTCTTTCCTGATAGGTTCGCCTAATTTTTGAGCCCACCACTGCTTCCATCTGGTCTAACACCTGATTTAAAACCACTCGGCTGCCTCCACCAACATTAAACGCTTCTCCTACTGCACCGGGAACAGTAGCTGCTGCCAAATTAGCAGCGATCGCGTCACTAATAAATGTAAAATCGCGGGTTTGTTGACCATCCCCATAAATGCCAATGGGCTGCTGCTTTAAAATTGCCCGGAAAAACTTATGAAATGCCATATCGGGTCGTTGGCGAGGACCGTACACGGTAAAATACCGCAAAGCTGTAGCAGGCACCGCAAAATTTTGATGATATTGCCAACATAATTGTTCGGCAGCGAGTTTAGTAATTCCGTAAGGAGAAACCGGTTGGGGACAAGTTGTTTCTGGCGTGGGTAAGGTTTCTGCGTTGCCATAAATGGAAGAAGTAGACGCATACACAAAGCGCTTTAAATCCTTCGCTCCTTTTGCTGCCTCTAGCATTACCTGTGTTGCATTGAGATTACGTTCAGTATAAAAATGAAAATCCTGACCCCAACTTGCTCTAACCCCAGCTTGAGCGGCTTGATGGAAAACCACCTCAGTTTCCTGAAGCAGTGTCGACCAATCTAAATTCAAAATATTGTCTTCAATCAATTTAAATTGGGGATGTTCCAACGCCTGAGTCAAATTTTTTCGTTTCAAGTCAGGATTGTAATAATCATTAAACTCATCAATCCCAATAACTGTTTCTCCCCTCTCTAATAAAGCTTCAACTAAATGAGAGCCAATAAAACCGGCTGCCCCAGTAACAATATACTTCCCCATGATATAAGCTAATTTAATGAAAATTGAGTTAGATATACAACCTGATTAAGTGATCTGCTGATCTGTTTAATCAATAACATAGTCAGGAGATATTTGGCAGTAGGACTAAAGATAATGGTTAAAAGTTCCTCATCAGGAGGTTTAAAAAGTTAGGGGTCTTGAATGAGGAATTTTGGCGAAGGGGAATATTTATTCAACGGCATAAGCAACTTGTAACGCCCAAATAATCAAAGCCGCGATCGCGCCGAGAACAATAACAGAAGAAACGGCGACGATAACCGGCTTATCCGCCCCACTAAATTTCATGATTCCGCGATCGAGATCAGACATGACATTTTACTCCTTCAGCTCTGAAATAACTTTTAACACTTTAAATTTTATCAAACCCGATTGATAGACAATGGAGGCTTTTACAGAGAAATCTCCCAGATGAGAGAATCTGAGGGAAAAGTTGCTCTATTGAAACACTGCAATTGAAGGGACAGGTTCCTGTTGAAGAAACTGATTGGCTCACTCTAGTGCTGCTAAACGATAATCCCCTCAGAGTTGAGTTTGAAAGTGTTTCTAGCTATAGTGAGCAATTGAAAGTTAAGTTTTTCCCTGAGAAGTGAGCAATGGAATTGGTGGAATGTTATCGCTTATTAGAATTAAGTCCCAATGCAGGCATTGAAGAGATCAAAGCCTCCTACCGCCGTTTAGCGAGACGCTATCATCCCGACGTCAACCCGAACAATCGCGAAGAAGCCCATACTCAATTTATTCGCATTACCGAAGCCTATAAATATCTTCTGGAACGAGTTTCTAAAGGCGAAAGTTCCACCAACGTTTCCCATCAAAGTCCTGCTTCATCAAAGAAAACACAAGTCAAGCGTCAGAGAACAGAAACTTCCCCTTCATCTTCCCCAGCTTCAGATTTTGATAAAAAGGTGAAGTGGGATGCTTATCAGCAATTACAAGATTTACTCAAAGCCCAAAAATTCGCTCGCGCCACCACTTTAGTGGAAAGTTTATCCAAACGCTTTCCTCACGATTTAGAAGTGCGTCAATGGCAAGCGATTACCTATCAACAACGGGGACGACAATTGGTCAATCAAGGACAATTTGAACTAGCAAGAACCTTCTTAAAAAAAGCACTCAGTACCGATCCCCATAACCGTTCTCTCTGGTACGAAGTGGATCGCGATTTCCAACGGATTGAGCCTTTATTGTAGGGATGATCCGCTTTCTCGAAAGCCTAAAAGCGGAGAGGCGTTTTCTGCTGCTTCAACTCCTTTACCTTGCAATAAAACACCAAAACCACCTAAGCCCATGGGATCCATTAACTGATGCAAGGCATCGCGTCGCTGTAGGACTTCCATAATATTGAATCCGCCCTGAGAAAGTTGATTCAAGCGATCACCGAGACCGGATGCCATTAAAAATAAGGCTTGCTGGGTAAAGTGATAAAACTCTAAACCATACTGCTTACCGTAGGTTTCGATTGCTGTAAAATCAACGTGACTGGTCATATCTTGTTGACCAATTAAAAGGTAAGGATCGTTATGACGTTGATGTTGAACGTAACATTGTAAGGTTCCAGCCGACCGTTGGGGATGATAATATTTTTGCGCAGGATAACCATAGTCAATGGTTAATAAATAACCTTGATTTAAGCAACGAGAAACGGTTGCTAGCCAGGATGGGATGGCTAGGTTGACTTCAGTTTGAAAGCCTTCTGGATACTCATTAGACGGTAAAGTAATACCAACCGTTTGGAAATATTCTTTGAGTTGAGGAGTGGAGATATTATCCGTAACTTCGGTAAATGGCAATGTCTCTTTGTCTTCACTAAGGGTGACATAAATTTCCTTGAGAGTTCCTGCTTCAATTTGTACCCGATGCACGGGAAACGCATCGACTAATTCATTAGAGAAACAGCAACCCACTAAAGATGAATCAGGAATCTCTTCCCAAGTTTCCCAGCGGAGAGTGATTTCATTTTGCCAGGTTTTAAGTTTCTCTTGTTGTTCTTCTCTCAAGGCAGGGGATTGTTCAATAATATGATAATGGAGTGCTGGCAAGCAGTGTGGATAGTGTTGTGATAAATAACTGAGGATATCATTGGCTAATTCTCCTTTTCCTGCCCCCATTTCCACTAAATCAAAGGGATTGGGTTGTCCTAACTTCTCCCACATTTCGACAAAATTTTCAGCTAATAATTCACCGAAATCACTCCCAAGAGAAGAAGCAGTAAAGAAGTCTCCTGCTTTGCCAATATCGACTTGACCGGATGTGTAATATCCCTGCTGGGGATGGTATAAGACTAAGTCCATATAGTCAGCAAAGGTGATTTTTTGCTCGGGAGAATTGGCAATTTTATCTTTAATAATAGAGATGAGTTGTTGATTAGACTGAGTTTGATTCATTGAGTTATTAACCACAAAGACACAAAAACACAAATAATAGTAATTTCAAATAAAAAGCGTTACTATTCTAGACTTTTAAACCGTTTTAAGAGGCTTGCAAGGTTTGTTTTAAAGTTAAAGCGCGTTGTGTAATTGCCTCCCAGTTTCCGGCACGAATTAATGATTGGGGAAATAATTGCGAAGATAAACCCACAGCAGTTGCACCAGCATCAATAAATCCTTGGGCGTTCTCTAAGGTAACACCACCGGTGGGAATGAGAGGAATATTGCTTAAAGGACCTTGCAGACTTTTAATATAATTAACGCCACCGACAGCTTGCGCTGGAAAGACTTTGACAGCACTTGCACCGGCTTGCCAGGCAGTGATAATTTCTGTGGGGGATAAAGCACCCGGAATGATGGGAATATTATGCTGGTTCGCTGTGGCGATCAGTTGTGGGTTAACGTGAGGGGTAAAGATAAATTGCACCCCCAGCGCGATCGCGCGATTAAGTTCTTCTGCGTTTAAAATTGTCCCTGTGCCAATGAGACAATCAGGCATTTCTGCACGCAATTCTGGAATTAAATCTTCCGGTTGATCACTATTCCAAGTAATTTCAATTAAGCGAATTCCTCCTTGGCGCATGGCTTGGGCGAGTTGCTTGCCTAAGGCTTTCGGAAAGGCTCGAATTACAGCAATGACTTGTTCTTTTTTGACGGTCTCTAACCAGTCTGCCCTCACCATTATTTACTCTTTTGAAGTTTTTTCTTCTGCTTGCGGTTCTTTAACAAACCGTTTATTTAGCTTTTCTAATTGACGTTTTGCGGTTTTATTTTCCGGATCATATTGGAGAGCTTCTTCATAAGTTTCAATGGCTTGCGCTGTTAATTTTTTCTGTTCGTAAGCATTGGCTAAATTATTCAAACCAATAACATAGTCTGGATAAAGTTTAACCGCTTCTTTATATTGGCGAATCGCCAAATCATATTGTTCTTGTACAAAATAGGCATACCCCATCGCATTATAAATTAACGCCCGATTTTCCGGTTCGACATCTTTAAACTTCAGGGCTTGTTGTAAAATTTTCGTGGCTTGAACATAGAGTTTTTTATCTAAGTAAAGACTGGCTAATTCATAATAGTTTTTAGCGGTAGCCGTTTGTTCTTTAATTTGTTTTTGTAATTGAGAAATACGGCTTTCTTTCCGACGGGTCTTGAAAATTTGCCGGAAGAGAAAGAAACCCGCTCCCGCTAGAATTAAAACTAAGAGTGATAAATATAAAAGAAGAAGATTATCTTGCATTTTTTATGAATTATTAGTGATCAAACTACAAAGGACAAAAAACCGTTTACTATTCACTGCTTTTCCGACCAGCATTACTCAATCCCCATTCTTGTGCTTTTTGTTGCAACCATCCCGATTGCTTCAACTGACGAATGGTTTCATTGACAATTTGATGTAAGGAAGAATATTGTAAACCTTTAGGCATCACAACCGCTAGGGCTTCCCCACCAATCCGTTCGGGGAGTAAATGATAGTCAGGATATTCTTGAGTCCATCCTGCCAGAACCGTTTCGTCTCCTGCAAAGGCAACGGCTTCTCCTGCTTCAAGAACAGAGAGTGCCTCTTGATAGGAATCAACGCCAACTAGTTGGACGTCAGGAAAATGAAATCTCACTTCCGCGATCGCGCTGGATTGATTTAATACGGCAATTTTTCCTGGCTTCCCATCACTCAGGCGGTTGATTTTATTCTTTTTTGTCACAAAAGCGATGCGATTTAAATAATAATGGGGACTAAACATAACAACGCGCGATCGCGCTGCCGTTTGACTCACTTGCGCGATCGTTAGATCCACTTTTCCCGTTAATACGACCTCTAAACGTTCAGTATTCATCACCGGTTCTAACCGCACCGCATTGGGATCGCCCAAAATTTCTTCTGCTAAGCGTCGCGCTAAATCAATCTCAAACCCGCTTAAATTGCCCTGTGCATCTTCAAATCCAAGAGGACGCAGATTATCTTTAACGGCAACGGTAAGATGTCCTCTTGCCTCAATTTCCGCTAACTCGGCTGCGGATGCAGGTAGGGCGAGGAAAGAAAACACACTTGCCACTAGTAACCGAAATCCTAAACTTAAAACTCGGCTTCGCCAAGAAACCGAGTTCACGTTTGCCATTGCTTAACTCCTGGAACCTTTACGCTTGTTTCGCCGTTTCCACCACCTTGGCAAATGCTTCGGGATCGAGCATTGCTAAGTTAGCTAACATTTTCCGATTGAGTTGGATATCCGCTTTTCTCAATTGACCAGTCAGTTGAGAATAACTCATCCCATTTTGTCGGGCGGCAGCATTAATCCGAGCAATCCAGAGGCGACGAAAATCACGTTTCCGACGGCGGCGATCGCGATAGGAATGGCGTAACGCCTTCATTACCTGTTGATTCGCTGTGCGGAAAAGTTTAGAATGGGCGCCTCTAAATCCTTTAGCTAACTTAAGAATCTTCTTATGTCGTTTCTGGGAGACATTCCCCTTTTTCACTCGTGACATAAATAATATTTACCTTTGCTTGTTCACTTAACTTACTTCATATAAGGCAACATTTGACGCACGTTGTCCTCGTCTCGTTCATTAACTATCGTCAACTTAGATAAACTGCGCTTCCGTTTCGGGGTTTTTGGCTGCAAGAGGTGATTTTTGAAAGCTTTGCGACGACGGATCTTTCCACTTCCTGTGGTCCGAAACCGCTTCGCAGCTGCACGGTTTGTTTTGAGTTTCGGCATTGTTATCGTTTTTATTTTTTTGGCACAGCCTACTATTATAGGTGAGTTTTGCGCGATCAGGCAAGGGGAGAGCAGATTGAATAATTAACAATTAATAATGAGGTTTCTAGTAGTTACCTGTTCTCTATCACCTAATTCTGAACTTAATTATAAGGAAGACATTGCCCCTTGGTTAAGTGGGATGGCAATTGCTCATTTTCCTTACCTTCAATCCTTTCTCGCAAGACAAAAATGTCTTAGTCTCTCCCGAAGCCCAAGCCGCTTTGAATTCCATTCAAAAAATGGCACTGACGGCATCGCAACCGGAACCTTCAGTTTATCAAATTGATCTCTTTTTATCCCTCACTGCCAAAGCGATTGATCAAAATTAGTTGAGAAAGAGAACCTTAAAATCAACGGGTGTGGCAGGATTCGAACCTGCGACTCGCTGCTTAGAAGGCAGCTACTCTATCCACTGAGTTACACACCCTTACCAGAAAGTTATATTTTATCATAGCATCAGCCCCCCCAAAAGATAGTAGGATGGGAAAAGCAAGTTTCTTGAAACGACATTAACCGAATCACCTGAGCTTACCTATGAGTCCTAGAAAACTTTCCGATGAGGAAAAAACAGAACTGGTCCGTTTGTATCGTCAAACTGATGAAACAACAGCGACTTTAGCGGATCGCTTTCAGGTGAGTAGTTCGACAGTTAGTCGTATTTTAAGAAATAACTTATCAAGCGAAGAATACATCAATTTGATTCAAAGGAAACGTCATAACCGACAAAAATCTCGTTCTCATTCCTCTTCCCATCAAAACTCAGCTGAAACGGAAAAAACTCAGAATCAAGACCCTCAATTTTCTACTGCTAATTCTGCAGATTCCCCCTCAATTTCTCAAGCTAAGACAACTGAAAATGGTTCTGAAAGTGAGCAAAGTGAGGGATCGTTGACTGCTAGCGATACAAGTCTAAAAACAAGTTTGTCTCCCGAACAAGACGAAACAGAAAATGTCGATGAAATTGATTTTAGTGTCATTAAAGCGATGTTTGGGGAAGATGTCGGAAATGATGATGATTTAGAAGACACAGAAGAGGAAGATTGGGAAGAAGAAGAAACCACTGTCAAACGCGATCAAAAACCAGAAGCGAATGAAGTAGAAGTTTTACCTTTATCGCAAGCAAAGTTTCCTAAAACCTGTTACTTGGTTATTGACCGCGGGGCTAATTTAATTACCAAACCCCTAAAAGAATTTAGTGATTTGGGTAAAATTCCGAGTGTAGAAACGCAACAAAAAACATTACCGATTTTTGATAATCATCGCGTCGCTAGACGATTTTCCAATCGTTCGCAAAAAGTGATTAAAGTTCCTGATGGTCAAATGATCCAAAAAACCAAAGAACAGTTAGAAGCCAAAGGAATTAAACGAATCTTAATGGATGGAAAAGTTTACATGCTTTCTTCTGAACTTAACAATTAATTCTTAAAACTTGACAATCGTTGATGAAGAATTCTCCGTTGGGTTTCCTACAATTGCAGAAAAATTTAAGTTTTATTAATTCTTCTGAAATCACTTAGCAAGAGTTGGTGATTCAATACTCGCAATTCTAAAATAAGTATGAAGCGTTGATTTAGGGAATAGCTAGTGCCATTAGTGATGTAATCAACTGCCAACTCGTGTTATTGAAACAAAGATTAGAGAAGGAATCAATCCATGAAACTTAGCCGTTTACTGAGGCTTTATGATCAGGGAGAAAGAGATTTCCGGGGGGTCGATCTCAGGGGTCTAGACTTAACGGGAATTACTTTGATTGCTGTTGATTTTACTGGCGCAAATTTAATCGGCGTTAATTTCACCCGGGCGTTCTTAACTAAATCAATTTTTGATGAAGCAAAGTTGAATTGGACAAATTTTAGTTACGCTAAACTCAGCGATAGTAGCTTTGAGAATGCCGAACTCACAAAGGCAGTTTTTCAAGGCAGCTTTATGATGAACTCTATCTTAGCCGGGGCTAGGCTCAGCGGCGGCAATTTATCTTATATTAACCTTAAACGCTCCAATTTAGAACGAACCAACCTCTGTGGCGTCAATGCTTATCAAGCGAATTTGCGCGAAACAAACTTAAAGGCAGCAAACTTAAATTGGGCGAATCTATTAGAAGCGAGATTAACCCGGTCTTCTCTACAAGACGCGTCTTTAAGGGAAGTGAACCTCAAACGAGCATTTCTCAAAGTGGTCAATCTAAAAAATGTTGACTTGTCAGGGGCAAATTTAGTAGAGGCGAAACTGAGTGGCGCTAATTTAGAAGGAGTCAATTTATCAGGGGCAAAATTAGCGCGATCGCGCTTGCACTGGACAAACCTAGAAAAAGCCAATTTGTCCCAAGCCAATTTAGTTCAAGCCGGATTAGAACAAGCCAACTTGTCTGAGGCTTGTTTATGGGAAACCAATTTAAAAGAAGCCAACCTCACTGGTGCGACTTTAAAGGGGGCAAATCTAGAAAAAGCTTGCCTTCAAGGCGCAAAATTACCCCAAATGGGACAGATCATGAGTAGTTTGCCCTTAGAACCTGCCCAATTTCCCCAGGGGAACAGCTACTATTATCAAAATCTTCCCAATCACATGGCATTATAGACACAATGACGGATGAGGAAAAATGAGTATAAACCAGCAATATGGTGTTGTTTTGGTCACCGCAGAATCCGAAGCACAAGCCCGCGCGATCGCGTCAGCGATTGTGAAAGAAAAATATGGCGCTTGTGTCAGCTTAATGCCGGTTCATTCGGTTTACACTTGGGAAAATGAAGTCCACAGCGATCCGGAATGGCAACTCATCATTAAAACGGATTTAACTTACTATTCGCAACTAGAAACGCGCATTCGTCAGCTGCACTCCTACGAAGTTCCGGAAATTATTGCCCTCCCCATTCAAGCGGGATTAACTCCCTATCTCCAATGGATTGGGGAAAGTGTTTCTCCAGAGTAAGTAAGGAAAATCTGACCTCATCAAGGGTAAGATTTCAGATGGAAAAGACCTGTGGCACAATAAAACAGGTAGATTGAGGTATTGGGCTATGACTAAGTTTGTTTTCGTTACGGGTGGTGTGGTTTCGAGTATTGGTAAGGGAATTGTTGCTGCCAGTTTAGGACGCTTGTTTAAGTCCCGTGACTATTCTGTTTCCATCTTAAAACTGGACCCCTATATTAATGTTGACCCTGGCACCATGAGTCCGTTTCAGCATGGAGAGGTTTTCGTTACCGATGACGGTGCGGAAACAGACTTAGATTTAGGACACTATGAACGCTTCACCGATACATCTATGTCACGTCTCAATAGTGTTACTACTGGTTCAATCTATCAGGCGGTGATTAACAAAGAACGTCGCGGCGATTATCAAGGGGGAACCGTACAGGTGATTCCCCATATTACCCAAGAAATTAAAGAACGGATTCATCGCGTTGCCGAAAATACCAACCCCGATATTGTAATTACCGAAGTAGGGGGAACCGTTGGTGATATTGAGTCGTTACCTTTCCTGGAAGCGATTCGGCAATTTCGCAAAGAAGTGGGGCGCAATAATGTGCTGTATATGCACGTTACTTTACTCCCCTGGATTGCTTCAGCTGGGGAAATGAAAACCAAACCCACCCAGCATTCAGTGAAGGAACTGCGTTCCATTGGAATTCAACCGGATGTTTTGATCTGTCGCTGCGATCGCGCTTTAGAAGAAAATCTCAAAGAAAAACTGTCTGAATTCTGCGATGTCCCCGTCGAATCGGTGATTACCGCCCAAGATGCCACCAGTATTTATGAAGTGCCTTTAATTTTAGAACAAGAAGGCTTAGCCCAGCAAACACTAGAATTATTAGCCTTAGAACAGCGACAACCCGACTTGCGGCAATGGCAAACCCTCGTGGAAAATATGGCCAGTCCCAAGCAAGGGATTGAAATCGCCATCGTTGGCAAATATATTCAACTCAGCGATGCTTATCTCTCCTTAGTGGAAGCCCTTCGTCACGGCGCGATCGCGCTGGGTAGTGAAATCAAACTCCGTTGGGTGAATGCTGAGGAAATTGAAGAAAATCGCCCAGAAACTTACCTGAACAACATCAGTGGAATCATTGTTCCTGGTGGTTTCGGCATTCGTGGTATTGAAGGAAAAATTCAAGCGGTCGCATATGCGCGCACTCATAAGATTCCCTTCTTAGGACTTTGTTTAGGAATGCACTGCGCAGTTGTGGAATGGGCACGAAATGTTGCTAACCTGGAACGAGCCAGTAGTGCTGAATTTGATGCGGATACCCCAAATCCAGTGATTAATTTGCTGCCAGAACAACAGGATGTGATCGATCTGGGGGGAACAATGCGTCTCGGCTTATATCCCTCCCGCTTAAATGTTGATAGTCGCGCCTACAGTCTCTATCAACAGGAAGTGATCTACGAGCGTCATCGCCACCGTTATGAGTTTAATAATGCTTATCGTAGCCTGTTCCTAGAAAGTGGCTATGCCATTGGTGGCACTTCTCTCGACGGGCGCTTAGTGGAGATGATTGAACGCCCAGATCATCCCTTCTTTATTGCCACCCAATTCCATCCTGAATTTCGTTCTCGTCCCAATCAGCCTCACCCTCTCTTCTTAGGGTTTGTGGAAGCAGCCATGGCCCAATATTCTTTTGAAATTGTCCCCTCCGTCTCCAAAAAAACCGTGCAAGAAATGCAAGTGGGCATGGGCGGAAATGTCCCGGCAGAAGTGATCAATTAGGGTCTGCTGAAAAACGCACTGGGCTGGTTAAAGTCAGGGAACAGGGATTCATCAAGTTTGTCTTGAGGGATGAGTGTCGTGATCTTTATCTTCCTTGTCTCCCCAATCCCACCTCGCTCAATCATTTCAAAACTGACAGACGACTAGAATGCGGAATTCATCACGCAGTACGAAGATGTTCCAAACCACACGGAGACGCTTAGCCCTCTGGTACGCGACAGTAACCGCAATTCTCTTGCTGTTATTTGCCACGGGCGTCTATTTTTATGTTCGTAGTACCCTAATTGAGCGAATTGACGATACCTTAAAGCACGTGGTAGAAGTCGTTGAGCGTTCCCTGGTCATTCAGCCGGTGGCAACCGGAGATAATGGCTATCGTCTTGATATTGAAACGAGCTTTCGCAATGATACTGAAACAGTGGAAGATGACCGGATCGATTTAGAATGGTTTAGCCCGCAAGGGGAACTAGTGTGGTCAACTTTTTCCGAATCACTGAATTATCCGCTGCATAAAAATCGTTCTACAGAAACGGTGCATTTGACTTCGGGGTATCTTCTCCGACAAGTGACCGAACCGATCACTTTAGGCAAACAAACCCTTGGCTATCTTCGCGTCAGTCATCCTTGGTTTGAGGTAACTAAGCCCATCCGACAGTTGCTGTTAGATTTAATTATTGGGATTAGTGCGGTTGTGGTTTGTGTGGCGGGAATAAGCTGGTGGTTATCAGGAATTGCCATTCAACCAGTCAAGGAATCGTATCAGAGTCTCAAACAATTTACTGCCGATGCTTCTCATGAATTACGTAATCCCATTGCGATGATTCAAACCAATGTTCAAATGGCATTGGCGTATCCCGATGGTGAGTTACAGCAACAGCAGTTACAAGTCATTGAACGCCTAACCCAACGCTTAGGAAAACTGGTCAATGATTTATTATTCCTTGCGCGATCAGATAGTGGGATGATTGAAACCGAACAGCAATCGGTTCCCTTAGATGCCTTATTGATGGAAGTGATTGAAGAACAAAGCGCGATCGCGCAGCAAAAAGGGATTCAACTTAGTTTAAATCTTCCTGAATCCGACACAGCTTTGACCGTTATAGGAGATTGGGATCAGTTGGCGCGGTTGTTTACGAACCTGATCAGTAACGGGATTGAACATTCAATCTCCGATCAAGAGAAAACCGCAGCTACCGTTAGCATCGAGATCAAACCCATCAAACGCAACCATCATCCCTATTTACAGGTGCAAGTCCAAGATACGGGAAAAGGGATTCCAGAAACGGCAATTCCCCATCTGTTTGATCGCTTTTATCGGGTGTCCCCTTATCCCAAAGCTAGCACCAGCAAAGGCACAACCGGTGCTGGACTGGGTCTCGCGATCGCGCAAGCGATTGTTGATAACCATCAAGGACAAATTGCTGTTGAGAGTCCACCTGAACAAGGAACAACCTTTACCGTCACACTTCCGGTCAGCCATACTGAAGCTTATACAAAAATCTGTTAAGTTCAGTGTCGATTGATGAGCTAATTCGAGACACTAGAAGGTAATGGAATTCTCGATTAAGGAGTATTTTTCCCATGAATCAATCTCAAAACTATTTTTCGGGGCTGAAATGGACCCCGCAAGCCCAAGCCAAATTAAAAAATATTCCCTTCTTTGTGCGCTCTCAAGCCCGTCAGCGAGTAGAAGAAATGGCTTATGCTAACCATTCCGAAGTTGTTACTGCCGAAATGGTAGAAGAAGCGCGCCAAAAATTTGGGAATTAATTTTAAATGGAGCCGAGCAGAATCGAACTGCTGTCCAGGCTAGCTATTGACCGTCCGCTCATTCACAGGCTTAGTTGCTCTTACCCTGAGCAACGGGGCTCATCCTTTATCCCGGATGAAAGGGATCTTCTGGTGAAGTCTTATCGCTTGACCAACCAGAGATGGTTCAAGCGAGCAACCGTTGGGGTTTTACCCATCGCCCTTAACGGTGTCAGACGATGAGTGCTCGAACCTAGTTAGAGGTTTTTTTAGGCAACAGCAGCTGCCTTACGAGCGAAAGGAACGATGTTGTTCGCAATTACTATTTGTTTGAGCCTTGATTTGTGAGAGTAGACTCACTCTCAGCCTGCATCACGGGGTGGCTTTTACTAGCCTGTCGAAACCATTACGGCCCCGTGCTTCATTTACTATGATAAAGGATTGACTCAAGTTTTGACAAGTATAGAGTAGGGGTTATTACCGCAAGGCTTGGGTGCGTTGTTGGTACAGTTGAGGGTTTAAACCATCGCCCTGGGTTGGATTATTCATTTGCGCTTTCAGGGCTTGGATACGCTCACCTGTGGCAGGGTGAGTACTTAAAAAGCTCGGCGGAGCACCCCCTTGCCGTTGTAATTTTTCCATGAAGGTCACCATCCCAATCGGGGCATAACCCGCTTGCCTAAGCATCCTTAACCCTCTCTCGTCAGCTTCTAATTCATCTTGACGGCTATTGGGACGACTCACTGCTAATTCCACACCAATTTGCACCGCGTTACTTTCATCTAATCCGGCTGCCGAGAGGAGTCCTTGCGCGATCGCGCGTTGTCTCATTTGTTCAACGGCGTGTCTAGAGGCAATGTGCCCAATTTCGTGAGCAACAACACTGGCTAATTCCGATTCATTGTCTGCCGTTGCTATCAAGCCTGTATTAATATAGACAAAACCGCCCATAGTAGCAAAGGCGTTAATACTGTCATCTTCAACCACTTGGAAGGTGTAGGAAAGATTGGGACGATCACTATAAGGAACGAGACGTTGACCAATGCGATCAACATAAGCATTCAGTTGAGAATTGTCAGATAAAGTAATTTCATTTTCAACTAGTTGCTGATTAATTTTTCTTCCCAACTTTACTTCTTGTTGGTCAGACATATTTGAGAGTTGAAAGACTTGCACGCCTCGGAAGAGGAGATCGACAAAAGAAAACCCTTGTGCTACTTGGGGAGTCCCAATCACTAAGCCAGTGGCAATCAAGAGGGAAACGAGTCCATATCGCCACCGCTTTTGCATGGGGGTGACGAGTTTCAAGAGTACAGTCTTCATAAAGATTAATCAAGTAATGAGGGGTTTACTTTAGTTCTAGCAAGAAATTTCTCAATGGGGATCGCAGCTAGGTAAGAAAGAGAATCGGCACAATTTGATGTA
Source organism: uncultured Dactylococcopsis sp. (assembly GCA_964489465.1). Taxonomy (GTDB): domain Bacteria; phylum Cyanobacteriota; class Cyanobacteriia; order Cyanobacteriales; family Rubidibacteraceae; genus Halothece. The sequence continues at coordinate 150 of CAZAYV010000098.1, read as the reverse complement.
TAACACATTGGCTAAAATTTAGTAATTAAAAACAAAATAATTTGGTGATATTGAAACGGAACAAATTTTAAAATTACTATCACTTAATTTTGGGTAACTAATCACTCCCCTGTACTAAAGGAAACGAAACCGTCACTGTTGTTCCGACTC
>CAZAYV010000097.1:0-16411 GCA_964489465.1 uncultured Dactylococcopsis sp. | reverse complement strand
TTTCAATCCTCTCCGGGCATCCATTAAGGACACATCTTGAGGTGTGGTCACAATCACTGCTCCAGACATGGGAACGGCTTGGGCAAGGGTCAACTGAGCATCTCCGGTTCCGGGGGGTAAATCGACCACTAAATAATCTAATTCGCCCCAGTTCACTTGATAGAGAAACTGACGGATAATACCGTTGAGCATCGGTCCCCGCCAAACCACAGGTTGGTCAGGATCAATCAGAAAGCCCATCGAAACCAACTTCACGCCGTGATTAAACGCCGGTTCTAACACTTCTCCTTTGGGCGATTCTTGCACCCGGACTTTTGCCTCCGCTAATCCCAACATACTCGGGGCATTGGGACCATAAATATCGGCATCTAACAAGCCAACTTTGGCACCCGTTTGCGCCAGGGAAACGGCTATATTCACTGCAACTGAGCTTTTTCCAACTCCGCCTTTCCCACTGGAAATAGCGACGATATTTTTGACCCCTGGCACCGCTTCTCGGTCCGGAAGCGACTTCTGTTGAGGGGTTTCTGAAGTGACTTCCACATCAACTGTCTCCACCCCCGGCAAATCTTGTACCGCTTTTTTACAATCATCCACGATCATTTCTTTGAGAGGGCAAGCTGGGGTTGTTAGCACGAGCTTAAAACTCAAAGCACCGTCATCCAACGTGATCTCTCGAATCATGTTTAGTTCCACCAGACTTTTTTGCAATTCTGGGTCTTGTACAGGACGGAGTGCTTCTAAGATGGTTTGGGTATCTGTCATATTTTTATTAACTATTTTTTGATCCGACACACTACGTTGCTCACAACGCCTTTACCCTGATGGTAGCGAGGATTGCTGAGAATATCTTTTGCAGAAATATACAAATATTTGGGGGTCACAATTGCCTACAGTTTATCAGAATCAAGACAGTGATTGTCCAAACCCCCAGCAAAAAAGCCTGTTGTCAACAATTGAATTCGTTATCTTAGAATAACTGGCTAATTTGGTTAGTATCCGTTCGGTCAGGAATCGTATCCATGATGGGACGGCTTACGCCATCTGGGAAAAGTAAGGTCATGGGAATTTTAGAAGTATGCCAACTGACGCGGCGCTTTGGGAAAGTTGTTGCGGTTGATCACCTTGATTTAGATGTGGAAGCGGGTGAAATTTTTGGACTCTTGGGTCCTAATGGGGCCGGTAAAAGCACAACGATCAAAATGCTGACGACATTGCTGCCTGTGACATCAGGGGAAGTAACCATCCAAGGATATCTCTTAACCCGTCAGCCAGCGCAAGTGCGAAGACACCTTGGTTATGTTCCCCAAGCCCTTTCTGTGGATAGTAACCTCACCGGTTATGAAAACCTCCTCATGGTTGCCAAATTGTATGATGTCCCTCGTCAACAACGGCAATCTCGCATTCGTGACACTCTGGCTTATGTTGGTTTAGAAGCGGCTGCCCAACATCTGGTGCAACGCTATTCCGGCGGCATGATTCGCCGCTTAGAAATTGCGCAAGCCTTAATTCATCAACCGCCGATTTTGTTTATGGATGAGCCGACTGTGGGACTTGATCCCGTAGCTCGACACGCCTTATGGGATCTCTTACAAAACGTTCGCAGCCAGTTGGGCACGACCCTGTTTTTAAGCACTCATTTCATGGAAGAAGCGGACTATTTATGCGATCGCGTTGCGATTATGGATTCCGGTCGCATTGTCGTCATGGGATCGCCCAATGAGCTCAAAGCAAGTATTTCCCAAACCAACGCGACCCTTGATCAGGTCTTCATCCATTACACTGGCCATGATTTAGAATCCAGAGGAAGTTATCGTGACATTTCACAAACCCGAAATACCGCTCGGAGACTGGGTTAAAAGCTGTGGCAAACCACTGGTTCCACTGGGGGAATTTTTCAAAAAGACCCTGGTGGTAGCAGAACTCGAAATCCGCAAAATTGGCCATGATCCCAAGCAACTCTTAAGTCGAGCCGCGCAACCAATTCTCTGGTTAGGGGTATTCGGCCAAGTTTTCTCTAATTTAAGAGTCCTCCCCACAGGAGACTTCGCTTATCTCGATTATTTAGCACCAGGGATTTTAGGGCAAAGTTTACTTTTTTTGGCAATTTTTAGCGGGTTGACCCTCCTTTGGGAAAGAGATTTAGGGGTTTTACACAAGCTCTTAGTGACCCCCACCCCTCGCGTCGCTCTCGTTGTGGGGAAAGGTGTTGCCAACACCCTGCGGACTCTTGTCCAAGCCGTCATTGTTTACGCGATCGCGCTCCCTTTAGGAGTAACGATGAACTGGCATCCCCTAGCGCTCCTCGGCGTATTACTCACAGTTCTTTTAGCAACCGTGCTATTTTCCACATTTTCGCTTTTAATGGCTTGTTTCGCCAAAACTCAGGAAGGATTTTTAGGCATTGCACAATTTATGACCTTACCTTTATTTTTTGCCAGTAATGCCATTTATCCCCTAGAAATGATGCCCCATTGGTTGCAACTCTTTGCCAGAATTAACCCCCTGACTTACACAGTTGATGCCTTACGGGGATTAATGCTCATCGGAAATGCCAATAGCTATCCTTTACTTTTAGATTGGACAATTCTGTTGGGAATTACGATCATTTTGGCAGGACTCGGCAGTTGGCGATACCCAACGCTCATTCACTAACATCTTTTAGTTTTATGGCACGGCAACGCAAAAAATCTGATTTACCGACAAAAACGTGTGTGGTTTGTGGTCGCCCCTTTACTTGGCGGAAAAAATGGGCAGATTGTTGGGATGAAGTCAAATATTGTTCTCAACGGTGCCGACGAAACAAGGGGAAGGAGTGACAGCAAGAGGGGGAGTCTGGGTGAGCAGGTGAATCTTTAATTCTCTATATTCCCAATGACTAATGACTAATGACTAATGACGAAACAAATTGTGCGATAATTTTTAACAGAGTTCTCATAAATCGTCTTGAACCATGACTGAGCCTAATGAAGAACAGACCCTAGCTGAAGCTGCGCCCTCGCGCTATGAGTGTCGCAGTTGTGGCTATGTTTACGAACCGAATAAAGGGGATAGCAGTCAAAACGTTCCTGCTGGAACCACCTTTGAAGACTTACCTGAACAGTGGCGTTGTCCCGTTTGTGGGGCAAGACGAAACGTCTTTGATAACGTTGGGGCGGTTGATGCGCCATCAGGATTTGCCGAGAATCTTTCTTATGGGTTTGGTGTTAATCAGTTGACCCCAAGACAAAAAAATATTCTCATTTTTGGGGCTCTCGCCTTGGGATTTTTAGCCTTTATGAGTTTTTACGGTCTCGGTTAAAAGCGTGTCAAAGGGCACAAAACCTGCTAATGTGGTGAAATTTGCCCTGAAATTGATTAGGGCTCAGTTCCGTGACCCAGTTTGAAATAACAAATTATGAGTATTTTGTTAAAAAATATTAAGCAAATTATCATTTGGGGCGCGATCGCGCTCTTAACGGTGAGTTGTAGTCAAGTGCCCTCCACCGAATCAAACCCTTGGCGAGTCTTGGAAAATCTCCCCACCGAAGAAACCATTTTGGATATTGACTTTACTGGCAATCCGGATCAAGGTTGGATGGTCGGGAACCAAGCGACGTTGTTGAAAACCGAAGATGGCGGAGACACTTGGCAGAAAGAAGAATTGCAACTGGGAGAGGAAAAATTAGATTTTCTTTCTGTTAGTTTTAAGGGTGAAGAAGGTTGGATTGTCGGTGAACCCTCTGTTCTCCTCCATACCACAGATGGCGGAGACCATTGGTCTCGGATTCCTCTCAGTAAAAAATTGCCAGGGGAACCCTATAGCATCATTGCCACTGGCAAAAACTCGGCGGAGATGACCACCAATGTCGGGGCAATTTATAAAACCACTGACGGTGGAAGAAACTGGCAAGCGCTCGTGGAAGAAGCTGTAGGGGTCTCTCGTAATATTTCTCGTTCCCCGGATGGGAAATACGTGGCAGTATCCGCTCGTGGTAACTTCTACTCCACTTGGACCCCTGGGGATCAAGCCTGGCAACCCCATGAACGGAATACCTCCCGTCGGGTGCAAAATATGGGCTTTACCCCGGATGGACGGGTGTGGTTACTGGCGCGCGGTGGTCAAGTTCAGTTTACCGAATCTGCAGACTTTGACAGTTGGCAAGATCCAGAATATCCTGAATTTTCTAGCGGGAAAGGCTTGCTTGATATTGGCTACCGCAATGCTGATGAATTCTGGGTTGGGGGCGGTAGCGGTGACTTATTCCGTCGCTCTGAAACCGAAGGCGTTTGGAAAAAAGACCGTGATGTGCAGCAAGTGCCAGGAAATTTTTATCGGGTGAAATTTTTTAATCCGGAGAAAGGATTTATTCTTGGTGATCGCGGTACTGTCCTCAAGTATGAGGGATCCAGCAATGCGGCGTAAAGAAAACGTGGCAATTGTTAAAACACTTCTCATCCTTAAATCACAGGTCTAAACCCCCGACCCTTGACGGGTTCGTGTTGTAGAATGAATCTAGAAATTGAATCAATGCAATCCGTATCGACAAAAACCAAGTCGAACAATCAACTAGCTAAACGGTTGCAGAAGAAGAGTGACCTCACGCCAGCGTACGGCGTCAGGAAACGCGCTCTCAAAGGCGGTAGGGCGTATCGTGTCAGCTTCTGGAGAAAAAGTAAGTCCAAATCAACTGAGTTGAGGAGGCATTTTTCAGTGAAGGAAGAATCACCCACTTGAAGGAGGGTGAGTCGTCAACATGTATGAATGAACCGTCAATTTTTGTAAAAGGAGTTAGGATCAAATGGCAGGAGATACAGGTGAACGTCCCTTTGGTGATATTATTACCAGCGTTCGGTATTGGGTAATTCATAGTATTACGATTCCCATGTTGTTTATTGCCGGTTGGTTGTTTGTCCAAACAGGTTTGGCGTATGATGCCTTTGGGACCCCTCGCCCGGATGAATATTTCACTCAACAACGGCAAGAATTGCCCATTATTAGCGACCGTTTTAAGGCGAGAGAAGAAGTCGAAGAATTTAATAAGTAAGTATTCTTAGCAAGGAGGAGAAACATGACCACAAATCGTCCCAACGAACCGGTAACTTATCCCATTTTTACAGTCCGTTGGTTAGCCGTTCATACCTTAGCTGTCCCCAGCGTGTTCTTTTTAGGCGCGATCGCCGCCATGCAGTTTATTCAAAGATAGAAAGGAGCTATTCATGGTAGATCGCAATCAAAACCCCAATAAACAACCGGTTGAACTGAATCGGACCTCCCTATATTTAGGGTTGTTACTCGTTTTTGTCTTGGGAATTCTGTTCTCAAGCTACTTCTTTAACTAAAAATCATTTAACACTGTTGAACATTTGTCTAGCTTGATTTAGGAGGAAAAAATTGATGTCTGGGAAAATACCCCTTTGGATTGTTGCCACGATTGCTGGTTTAGGGATTATTGCTGTTGTCGGTATCTTTTTCTACGGTTCTTATGCCGGAGTTGGTTCTGCCGTCTAGATCCGACTCATCCCAAAACGACACCGCTAGGGAAGTTCTCTAGCGGTTTTTAATTTGTTTGCCAATGCCTGGTTTGCGCCCGGCTTTGAAACCGCTAAAATGACCAGTTAGTCCAGTTTAGAGAAATGAGTTTAATATGAGTCGCGCCAAGAAAGTTGTCTTAGCCTATTCCGGCGGGGTTGATACCTCCGTTTGTATCCCTTATCTCAAACAAGAATGGGGGGTAAAAGAAGTGATTACCCTCGCTGCTGATTTGGGACAGGGAGAAGATTTAGAGCCCATTAAAGAAAAAGCCCTCACTGCTGGTGCCTCCGTTTCTTTGGTGAAAAATGCCGTGGACCGTTTTGTCACTGAATTTGCCTTTCCTGCGATTCAAGCCAATGCCTTATATGAAAACCGTTATCCCCTTTCGACAGCGTTAGCCCGTCCGTTGATTAGTCAAATGTTAGTGGAAGTTGCCCATCAACAGGGTGCGGATGCGGTGGCGCACGGCTGCACCGGTAAAGGGAATGATCAAGTGCGCTTTGATGTCTCCATTGCTGCTTTAGATCCGGACTTGAAAATTCTTGCCCCAGCGCGAGAATGGGGAATGAGTCGTGAAGACGCGATCGCGTATGGAGAACGCTTCGGACTGCCCGCACCAGTAAAAAAATCTTCTCCCTATAGTATTGACCAAAATCTCTTGGGACGCAGTATCGAAGCAGGGATTTTAGAAGACCCTATGGCGGAACCTCCAGAAGAAGTCTTTAGCATGACTAACGCCATTGAAAACACTCCTGATGAAGCTGAATACCTTGATATTGGTTTTGAAAAAGGGATTCCTGTCGCTATTAATGGCATTCACTATCAACCGGTCGCTTTGATGGAAACCCTTAACCAACAAATTGGACATCATGGCTTTGGTCGCATTGACATGATGGAAAATCGGGTTGTGGGCATTAAATCTCGAGAAATTTACGAAGCCCCGGCACTCCTGGCGTTGATTTTGGCACACCGCGACTTAGAAAGCCTGACGTTAACTGCTGATGTTACTCAATATAAGCGGGGAATTGAAGATACTTATGCCCAACTGATTTATCGGGGGTTATGGTATAGTCCGCTCAAAAAGGCTTTAGAAGGATTTATCCAACAAACCCAAGAACGGGTAACTGGAACCGTCCGCTTAAAACTCTTTAAAGGGAATGCAACCATTGTCGGTCGCCAATCAGACTACTCCTTGTACGCCGAAGACTTAGCCACATATGGTGCAGAAGATGAGTTTGATCATAAAGCAGCAGAAGGATTTATCTATATTTGGGGAATGCCTGTTCGCGTTTGGTCAAAAGCAACGAAGCAATAAAAAGACTAATATGGCCGTGCTTAAACTTACTCAACAACAGCAAGAACAAATGTATCGTCACGCCCAGCGCACTTATCCCGAAGAGTGTTGTGGGATTTTATTGGGAACGTTTCAAGGCAATCGAGAAACCATTGTCACGGAAGTATGGGAAACAGAAAATGCTTGGGAAGCAGAAAGTCAACGCTTTGAAGCCGTGTGCCCGGAAGCTGCCGATGACGGACTCAGTAAGCGCAACCGATTCACCATTGATCCGGCAGTTCTTTTAAAAGCGCAGAAATATGCCCGTACTCATCATTTAAGTATTGTCGGCATTTATCACTCTCATCCTGACCACACCACCGATCCTTCAGAATTTGATCGCGCGATCGCGTGGGATACTTATTCTTATCTCATTATGTCCGTACAAGACGGAACGGTGGTTGATTGTTGCAGTTGGATTTTAGATGATCAAGACCAGTTTCAAGAAGAAAAAATTGTAACAGAAGGTTGCCATTAACCCAACCCAGCCCTTATCCTAAAAGACCGCACGGCCATCTCAATTAGTCAGCAGCGGCGATATTATACTGAATACGTCGCCCCATCTCCTTCCCGTAGCACAATAGTAGATAGCAAATTAACCCCTTATCGGGCGTGAGACCACTATGCTCAATCCAAACTTAGAAGAAATCGAACTCAATAAAGAAGAATACGAACGGTATTCTCGTCACATTATCCTCCCAGAAGTGGGATTAGAAGGGCAAAAACGCCTGAAAGCAGCCAGTGTCGTTTGTATTGGTACCGGCGGACTCGGTTCTCCTCTCTTGTTATATTTAGCAGCAGCGGGTATCGGACGCATTGGCATTGTTGATTTTGACATTGTGGATCGCTCCAACTTACAACGTCAAATCATTCACGGTACTGCCAAAGTCGGTCAACCCAAACTTGAATCAGCCAAACAGCGTATCTTAGATATTAATCCGTTTTGTCAAGTTGACCTTTACAATACCCGCATTAGTTCCGACAATGCCCTGGAAATTCTTAAGCCTTATGATGTGGTTGTCGATGGAACAGATAATTTCCCCACCCGCTACTTAGTGAATGATGCTTGTGTCTTACTCGGTAAGCCGAATGTTTACGGCTCGATTTTCCGCTTTGAAGGGCAAGCCAGCGTCTTTAATTACCAAGAAGGACCTAACTACCGCGATGTTTTTCCTGAACCCCCACCGCCGGGAATGGTTCCCTCTTGCGCAGAAGGCGGTGTTTTAGGTGTTCTCTGTGGTGTCATTGGTTCCATTCAAGCCACAGAAACGATTAAAGTGATTCTTGGCATGGATACGACCCTCAGTGGACGTTTATTGCTTTACAACGCACAAACGATGAGTTTCCGGGAGTTAAAACTCCGTCCCAACCCCGAACGTCCTGAAATTAAAGAACTCATTGACTATGAACAGTTCTGTGGCATTCCGCAAATGCAAGAACAAGAAACCGATGTTCCTGAAATGACGGTTCAAGAACTAAAGCAGTTAATGGAACAAAAAGCGAATGACTACGTTCTGATTGATGTGCGTAACCCCAACGAATACGAAATTGCGAAAATTCCTGGGGCGACCCTCATTCCCCTCTCGGAAATTGAAGACGGAAGTGGCGTGGAAAAAGTGAAACAATTGACCAATGGTCATCGTTTGATTGCTCATTGCAAGATGGGGGGACGTTCTGCCAAAGCCCTGCGGATCTTGAAAGATGCCGGAATCGAAGGGACAAATCTCAAGGGCGGAATTCGCGCTTGGAGTCAAGAGGTGGATTCTTCTGTTCCGGAATACTAATTTCAAATTGATCAATATTTGCTTCAAACTGATCCAATCTTCGATTCGCTACCAGAGGCAATCGAGGTTAGGGGGAGAGAGAGTCAGGGACTCAATTCCATATAAATATAGTGACCAGTCATTAAGAAAAAGGATAAGGGTTTCAGTAACATCACAGTTGCCCTTATTCCTTGTCTCCCTCTCACTCCTCGGAGGTCATCGCTTGCACAATGGCTTGCCCTTTCCGTCTTAATTCTTCTCGTAAATGATCTGGCTTAACCACTTTCGCTTTTCCACCAAAGCCCAAGAGCCAACGGTGTAAATCGATATCTTGCAGTGACCATTGGGGTAAATCAACCCGAAAACGGTGAGGAAACTGGGGATCGCCGGTTTTGCGAAGGCTGAATAAAGACCGATTTTGCCGCATCAAGTCGCGGTTGAAGGGTCGAGACATTTTCATGTGTTGCAAAGGGAAGCAGGGAAGGTCTTCGCTGATTAAAATGAAACCTGTATCACTCAACCAGAGTTCAATCAGGATTTCGACTTGCTGGCGTTGCGATGCTTCCGGGCTTAAATATTGCTGTTGCTGGTTAGGGTCATCCCCTAAAAAGATGCTGCCAGACGCTTGATACAGGCTAAGAAGACGCTTGAGCGATTTCTGCTGGGCGTTCCGGGAACGGTATTTAGCTTGCGGTTTGCCTAAAAAGAGCCGATCAAGCGCTTCCAATTGTAGTAACCCTTTTTTAGCTCCCTGATCATGTTCAAAGCCCAAATACCAGCTCATTTTGTGGAAAATAATCTGTAGCGGATAAGCCGGAAATGTTTGTTCCGCTGGGGAATCATAAGTCTCCTGAGTGGCAAGATAACCGAGTTCTAAAAGTTGTCCTTGCGCGATCGCGCTTTCCACGATTTCAGGATGTTTTGCCAAGGAGAAATCAGATTGCAGTTGTCGATCTCCGCGATCGCGATCATGAATGGCTCGCACAGGGAACTGATTCGAGTCGATTAACTTCGCGCTTTTCATCCGTTGCTCGAATTTTTCATAGACTTGTAACGCTACCGGATCATCGAAATGAGGGACTTGGGCTTCCAGGAGTTGAAATACTTTGATTAAATCCGGTTGCGACAAAACCGCTGTTCCGGCAAAATACCCACGTTTCATGGGAACCTCAGAGAGAATGCCATAAGGCTTCAAAACTTTTTCAATATCTTTGCGTAAACGATCGCGAGAGTCATCACTCACTAAATTCTCTTCGCGCATCCGTTCCACTAAGCTGTTTAAGGTTCCGCCCAAATCGCGCTTCCAGATAAAGGGTTCTTGAATAATCAAGCGAATCGTTTGGATCAGTCGTTGAAACGGTTCTAAATCTGAATAACTATGAGTCGGTTGTCCTAAGTTTTCTTGCCGTGTAAGTTTGAGCTCACTGCTGAGATCGGTGGAACCAACAATCCCATTTTCCTCTAACCATTTTAAGTCTTGCGCGATCGCGCTGGGATCGGCATAAATGGGATCAGCGGTTTGACTCATCAACGCGCAAATTTCATCAATTTCTGTGGGAAACTGTTTATGGCGTTTGCCAATGACAGTTTTCAGCGTTTCCCGATCTGTGTTTTGCAAGTTGCCAACTCCGGGATAGCTTAACAGTAAGCGAATTAAATACATTAAGCGCTCAAAGTCTAATAAGTTTGAATAGGCGTGGCGCGTGATATTCTGAGTTCGATTTTGGCGATTGACAACCGTCCGGGAAAATTGCGACTGCTGATATTGAAATTGCTCAATCAAAGCGGTTTTTAACTTAGGATTCAAGTCATAAACCGTCGCAAATCCTTCTGCGGCAATGGGGGGAAAGGTCTTTAACGCTTCCAACATCCGACGAATTACCCCTTCGGGAACGGAATTTTGTCGCTGCCGATTCCATTGCAAACAAGTTTTGAGCGGCGTTTTGAGATGCCAACCCAACCACTCGACTTGAGAATATTGATCGAAATGTTGTAATAATCCCATTCGCCAGGGACGTTTGGCATTGGTCGCATCGTAAATTACAGGATAACCGGCACTGAGATGAGTTTTAATTTGTGAAAAAACTTCCGCTTCAATCCTTGACCAATTCCCTTGAATGGTCGAATCGCCAAATAAATCCCCTCGAATCGCGTCTGTAGAAACAATCTGATAATTGGGATCGGCATCCTGAATGGCTCTTGCTAAGGTTGATTTGCCACTACTGGGACAACCGATGAGAATATGACAAAACATCATGGTTACTCACTATTGGTTACTTGCGTTTCCGTTGTGATTTCCCTCTCAAGCCAGTGGGAGACTAGGGGGACAAAAAGACTGCTTTGAATCTAAATCGTAAAAATGCCTTCTGGCTTCACCGATAATAATTTACGTTGTTGTAACCCTTGTTGATCTAAGATGGCGTTGGCAGCTAAAAAACCACTACTGACCGCCCGTTCCATTAAGCCGCAAGGGAAGGGCATTTTTACCCAGTCTCCGGCGAAAAAGAGGTTCGGAATGTCGGTTTCCGTTGTTGGACGGTTCGCATAGCTACCAGGGGGATAACCAGAGAAGTTCTTTTGATTAACCAGTTCACGATGCAGCATTGTGGCATTTGCGAGTTGAGGAACAATTTCATAGAGTTCCGCCTCGAACGTATTTAATAATGTGATTTGATCCGGAAATTCCGCTTCAGGATAGCAATACGCGTGCAGTTCGACGACACTTCCGCCAGTCTTTTCATTCCATGCAATGTATTCAGTTTGGATGCGATGATACAAACAAATGCTATCAGTGAGATGATAGCCAGAGAGAGAGGCAAAATTACTGTGTTCCCACTCAAAATCTTGATCAAACCAGAATCTTGCCACAGCAAAGGGATCCGCAACGGCAAGTTCCTGAACTTTTGCAGTTTGTTCGAGATTGATGTCTCCTTTGGCAAGAGAAAATAAATGTTTGACTCCAGGAACATCAGTGGCGAAGACAAAATAATCAGCAACTAAGTTCTGTTCCCCTTGATCATCAGGATTCGTTCCGACTAGCTGTATCGCTTCACTTTGGCGTTTTACAATTTGTAAACGGGGTAAATCCTGTTTAGCCGGACCACTAAGAACCGTACCATCAGCTGCAAATAAGGACCCATGACAGGGACACAAAAATTGACCATCGGCTTGGGGTTTGACTGTACAGCCCTGATGAGTACAGGTAAGAGAAATGGCTTCGGTTGCGTCTTTTGTGGGGAGATAGACGTTATCTCCTGCGCCATAGTAGCTAATACTTTCATCACTAAGATGAGGATTTTTTTCTACCCAGAAGGGTGCTTGCGGTTGCGCTGTTCCTTTTTGGTAGTTGAGAGACGTAATTTTTCCGTCTTGACAGTGAATTTTCGTGACTTCTGCTTCGGTAACAATGGTTCCCCCCTTATTTTGGATGGCTTGCGAGATGGGGGTAACAATACTGGTTCCCATATCGTCATTCGTGCCATTAAACGCCAGTCCTTCGGGGTTGCCAAAGAAGTAGAAGTGGAAAAATTGCATCAGTTCCCCAACACTGAGTTTATCGGGTGCATTAAGACTCGATTTGGCAAAGGGGAGAAAGTATAAATCATAGAGTCCACGGGGAAAACTGCCCTCTACCCAGTCAGAAACGGCAATTTCATCTAACCGTTTAAAAGTATCGGGAATATGAAATCCCCCAATTTCTCGGAAGACTTCCCAATGTTTTCGATCCGTGAGATCGATTCCCCAGCGGAGACGGTTAGAGGAAGAAATTGCTAAGTCGATAATATTCCAAGGAAAAGCAGAATGGTTGGGACGGAAAACTTCTGGGTTATATTCGCCATCCCGAAAGACAACAGAATAAAACTCAAGGGAATGTAAATTATTCTTGGCGTTGAGTTCTTCTAAAAGGCGATTAAAGTTGTAATATTGCGGGAAGAAGCCGTGGAAGCCGTGTTCCATGCGAAAGGTTTCTTCTCCCACTTGAATATCCCAACTGGCAATTTTTCCGCCGAGTTGCGGGGATTTTTCTAACAGCGTCACTTGAAACCCCCGTTGGCTGAGTTCATAAGCACAGGCTAAACCCGCTAAACCAGCCCCGACAACAACGACACTCTTTTTTTCTGGTAAGTGAGTGGGCAGGGCAAGATCACGGGTTTGCGCGATCGCGGGTTGCGGTTTCACTAAACGAGAATAACCGAGAACACCGGTGACGGTTCCGACTCCTAACAGTTGGAGGAGTCTGCGACGAGAAATTGACGAAAGTAAGGGAAAGTTAGATGATTGACGTTGATCCATAAAAGACAGAAGCGATAATTCCTCACACGATGAAATATTGGCGCGAGACGATAGCAGTTGCCCAGCGCATTTTATTAGAATTAGGGCGACGACGACGCAGCTTAATTTTTTGGGCAATCTTCCCGATTACAATTTTGCTTCTCAATGGGGTTATTTTGGCAGAACGCGCCAATTTATCCACTGCAGAAGCGTTTACCAATGCTGCGCCTGTGACCTTAGTTGGGGCAGCCCTTTTTTTTAGTTGCTTGGGGGGGAGTGTTGCGACGGTAGTGGCGGAGAGAGAACAACATACCTTGAAACGTCTCTTCCTCTCGCCATTAAGTGGGTTCTCCTATTTCCTGGGAATTTTTCTTGCCCATGCTTGTATTGGTATTGGTCAAGGGCTATTAGTTTATTGTGTTGGTGCATTTCTCGGTGTCCGCATTGAACAGCATTTATTATCAGGTTTATTGGTTATTTTAATGAGTATATCTGCTTATGTTGGTCTCGGTTTCATTTTAGGGACTCAGCTGGCTCGTCGGACAGAAGATGTCAATGCGCTTGTGGCTGCGTTTGGGGTTCCCTTACTTATTTTAGGGGGAACATTCCTCCCTGCCTCTTTATTTCCTGAAAATTTGCTTAATATTGCAGCATTTAACCCGATTTATCATATGAATGAGGCGTTATTAGGGTTGTGGGCGCAAGATGAAACCCTCAGTGATTTACAATCTCATTTGGGCTTTCTGCTGGTGTTTACGCCGTTAATGATGGGCGGCGGTTGGCTGTCTTATCAGGGAATGCTACGACGAGAAAGGAGACTGTAAATCAGTGCTGAAGATTGAGGGGTTAAGTAAGGCGTATGGATCGCGAGAGGTGTTGCGAAATCTCTCGTTAACGGCATATCCAGAAGAAGTTTATGGATTGTTAGGTCCGAATGGTGCGGGGAAGACGACCACGATTAATATTTTGTGTAATTTATTATTGCGCGATCGCGGCACAATTGAGTTTAATCAACAACCGATTTCTGAACAAACCAAAGGCTTAATTGGCATTGCACCGCAAGAAAATTTACTGTATAAAAGTCTTTCTTGCCAAGAAAATCTCAATTTTTACGGTCAATTGTATGGCTTAAATCGCCAGGAAAGAAAAGCGAGAATTGAGTGGTGTTTAGAAGCCGTTCAGTTGCGCGATCGCGCCACCAGTATTGTTGCTAATTTGAGCGGAGGGATGCAACGGCGACTCAATATTGCAGTTGCTCTAATTCATCAACCGCAACTGGTCATTTTAGATGAACCCACTACTGGCTTAGATATTGAAACTCGTTATGAAATTTGGGCTTTAATTAACCATTTACGAGACTCGGGAATGACGATTCTCTTGACCACTCATCTTTTAGATGAAGCCGAAAAACTCTGCCAACGAATTGGTATTATTAAATCTGGAGCAATCATTGCGGAAGGAAGCTTAGACAATCTCAAAAATGTCATTCCAGCAGCAGAAATTATTACCCTTCAAACACCAGAAGAAGAAAAAGCAATTGAACGCGGAAAAAAACTCGGTTATACGCCACGTCGCTATGGTAATGAGTTAGCTTTTTGGGTTCCCCAGCTACAAGACTTTCAAGCGATTGTTGATGCCTTTACCGGCATCCCTCTTGATTCTCTCACTCGCCAACCGGTTCGTTTAGAACATATTTATCTAGAAATTATGCAACAGGGCACCTCGAAAAATTGATTTAGCTCCCCTAAAGTGCAATCCTAGAGTGCAGATGTCACCAAGGTGAAGCGCGATGAATCTAGCAGGACTGCCAAACCTAACCCAAAGATATCAAAAACTGAACCAGAAGAACGACTTCTTAATCAGACTCAACAAAATCGTGCCCTGGGAAGAGTTCCGACCGCTCTTAGAGTAGATTCGTCAGAAGCCGAGAAAGAGCAATGCTGGTCGCAAGCCCATCGATGTGGTGCTGATGTTCAAGTTGTTGGTCCTGCAAAAGCTTTACCACATCAGCGATGACCAGCTGGAGTATCAGGTCAATGACCGCCTCTCGTTTATGCAGTTTTTGGGACTGAGTCTAGCTGATGACGTGCCCGATGCGACGACTGTCTGACTGTTCCGTCAGCAGTTAACCGAAGCGGGGCTGGTGGAAGAACTCTTTGAGGGGCAAGGTCCGTCTGCGCAGCGCAGAGAAAGGTCAGCCAAGTTACTGGCAAGAGGACAAGAGTGTTCGCATCGAGAACCTGTACTATGGAGCCGCCTTTCAAGAAAATGACTGGCTCCAAGACTGGCTAAACAGCCAACCTTTGGCGAACCCCGTGGTCTGCCTTGGCGATGGGCATCTTGGGGTCTGGGCATTGTTTCGCCCGATTGCGACATCTGAGACTCGCTTAGAAATCCTAGATTGGTATCACTTGGTCGAAAACCTCTATCACGTCGGGGGCTCTTGGAAACGATTGCAGCAAGCCAAAGCCTTGCTCTGGGAGGGGCGGATTGATGAAACCAAAGCTTTATTAGCGCAGTGTTCCTTGGAGCAAGCTCGTCGCTTCTGTGACTACTTGGAGCGCCACCGTCATCGGATTGTGAACTATCGCTATTTCCAGGCTGAACAGATCTGTTCCATTGGCTCAGGGGCTGTGGAGTCTTCCATTAAGCAAATTGATCATCGCTTGAAACTCCCAGGAGCTCAATGGATTCCCAACAATGTCCAGCAAGTGCTACAGGTGCGGTGCGCTTATCTCAATGGGCTTTATGATTGTTGATGTTTTTACAACTTTGAGATGCTCCCAGTTCCGGTATATCCGCTGCATTTGAATTGTTAGCTTCCAGCCACTTTGACTCAGTCCCACCAAAGAAAGATGTCTTCTTCGCCAGCAGATTCATGAAATGGGAACCCCTCATTTTCGACTTCCTGACGACATAGCTGAATTAATCGTTAGACTCAGATCTTGCACCTGGTAATTTGAACATCTAATCCCTGCTGTTTGAGTAAAGGCCGTTGACGCTCAACTTCAGCTAACAATAGAGCAATAACTAATTCTACCAAGCAAGTCTCAAGGATAATGGTTGCAGCCACTCCCCAATCCGGTAACTCTCTGGTATCGAGAGAAAGATCACCCCAATGAGCAAGCAGAAAAGCGACTAAGGACAAGATTAACCAACGATACATTCCCGTGAGAGTCTTTTGACCAAACTGATGGAGACCAAAACGGTATTTAGCTGTCTTAAAAAATCCCTCAATCTGCCAGCGATGTCTTCCCCACCAAACAATGGTACTAGCTTTTAAGGCTTTAGTGGATAGAACATAGCGTTTAGAGCGTTTCCTTTCTCCATCTCGTTTGAGATAGAACCAAGCTACAGTAACCGGAAAATTAAGTCCTTGAAGCCTGACTTGTTGGCCCGGCTTATGTAGTTGCCACAGAGGGCGACCATCTTGGAGAAGACGGTCACGACGGACACCAGTAATAGCATGAAGCCTCAGAGAGCGCTCAGTACAGGACAAAAAATGAGAAGAGGGGTTGCCAAGTGAAG
>CAZAYV010000096.1:0-17227 GCA_964489465.1 uncultured Dactylococcopsis sp. | reverse complement strand
ATGGTTTACCTATTGATGGTTCGCATCGATCGCGCACTTTTTCAGCAAGCCCTAAATAAGGTTTTGTCTTCTAAAGTAACCGGAAAGCCTTCAGTTTCAGCAGAGGAAGATGGCGATGGAGCACTGGATTCCGATTGTGCATAGGTCGTAGGTTGCAGACCGCGCTGATAGGCAGACTGAGTGGTAGGGCGTAAGCCGACGCCGTATGCAGGCATCGCTGCTGAGGTTAAATTCTCCGAGCTAATCTGCTCCTGAAATTGACTCAAAGCAACTAGATTAACCTGCAGTAGTACGGTCAGGATCAGGATGACCCCAAATTGCTGCCATTTCTGCATTTGTTGATTTCCTTACAACATTAATTTCCCCAGCTGAACACTTTTTAGCGCTCAGTTAGTATGCCCATGATTCTACTTAGATTATAAAATGAGGTGTCAGTACTACCTAGCGGAAAAATTCAACATCCTACATCCTATATTTATTTCTCAGAAACTCAATTGCAAAATTGAGATGAAAATTGATAAAAATTTTGTGGAGTCTATAAATGAAATCATTACTCAATATTTTCTCACTCAGTGTTCTCAGTTACTTCTTGTTCCTCAGCAATGCTTCGGCACAGAGAGTGAATCAGCCCAGCTTCTTTAGGGAAGGCAATGAACAATTTGAGGAAAATATTCAGCAATTACAACAATCAAAACCGGTCCCAACCTTGACAATTAATGAAGGAGTTCAGCAATGGCAACCGATTACATCTGAAGCAGGGGGTTTTACTGTCTGGGCTCCCTTGGGGATCTTGTCCGATAATTCTGAGACGATTCAGCTCGAAGAGGCAATTTTAGCGTTTAGAGTATTGTCTAGCCAAGTCTCTACAGGCAAATTTGTCGTTGCCTATGCCGATGCACCAGATATGGAAAAAGAGCAGCTTTTTGCCGCAGTGAAAGATGCTTTGGCCAAGCGCACCGAATTTGAAATCACTGATATAGAAAGTATCACAGTCGATGGCAACATTGGGGAGTCCCTGATTTTGAAGGGGGCTGAGGGTCAAATCTCAACCTATGTCCTTTTGGGGAATAGTCGTTTATATGTAGTTGGGGTTCGACAATCCCAGGGCAATGCCTCTTCTGAAGCAGCCAACAAGTTTCTTCGTTCATTTCATCTGAATACAAATTGAATTCTATGTTTTGTCAGAGTTCTTGATTAATTTTAATTTAGTTCTTCAATTTAAAGTCGACAGATAGTCTATAACGAATATGATACTCATGAATAAATTTTTGTGTCGATTCATCAGTAATGTACGTAAGTAATATCATAACCCAGAGTAAAATTAAGATAGTTAAAGAACAAATCTGGTTCCCAAAAAGTCATGAAAATCAAAATTAATATGAGTTGGGTAACAAGATTGATTATCTTACCCAGTTTAATATTGACGTCAAGTTCGCCTTGGATGGCTCAATCTGCTCCCAGTGAAAGTTTACATAGTTACTGTCAACGCTATGCAGAAGATTATGCTAATCGGCATAAAGGAGGAGGGGCTTTAGAAGGTGCCGCAAGAGGTGCTGCCGGTGGGGCACTCTTTGGTGCCATTCTTGGCGATACAGCGGGAGGGGCTGCCTTAGGCGCGGGTATGGGTGCCATTGGAGGCGGAGTTCGCCGCTCAGAGTCCAAGCAAGCGCTAATGAGAGAAGCCTATGATCGTTGTATTCGGGAACGCCAATAATATTGATAATTATTTGATCAATCGTATCAGGAGAAAACCATGAATAATGTTGAAAAAATGGGCTTGCTGTTAGTAAGTATTACGATGGGAGTCTTGAGTGTTGGGGGTCAAGTCAGTGCCCAACCTGAAACGCAACCCGCTCCCACTATCGATTTAGAAGCGATAACCTGTCGTGATTTATTAA
The DNA here is from genome assembly GCA_964489465.1 of uncultured Dactylococcopsis sp. GTDB lineage: Bacteria > Cyanobacteriota > Cyanobacteriia > Cyanobacteriales > Rubidibacteraceae > Halothece. The sequence goes on along the minus strand of CAZAYV010000096.1, from coordinate 15,329 downwards.
AAATGGGTGGAGAAGAAGAAGAAAATACGATGCTTTTTATGCACGGTTATATGAGTGGCAAAAGAGAGGAAACAATGGTAAATGCTGGTGAATTAGCGGCAGTAACAGACCAAGTGATGAATACTTGTATTGATCAGCCGAGTGAGCCATTGATTCAAGTTTTTGAACAGTCTCGCTAGCAGTTGATAGCAATACTGCCAACTCAGAAGCTCAAATGCAATCAAGGGAGCTGAATGTTCTCATCATTTTTTCTACAGTTGAATTATGAAAAAGCTTTTTTCTCTCGGACTCGTTACCTGCTTGACCTTAATTGCTCCCTTCGCGTTAAGGCAAACAGGCGTTGCCCAGGAACTTCCTGAACCGGCTTTGACCATTGATCTGCCCGATGAGCTAGTCACCATTCAGCTGATCAATCAAACGAGCGATGCTGTTCAGTACCAGATTGTGGGCGATACTGAACTACGGTCGCTTCTCGGTCAGTCTGAGGTGACGCTGTCCAGCCTTCGGGTCCCCATTGCCTTGATTTTTCACTACACTTCTATGAAAAATTTTAATCATGATACACTTTTGAATAATATTTAAATAAAAAATGTATTTATTTAGATATAGCAGTACGCAACGAGGTTAGGATATTTGGCTTCGGTGGTCGTGTAATAGTATCAGTTTTTTAGACCATAACTTATGTCCTAACGTGAATCCGTAGCGCTATATATCAAGTTTCAAGCCTCATTTTAATCACAAACTCTGCGTAATTCTCTGTGAGAAGCAGGATCAAAATCCCTTAATGATTTACTAATTTTTACTTAATGATGCAAATAGAACCCCTCTTTTGCCCTTGCTGTACTCCAGTTATTTTATATAGCTTAGTTCAGTCAAGTTCTATTGTGTTGCCGCGTCAGCTCATGTGGCTGGGAACTGGAGCATTGACCGCTGTGATAACCCAGAAAGAAGACAAACAGACCTCAAAAGAAATTGGTGTACAGGAGGCTTGTCAATGAAACTGAAATCCTCCTCAGATTCTAGACCCGATTGATGTGGAAATGGCTCGTTACGTTGAGCGATTCATCCATACGATGACATTCTATTCACCTTGGCGAGTATGCTGCCCTTAATGGGCGCGATCGCGCAAACTTCAGGTAGTCTTTATCCAGCATTCTCAAGTCTTTGGCAGATGACTGGCTACAAGAAAATCAACCGCCTAAACCTGTTCCAGAAGAACCTGAATGAGACACTGAGGATAGATGCACTTGATGATCGCTTTGGTCTTTGATGAAATCCCTCAAACCGACATTTTGCACCGACTAAAAATAAATATTACTACTTGATTAACACTTGATTTTTGGGTAACGAACTATAAATTTTAACTAACAAAATATACAAAACAATTAATTAATAATATATTAACAGTATAATTAATCTTATAGATAATTCGCTGATCCTGTATTATTTCTCTATTTTTTCAGACGAGAACTAATTTTAACCAGTCCATATCAGGAAAAGAAACAAGATCAGGGATTAACTTTTTTCTAAGTAATCGCAACAATTAGGGTGGCGCGCGATCGCGCACGCTGATCATTATTCACGCTAAATCTAAGTATTATCTCAAGAGAAGCGATGGAATCAGAAAATCAAGTTAGTACTAGCGAAAAACCGCTGCGGCGATTTTGGCCACTGGCGATTTGGGCAATCGGAAGTTTGAGCAGTTTGGGAATTGTCCTGCCCGTTGTCGCTGCCGAAACCGTTATTTTACGTCATCAAAGTCAGAGTGTTTCTGTTCCCTTTAACGAGTTAGAAACATTTGCCGAGTCGGGAGAAAGCACTGAATCTTTAGCGATATTCCTCGAACAAATCCCTCTGGAAAGTAGCCGTATTCGAGAATTACTGAATCGAGAGATTTCCGATGCCGGCAAACGCCTGGGTCCAAATGATTTGCAGTTTCTCGCGATTCAGTATAATAAACTCGTTGGCGACCCCCTGGGGCGACCGCTCACTCAACCTTTAGTGGAAGCCCTGGAAGAAACATTTGCCGATGATCGCCGGATTACAACCCTCGAATTGCTAGAAAAATATGACAGGGATGAAGTCAGAGTCGATTTGCCCAGATTGGATCGCTCGGTCAGAGACTTTGAACGCTTTGTGGAGCGCATTGAACCGATTCTAGAAGTGACCGACCTCCTCTTACATGAGCTGGTCTGTGAGTGTGAATTGGAACAGGCAAACGTTCAGGAGCAAGTGGAGCGTTGTCAAGCCCAACTGGTTGCCTCTATCCTCCCCATGATGCCTGTTCCATCTGGCGATTCAAGCACGATTGCACAACGCCTGATCACACTTCCTCCAATTGATGGTGCCGAAAAAGTAACCTTTCAATATGGATTAATTACCGTCAATTTTGGGGTCGATGACCTAACGACTTTTGCCAAAACGGGAGAATATCCTTCCGTTTGGAATACTTACTTCGGCATTGCCAATGTTTCCCCGGAAAGTTTCCGTGCTCTCCTCGTTAAAGAAATTTCCGTTGATCCAATCGAACTACATACACGCCTGAATTCCTTCCTCGGAGAGTACCTTCTGTTTCAAGTGTCCCGTGTCATACATGGAAAAGCGGGGAATTCCAACATTCAAGTGTTGCGCTCTTCGTTAATGCGCTCTGCCTTGAGCAATAATCAGTTGACTTTCTTGGAATTTCTGCAAAACTTCCCGTTATCCGTCGTTGTGATTGAAGGGTTGAACTTAAAGCGCTTTAGTCGCAACCTTGGTCAGCAAGGAGCTGTGGGAACGGTAACCGCAGGTGTCGAAGATCTGCTTTTAGAACTGCAATCAGAAGCGGCAGAGGAGATCTGCAATTGCCCAGAATAACACTGTAATCTTCAGAAGTTAATGAAAATGAGACCACCACTCACTCCCCCTTTCCGGAAATTTTCTCTTGTCCTTTCCCTCGCGATCGCGAGCCTTTTCCCTTTTGCTCCAGGAGAAACCGTTGCCCAAGAACCTTCTGCAGAACCACCTCAACCAGTTAACTGGCAACCGCCCCCCAACTGGGAACCCGTTCCCCCGCGCCGGGAAGAACGAGGTCCAATTTCGATCATTTGGCTATCCGGTACGCCCTATGAAATGGGAGTCCAACAGGCGGAACTAGTTGGGGAGGGGGTCGAAGCGATGGGACAAGAGACACTCAACACTCTAGACTTTTTCGGACGCGCCTTTGGTTTAGCCCGCTTGGCAATCCGTCGCTCCTTCTCCCCCTTTGTCGAAGAATGTCGCGGCTTATCTGACGGCACGAGCATGACCATGGATGCCTGTATGATGCTTGCCTTTGGGGATGTCTATCAAGAAGTCTTTGGCACTCTGCTCCCCCAAGTCTTGTTTCACGATGGCTGTTCCAGCTTTATTGTCAGCGGAGAAGCCACCGCAGACGGTCAGCTTTATCATGCCCACACCTTAGATAGTTTTGCCCCGCTCAGTCATTTGATTCAAAATCCCACTTTAGTGATCCGACAGCCCACCGGCGGCATTCCTAATGTTTCCGTGACAGCGCCTGGGGCAGTGGTTCCTACCCAAGCCATGAACGCGGCTGGGATTTCGATATCGGTTAATTCGGCACACCCGGACGAGTTCGAGGATCTCTCTTTGCAAGGCACCAGTAACGTGCAAATGATGGGAGAAGTGATGTCGCAGGCGACCTCTCTTGAAGAAGCAATGGCTATTTTCAACGCGCAGGAACGAATGCGGGCGAATATCATCGCGATCGCGGATGGTAAGGAACAACAAGGAGGAGTGCTTGAGCTGCTTGGCTTTGAAAGTACGCTACGGCCCGTTGATGAACAAGGGACGGTTTACGCCTCGAACCACTTTGTTGCCGAGGGATTTGCCGGACGGGATACTCCCAGTGATTCCAGTTACAGTCGTTTCAACCGCTACCAACAACTCCTCGCACCAGATAGCCCAGATTCGGTTTACGGAACCCTTGATCCTGAGGGAGCGATTGGAGTTTTGCGCGATCGCGTCAACCCGGAAACTGGAGAAGTCAGCCCTTCTACCGTCTTCGATGACGATATCAGTATTGGCGGCAATGGTCCTCTACGTCAGGTGGTGTTTGAACCGGCAAGTGGATTATTTTGGGTCGCCAGTGGGGTTGAGCCTCCCGTTCCCGAAGCCCCTTTCCTCTGCTTTTCTCTCTCTGAGTTGCTCGGTTTTCCTGATGCCGTCTCCTGTCCAGCACCAGCAATCCAATGAAGAATTGACAGTCTTATCCTTTTTGATCTGAGGGCTAAACAGAAAATTTCTAACCTTTTCGTTAGGATAACTTTTTATTACTTAAATATGTGCCTACATAAAAAGAATTGCTACTATTTGAATAGATATGATTATAACTTGATTAAAGTTTATTGATCAGGAGATTAATTATGATGAATAAATTTTCTTTTGTCTTATCTGTCACTGCTCTTGCCAGTCTGCCAATTTTAATTTCAGTTAATCAAAACTTGCACGCGCAAGAGCCCGCTGACCCCCCAGAAGAAGAACCAATGGAAGCGCCTGAGCTTCCAGAAGCACCTGAGAATTGTGTTTACTTAAAGGAAGTCTCGACCGGACAAATCGAAATTAGAAAAAGAGCCAGATCCGGCAACCGAAATACCGATTTTGGTGTACCATCAGGAAGCAATTTTACTTACTACATCCCGCAACTACTAGCGGAAAATAATGCCGAATATAGAATACAAGTCTTTTTTAAGTTTAGCGATGGCAGCAGTGCCAGTGTTTATCGGAAAACTTTGCCGATGCAACGCTTTGAGCGAGTTTCCGATCAATTCAGCTCTCCTAGCGAAAGAGAGCCCTTCCAAATCAACTTTAATATTAGCACTGCCCGCAATAATGCCTATCGGGTTTCTGTATTAGGTTGTGAGTAAAGTTCAAGTAAAAATGGGAGACTGACGGAAAAGAATGAAGTGAAAAAGCTCGAAAGATAAACATCAATTGGCTCGAACGAGAATTGGCAAAGAGACCCCCCATGAGTCACTTATTGTTCAGATGAAATATTTGAAGTTGGCGAGCTTTAGCTCCATGCTAATTATTGCTACATGGGGGGGACAATTTCTGATCAATTTAGAGGCTGCCTCAGCCAATACGGTAATTGTTGATGAAGAAGTTACCGTAAGTGGCGATAGGAATGCTGAAGCGTTAGTTCTGTATCTACAGTTTCCGATCGTTTTTTTGCCAGGAAGTAAGGATACCAGAAATACTACCAACGTTTCATCGATTGCACTCTCGACAATTTCTTCTGAAGAGTGGGCTAGGATTGTTGCTGCAGATACAAATAGTTCCTTGGATGAGGATTGGAAAGATTGGCGACTAACGCTTTGGGGAGGAGTAGTCATCTTATCGGATATCAGTGAAATTCTGGTATTTAATATTGATGATCTGGGTGACTCTTACCTGGTTGGGTTAGCAGCCAACCGACCGATTTTAGCCTTAAATAATAGAGTTTATTTAGAGGGGGAATTGCAAGCACTGAAACATTTTGGCGATCAGAACCATTTGGAATTTACTGCTGGTATCGGTATTCGTTGGCAGATTGCTAAGCTAGTGAGTGTGGCTTTTTTTGACGGTCTATCTATAGCCACTGAAATTCCTCAAATCGAAGAAGAACGGGCTAATAAAACCAATTCGCTGCTCAACTATTTTGCCTTGGAAATAGAAGTCAACCTCGCTGAAGATTGGGCACTGACTGGTCGCATCCATCATCGTAGCGGTGCATTTGGTCTCTTTAACGGAGTTAGGCGAGGCAGCAACGGGTATCTATTAGGTGTTAGCTATACGTTCTAGATTGTTCTGACTCCATAGCAGTCAGGAATGATTCATGAGAAGAAGCCACATTCGAGGCGACGAGTACAGGGACGAGGGAATTAGTTTCTCACATCTGACTCCTGATTGCTATAGTCCATAAATTTAATACTTTTTTCAGCAGTCTTAGTGCTAACTACGAATCTAGGAAGCAAAATGGAAATAGTGGGTTTGGAATAAATAAACGTCTGAGATTGACATACGATTGCCAGAGCAAAACAGCAATTTTAAAGAGTCTTTCTTTTCAAGCCTCCGAGTGATTTATATTTGCAGAATGATGATACTTGATCCTCTATTAAGTTCTCTACTGAGCTATTTGGCTATCGTTGCTTTTGTCCTCTTCTCAATTTGGTTAGGAACTCAATTAGGAAGATTTATTCAAAGATATAGGAAAAATGGGAGAAATCTCTCTGCAGGGTCGATTGTCAGTGCGATGCTGGCTCTACTCGGTTTCATGCTGGCGTTAACCTTGTCGCTAGTATCCTCACGCTACGCTGCCCGCAAAGCATTAGTCTTAGAGGAAGCGAATGCACTCGGCACAGCGATACTGCGTACAGATTTCCTCGAAGAACCTTTGGGTGCAGAATCTCGACAACTGTTAATCGATTATGTGGATATCAGATCTCAGGTGTCAGACGTAAAAAATATAGGTGAACTTAACAAGCTATTGGCAGATTCAGAAGCGATACATGATCAACTTTGGTCTCTAGCGAATCAAGCTTCCAGTCAGGAAAAAGATACGGAAGTGTTCGCCCTTTACATCCAATCATTAAACGAAGTGATCGATTTGCACTCAAAACGCTATAATCAAGGGCTTCAATATCGTTTACCTCAAACGATTTGGCTTCTCACCTATTTTGCAACGATGCTGGCAATGGTAGCTGTCGGATATGAGTTCGGGATCAGTAATTCAGGAAGTGTTTTGGGAGCCTTATTGCTGGCTCTGATGTTTTCAGCAATTGTATTGGTTATCTTAGATTTAGATAAGACGGCAACTAAGAGTTTAATTCCGGTCAGCCAGCAACCGCTCCTTGATCTGCAACAGAAGCTAAAATCTTCTAGCAAGTGAAAATAAAAATATTTGATCTTTAACAAATATTGTTTTGTTTGACCCATTACATTTTATATGATAAGCCTTCTATTAAAGATACTGTGCCTCTTCGTATCAATAGATCTATATCAATGTCATAGTTAGCCCAAATTTATGAAGAATAAAATTTCATTTTTGCTACCCCTGACTCTGATCCCCATAGTCGGTCAGTTCATGGCCCAACCCGTTAAAGCGGAATGGGAGTATACCCAGTGGGGCATGAGTATAGAAGAAGTTCGCCAAGCCTCTAATGGTGCTGCTGTTCCCTTGGAAGAGCCAACGAGCGATGGGGAACAAACAACACTTCTTAAAAGCGATTGGAATTTCAATCAATACCAGTTTGAAGTGCTACTGAATTTTATTGGCAGTGAACCCAAGCTATCCGAAGTGGTTCTGCTCTCTCAAGGAGATACAACGGGTTTAGTTGAAGAGTTAAATCAGCGGTTTGGTCGTCCGAGTCGGATGATCGGAAGTCTACAACAAAGTGAAAGTCCTCGCCGTTTCACATTGATTGAGGAAGAAACCTTTGCTCGTCCTGAAAGTTCTTCATCGAGCGCTAATTCAGCAAGTGATGAAAATTTATCGGTGTTGGTGGAGTGGGAAACAGAAACCAACTTTATTCAACTGATCCGTCAGAGTCCAACAGATGTAACGATTCGGCTGAGACCAGTACAAGAATAAATAGCTGAGCCTCAGTGTTTTTTTCTGAGCACATGGGATAGGGGGAATGATAGGTTTGGTCTCGTTTGCCAAACCATTGATAACGATGATCGCGAATTTGTTCCTAGGCGCGATCACCCAAAGCTTTTAAGCTGGGGATTGCTTGATAGAGGGTCACTAATTCCTCGGTAAATTTTGAGAGTCGTTAAGAAAACTTTACTCTAAATTGCAATCTGAAGCTTGCTCCCATAAACATATTTCTCGTAGAGTTTACGTAAATACATTTGACTACGATGAGAAAGAGACGGTGGATGCCTTTTTTGGGGAACTGGCACCTGCTAAGAAGGACGGATCAGAATGAAGATTAAACACAAGAAACCAGTACGATGACATTCCTATTCACCTTACCGCTGAGACAGAATAATGCCAATCTCTAAAATTACTCCTAAATGGTTGCGAAATAGCCTGCTGTTTCCCTTATGGTTTCTCAACGGTTGGCTGATCGTGCAGTTGCTCAATTACCTGCAGCCAATGTTCAGTATCTTTATTGTTTCAGTGATTTTAGCCCTCGTGCTGGACTTTCCGGTGCGGTTTTTACAGCAGCGGGGGGGCCAACGTGGCTGGAGTTTAGCAATCGTACTTTTTATTGGCTCAGTGCTGTTGCTCCTAGGAGCCGTCTTCCTCATTCCCGCGCTGCTGCGGCAATTACAAGAATTCATTCAACTCCTACCCAGTTGGATTAATTCAGCCGCCAGTTGGTTAGATCGCCTCGAAGGGTTCCCCCTTTTACAAGGAGAAGGTGACACCTTAGAGTCGCTTGAAGCTCAGATTACCGAACAACTCACGAGCATTTTGCAGGGGGTAGCCGGGAGCTTGTTGGGCGTTCTACGGGGTAGCTTCAGCGGCGGGCTGACTCTCTTTTTCATCATCATTTTAACGATCTTCATGCTGATTAGTGGAGAGCAGGCTTGGCAAGGCATCTTGCAATGGCTCCCGCCTTGGTGGCGAGAGCGTTTGGCCACTCAAGTGCCAATTAAGTTGCGGACCTTCTTGGGGGGGCAGGTGATGATTGCCACTGGCTTTAGCGTGGTGCTCAGTGTTATTTTCACGCTGATGCGAGTGCCGCTAGGGCTGCTGTTTGGATTTGTCATCGGCATGGCGAGTATGCTGCCATTCATGGGCGCGATCGCGCAAACCTCTGGTAGTCTTTTCTTAATGCTGCAAGACTTTGGCACCGGTGTTCAGGTATTTGTGATTGCCTTAGTCTTAGGGCAAATCGTGGATAATGTCATCGTCCCCAGAGTAATGGGCAATCTGGTAGGCGTCAATCCGATCTGGTTGTTAGTAGCCGTCTTTATTGGCGCTAAGCTAGCCGGATTTGTTGGGATTTTGTTAGCGGTCCCTGTATCCAGCATTCTCAAGTTTTTGGCAGATGAGTGGATGGAAGAAAATCAACAGCCTCAACCCGTCCCGAAAGAGCCTGAAGGGGCTTGGCAAGATTAACAGAATTAGATTAGTTGACAACTCCCACGGCTAAAAGCGCGTGGGATTCTTCCTTCATCCAGCGATGCCACTAAAAGCAGTGCCTTTAGACGGTCTTACTCTCTGTCCAGAAGCTGTAACGACGCGCCCCGCCGCCTGTCTTGAGTGCGTCTTGCATTTCGAGGAAACCTCGAAATTACGGACTCGCAAAACTCGCAATCCTTCATCTCGAATGTTTTTAGCTGCGTTAACATCTCTGTCATGCTCAGTTCCACAGCTAGGACATTCCCAATTCCTAATTTCCAAGGGTAACGAGTCCACCTGATGCAAACAATGATTACAAGTTTTTGAGCTAGGGAAGAATCGGTCAACCTCAATATAGGTTTTTCCTTCCCACTCGCACTTGTATTTCAACAGAGTGCAAAATTGACCCCAACCAGCATCACTAATTGACTTGGCTAACTTGGAATTGCGAACTATGTTCATCACTGCCAGATTTTCCACCACGATGACTTGGTTTTCGTGAGGGGCTGTCCCTGGAGGTTTCCTCCAGGGCTTGTACGCCCCGTCAACTAAATTGCGACTTAGTTTATGGAGGAAATCTTCACGACATCGAGTAATTTTCTCATGGACTCTTGCTACTTTGGTTCTAGCTTGATTTCGGTTGTTAGAACCTTTCTGTTTACGGCTTAACTCTTTCTGGTTTCTAGCCAGTTTTTGTTCATACTGGCGATAGTATTTTGGACTACCGTGCTTAGAACCATCGCTAGTAATCGCAAAGTGAGAAATACCTAAATCAACTCCGACTGCTTTCCCCTCACTACTCTGTTCAGGTTTTTCTGTTCCATCATCAAACAAACAACTAGCGTAATACTGACCAGAGGGCGTTTGAGAAACGGTAACAGATTTTAGCTTCCCTGTTGGTTGGCGAGACACTTTACAGTAAACCTTGCCAAATTTGGGTAGTTTGAGGTGATCGTCTTCTAACTTGCAACCTTGAGGAAGTCTAATTGATTGTCGATTTTGCTTTTTCTTGAATCGAGGATATCTGCCACGACCGGCAAAAAAGTTGAGAAAAGCACTCGACAAATTAAGAGCAACCTGTTGGAGTGCTTGAGAAGGAGGTTCTTTTAACCACTCATACTCTTTTTTCAAGTCAGGAAGGAGGTTAATGATGTCATTGCGACTTAAACCTTTTCCGGTCTCTTTGTAGGTTTGAGAAGTGAGATTAAGGGCATAGTTATAGAAAAACCGACAAGAGCCGAAAGACTTGGCAAGCAAGACTTGTTGTTCTTGAGTGGGATAGATTCTATACTTGAACGCCTTGATTATTTAACAAACCCAAGTAAGTACGGTAATAATTTAACACAGATTGGTAGAGTTTGCCAAGCTCAAGGCATTGAGCCATTCGCTTAGCTCGCCTTATATCCAACCTCTAAACCGAGTTGGTTTTACGGCGATTCCTATAAGTGAACCCCAAGAATATCAGGGACTGTAGAAGATTAGTAAGATAAACTTGGAGTCTGGTACAAAGAGGATTGATCAGATAGTTGCTTTAAGATGAAGTCGGCAACGTCAGCCCGAGAAATCTTAAGGGTGATGCTTCTATCCGTGCCTGGAAAACTGTGGCGATATTTTCCAGTACGTGGTCCATCAATAAAAGCCCCAGGACGCACGATCGTCCAATCCAACTTACTGTTTCGCACTAGGGCTTCTTGCCGTTCATGATCGGCAAACACGTTCCGCAAGATAAAGCCAAACATGATGTACTTCCAGTAGAAGTCCAAGTTGCCCCAGCTATCACCAGCCCCTAGAGTCGATTGGCAAATCAACCGACGGACTCCCACCTTCTCCATCGCCTGAATAATCTGCTGGGTTCCGTCTGAACGAATAGTACCGGTTAATTTTTTACCAGACCCCAGCACACAAATTACAGCATCTTGCCCAGATATCGCTGATTCCACAGCTTCAGAATCCATGACATCTCCTTGAGCAAAGCTGAGCTGGGGATGTTGGAGATTGAGCTTGGCTAGATTGCGGGCGAAAGCAATGACAGTGTATCCCTGCGCCAAGGCTTGTTGAACTACCTGACGACCAACGGTTCCTGTCGCACCAAAAATCACGAGTTTCATGAAAGTATGCTCCTCAGTAATGACACTCTCAGTTTAGGAACAGGATTCAGACGACGCTGTCTAATTATTGGGGAACTATCAAAATCTTGTGATTAGTTTGCCAATTTTGAGCAAGTTCATCTTTTACAATGGCAAGTGAAGCTGGTTGGGTATCATCCGAAACTCCCAAAAGGTGGGGCATTTCAGTGACTCCAGCCGATTGCATAAATAGCGCTAGAGCGTTACTGATTACCCTGATGACAGAACCGACTTCCCAACCAGAGCCAATCCATTTCCCAACCAGCCAGCCCTCCTCAGTTCAAGGTTGGGAGAATCTTCGCGTCGAACATCTACAGAATCCGACTGGAGAAGGGGTCTATCATTGCGAGGGTCAACACACGCTATTTATGTCCCTGTCTCCCCGCCCGATTTACTATTGGCAAACTCAGGAGGGGAAAACCCATACCGGGCTGTATCGCCAAGGAGACCTGTTAATCACACCAGCCAACACGCCTTTGTTTGTGCGGTGGGAGGGGGATGAAAACTGTTTACAAATCCAGGTCGGGGATCAGTTTCTGAAACGAATTGCTGAAGAAACGTTTAATGGCAACAGCGATCGCGTACAACTGATCCCTATCTTTCAACAACGGGATGCTCAGGTAGAGGCGATCTCAAACCTGATTCTGACTGAATTTCAACAAGATTCATCTGTTAATCAACTGTATGTGGATTCCTTAGCCAATGTTTTGGCAGTAAATTTGCTCCGACAATTTGCCATAACCCAACCCCAGTTACCGATCTATGAGGGAGGCTTACCCCAACGGCAACTGCTGAAAATCTTGGACTACATTGAGGCAAATTTAGACCAAGAGATTAAGCTGGCTCACCTCGCTGAATTGCTGGGTATGAGCCAATTTCATTTCAGCCATTTATTCAAGCAGGCAATGGGATTATCACCTTACCAATATCTATTGAAACAACGAGTGGAACGAGCCAAGCATTTGCTCAAGCAAACTGATCGATTAATCGCGGATATTGCCCTGGAATGTGGATTCAATAGTCATAGCCATTTGAGTAAACAGTTCCGACAGTTGACGGGCATGACCCCCAAGGCTTTTCGCTCTGGTTAGATTGGGAGTTGGGCCAAAATATCTGCTTTCATCGTGCAACGAACCCGTAATCCCATCCACTCTCAGTAGATCAAACCTCTTGGGAAGAAAGGCGCGATTGAGCGAAGCTTAGCGAATTGAAAACGCGATCGCGCTTTTTTCAGCAAACCCTCATCCCTGTCGCTCTATCTCCCTAGTTCGGTCATTACGACTTATCCCCTATTGTCAAGCCATTGTTATAAAAGTTGATAGTTTGTTACACTTTTTAAAGTAAAGCAACTTAAAAAAATTCATCAAACAAGTTTGATTTGAAACTAACTTGACTTTTAGTCGATTCACTTTGACAAGGTAATCACTTCCAGAAAAATGGTTACTTCCTTCTCTGCAAATCTAGTCCGAATTACTGATTTATGTTTCCAAATCTTTTTAATGCCACTCAAGAATATTGGCGCAAACTAGACGAATTAGAATCCGCTTATCAGCAAGATCAAATCTCACACGAAGAAGTAAATCGCAGAGTATCAGAATTAATGGCAGAACTTGCTCAAGAACGTCGTTCTACTTTCAACTATATGAGATACATATCACAAAATTGGCTAGCCCAACAGAAAAGCAATCTCATCGGTATAGGCTTCTTAGTATTTGCTATCTATGCTTGGATCGTGATTAACTGACAGAAAGTTAGGCTTGACGGCGTTTATTGCTATCAGCACACAGAAACCTTAATCACTTGATGCGCCTTCCGAAAGCCCAAAACTAGTCGCTGTATGCTCTTTTCCATTTCAAGTGGTCAAATCCTTTTGCCTTCCCTTAATTCTACTTCCGATTGAGAAGGAGCATTGGAAACGTCTATTAGTAGTTCGATGAGGCGTTTTTGATGCGCGATCGCGCCAATGGCAGCATCGCTAATTGTTCCCCAAACTCGGTGGAAGGAAAGCCAATTTTCATACTCTAACTGCGCTGCCGGATCAGAGGTGAGTTGCGTTGATTCAGGATGTAGAAGATCGGAGGAATTAGACATTTTTTGGCGATTATTCTCTATTCTCCACCCCGAAACGACCCCAGATCATTTCGGGTTAATAAGACAGATTATTGATCAATAGAGTCGGGGTGCCGTGTGTCATCAAGGGTTAATCTCTCCTATGCAAAGAGTCATGGGATTCGACACCAGACTCGGGCATCGTGGCAATTCCAGCAATGTGGGGACTAACCAGGGGTAGAGGAATCTGGAAATGATGATAATCAAGCGTTGCAAAACCTGCTGCTTCTAGCGCTTGCCATGTTTCCCGATTCGGATGGCAGTTATCAAAGAGGGTTTTCCAAAGCGGTGCCACTCCCTCTTGGATCCGTCGAGTCCAAGTGCAATTCTCAGCAGCGACGTGTTCCAGAAAGATAAATTGACCCCCTGGTTTGAGCACCCGCTGCACTTCCTGTAAAGCCTGATCCAAGTTGCTCACCGAACACAAGACATGGGAACTAACGACCACATCCGCGATGTCAGCTTCAACCGGCAGATCTTCGGCAGTACCTTCATAAAGCTCAATGCTCTGAATTCCCTGCTGCATTGCTTCTTGGCGCAAATAGGAATGCAGAAAGGGGTTCGGTTCTACCCCGATCCAGTGTAAATCGGTGGGATAGTAGGCAAAATTTGCCCCCGCACCGGGACCAATTTCTAACACGGTTCCTTGGATCTGACCGAGCAGCGATCGTTTGAGGTCAGCCAAGCTACTATGTTCTCGGCAGTTGGTCAGCTTAACGGACGTTTGGTCGGCAGCGTTCGCCTTGGCTAATCCCCAGGCAAATAGGCGTTTGGGCAGTTGTGTCAGTGCGATAAAAGTCATAGGAATTGAATGGGTTGAAACTAGGAGACGACATTGTTAGGCGGCTTGATGCAACTTATTATTGAAATAGGGTTTGGGCAGTGGGGCAGGTCCCCGTACAACATTGCCTGCCAGATCATACAATGAGCCATGACAAGGACATTGAAACTGCTCAGCTACGAGTTTTGATTGGACTGCTGGGTATTGATACCCAGCAGCCGATAGAGGCCAAAAAAACCGAACAATCCTGTCAAAGCAGTACCACAGCCCCAGCCACAGCCAAACCAATGCCCAGGGCTGACCCAGCATAGGAAAAGAGTCCAAGGTAGAACAACACACTGGCGATTAGCAGTCGCAACAAGCGATCCGTCGTGCCGACGTTGGTCAACATATGTCTCAACCTCCATGAGTGCATTAAAATTCATTACAGTTTTAATATAACTAAATAGCTATAAAGTTGACAAAAAGGTTGAGTTTTCTCTAGGCGTGAATCCGCAAACGCTTGATTTTTACGAGCGGATAGGTTTAATTCCGTCCCCTCAGAGAACAAAAAGTGGTTCTCGCCTTTACACTCAAGAAGATGTCGAACGCTATACATTTGCGTTACGACAGGAAGCAAGCTAGAGAATTATGGAAACAATTTCCCAACAAGAAGCCGAAGACTTAACCGGTTCCCTTCTTTGGAACAAATCAACCTCATGGGGGGAATTGCTTCGCGATCGGCAATAAATTCAAATTGTACCCAAGATCAGCAACTCCGCTTATTCGGTGTTAGCAGGAACTTTGTTTGGCTTTTGGCAAGGGATCCTCGTTATCGCGATTGCAGATTTAGTTGCCTGTTCCCTCAATTTCTATCTTGCCAAACGCTACGGTCGCGGGCTTGTCCAACGGTTAGTGGGTCAACGATTTATGGGGAAAGTAGATTCTTTTTCCTCCAACTATCTCGAAACCAATCCTTTCCTAGTGGCAGGTTTTTTGATGACGGGACTATTCTTACTTTTCTTAAATTCCCCCACATAGCCCATTTAGCTTCATTGCTCATGTTCCTAAGTTGGGGTCTGCTAAAAAAAGTGCTTAACAAAAATTGACATTTTGTTACAAAGCGGTTAACCTTAGTTTAAGGCTTTAATCAAGCCGAATCATCATATCTATAATCATTGACTCAAACGGAATCATACCTACAATGACAACCACCTTACAGCAACAACAAAGCCAGAAC
>CAZAYV010000095.1:4631-17361 GCA_964489465.1 uncultured Dactylococcopsis sp. | reverse complement strand
GGGTTGTGAATTGCCAGTGGTTGATTTATCCCTGCGCTATCATTATTTCCGCCGACTTGGGGATGAAGCAGTACTCCGCACCCGTATGAATGAAATGTCAGGGGTCCGGATGCACTGGGATTACCAAATTCAATCCCTTGATCGAGAAACGAAGTATCTTACCGCAACAGTGACACTGGTTGCCGTTGATCGAGAAAAAGGAAAAGTGATGCGGAGTTTACCCTCAACTGTGAAAGATATCTTAGTAAAACGACATACTTAGCCAAAACTGCACTGAAGATAGACCAATCTTTGCCAAGGATTTGGTAAGATTTTCCCTATAGAATTTGGAGATAATTAAAATTATGAATATTTTAATGCAAGCAGAAGCAGCTGCAGAAGCAAGTAATGGCTTTCCGATTTCCTTTACTGCCGTTTATATCATCGGTTTTATTGCTGCTGTCACCATTGGTTCCATTGCTTGGTATAACTCAAAACGCCCAGCCGGTTGGGAAGGACAAGAACGCCCGGACTGGGTTCCTGAAGTTGATACGAAAAAAGAAGAGGAATCGGAAAATAAACAGTAAATTCAAGGTTTAAGTTGAGTTGATTTCAAACCTGGGCTAGATATAGGATTATTTAGCCCAATCGCAGCAGCTGGCTAAGGCAAACTGGCACAATAGAAAAAGACACAGTGCTCAAAGTCAATTCTAGTCAGTAATGGATCAAAACATCAGCCAGTTATTAGAAAAACTACGAGACGAAGATGAAACGGTACGCCAAGCTGCCACGGCTCAACTCTGGCAAATTTGGTTTCAGCAAAAAGGAATTTGGGGATTAGAACAGTTACGACGCGCCCAAAAGCTGATTGATCAAGGGAATTTACAACAAGCGGAAGCACTCCTCACTGAGGTCATTGCAGATAATCCTACCTTTGCCGAAGCTCGGAATCGGCGAGCGGTCTTATATTACCTACGGGGAGAGTATGAAAAATCACGAGCCGACTGTTTACAAGTGGTGCAATTGAACCAGTTCCATTTCGGGGCTTGGCATGGTCTCGGGTTGTGTCACGCGGCGTTAGGAGACTACCGTGACGCGATCGCTGCTTTTCGTAAAGCATTGAAAATTCAACCTTATGCCCTCATTAATCAGAAACTCATTTTAGAATGTACAGCAAAACTGAGTGACTAACGAGGCAATCTAACTAGGCAGGCACTGAAGTTTGCGGTTTAGCAAAAATCATCCGCCCCGCAGACGTTTGCAAAGCAGAAGTGACCACGACGGGTAGTTCGCCCCCGACATACTCTTGTCCCTCTTCTACAACGACCATTGTGCCATCTTCTAGATAGCCGACACCCTGTTCGGGTTCTTTGCCCTGTTTGAGAATTTTTAACTCCAGTGTATCCCCGGGAAGATAGATGGGACGAACCGCTTGGGCTAAATCATTAACATTGAGCACCGATACTTTCTGTAAGTCAGCGACTTTATTCAAGTTGTAATCATTGGTGAGTAAAACCCCATTAATTTCTTGAGTAAAGCGCACCAATTTGGCATCAACGGTATAAACATCGTCATAATCCGAACTGTTAATCACAATTCGTTCGGGATACTCTTGTTGCATCCGTTTGAGGATATCTAAGCCGCGACGACCCCGCACTCGTTTTTGGTCATTGGCTGTATCGGCAAGATACTGCAACTCTTGTAAAACAAATTGCGGAATAATCAATTGCCCCTCAATGAAGCCTGTATTAAGGAGTTCTTCAATACGTCCATCAATAATACAACTGGTATCGAGGACCTTTGTGGTTGCCGATTTGAGGGTACCTTCCGCCACTAAAAGATATTCCATACTATTGGGATTAATCAGTCGTAAAAAGGTTCGCCCGTGCGTGTCAGCGAGAGTAACCCCAAGGAAACCAAAAATGACACTCCCTAAAATGGCAATTAAAGGTTTAACAAAGTTCAATTGTTCGGGAATGGGGAATAGAAAAATGGGGGCTAACATTAAATTAGCAATCAACAACCCAATAGCAAGTCCGACCGAACGAGTCAGGATCACTTCAATGGGCGTTTGGCGAATTTGCTTTTCTAAACGACGATAGAAGGTTTGCGCGGTTAGTCCGACGGCTAAACCAATAATGGCGGTAAAACTGCCAATAATCCAACGCAGGGCTTCAATGTTGGTGACAGACTCTAAAGCCGCGTCCGGCAGTAAGTCGATACTACCAAACCCTAAACTGGCAGCAGTAAGAACGAATAAGATAACGATGATGACATCAATCATGAGTATTGTCCAATGGAAAAATTATGATCACGATTAGGATCGGAATTAAACTCCTATTATATCTTTGCTTGACCAAGGCTTAGACTCAGTCTTTCCGGTTTGAGACAGCATAATATTTAACGTTTGCTTTGTCCTTTTTCCTATCTCCTATTGTGAACGCTTCTGTAATAATCATGTCTTCCTTAAGATGGGAATCGTCAATCCAGGTTAATTCGTTAATAATTGATTAATGATTTTGCCAACAAGTTCCGCTTATATTCACATTCCGTTTTGCCGTCGTCGCTGCTATTACTGCGATTTCCCAATTAGTGTGATTGGGGATGGCGGAGGAACGCTGAACCGGGCTCAGGCAATGGCACGATATGTCACCCGATTATGTCAAGAAATTCGTTTGACGGCTCATTGGTTTCCGACTGCAAGTTTGAACACGGTTTTTTTTGGTGGGGGAACCCCTTCTTTGTTACCCGTATCGGAATTGGAAAAAATTTTGGCGACTTTAGATCACTCTTTTTCCATCGCTAAAGATGCAGAAATTTCCATTGAAATTGATCCGCAAACCTTTGATCTTGAGCAACTAAAGGCTTATCAGCAGCTGGGGATTAACCGCTACAGTTTAGGCGTACAAGCGTTTCAAGATGAATTATTAGCTCAAATTGGACGAACGCATCGAGTTGATGATATTCATCGCGCGATCGCGCAATTTGAACAATTAGGGATTGCGAACTTTAGCCTCGATTTAATCTCCGGTTTACCCCAACAAACCCTTGAGCAATGGGACGCTACCCTTGACCAAGCCATTACGTTATCTCCCCCTCATCTTTCTTGTTATGACTTGATTATTGAACCGGGAACTGCCTTTGAACGGCAAGCGGAAGCCGGGAAATTACCTTTACCCCCCGATGAAACCGCTGCCGAAATGTATCGTCTAACTCAGCAAAAATTAACCACTGCTGGCTACACCCACTACGAAATTAGTAATTATGCTTACCCAGACTCCCAATGTCGCCATAATCGAGTGTACTGGGAGAATCAGCCTTATTATGGGTTCGGTATGGGGGCAGCCAGTTTTTTAGGCGGACAACGTTTGACTCGACCGCGCACGCGCCGTGAGTATGCGAGTTGGGTTGAAACCTTGAGCGATCCTAATCATGAGTTGCATCAAACGACCCATCTTGATCCCGATGATCAACTATTGGAAATTTTGATGCTGGGTTTAAGATTAACTGAAGGGATTGACTTAAGCGCGATCGCGCACCAGTTTGGTTCGGAAAAAGTCCAATATCTGATTCAGATTTTGCAACCTTACATAGAGCGCAACTGGGTAATTTTAGGTCACGCCAATCATCATCATTGGGGACACTTACAACTGGCTGATCCCGAAGGGCTCTTATTTTCAAATACCATTTTGGCGCACTTATTTAGCGCGTTTTCTGATGAAACGGCTTAAATCATTACTCTTCTTTGTCGGACTCTTCTAAGCCCACATTGATATTATTCAATGAGCGACGCTTTAATTCCTTTGATTTAGAACGAGGCAATAAGTCAAACACCTCACGAAAAGCATCATCAATCCGCTCAAAACTGACTTGTCCCACTTCATTAAAAGCAACCTCTCCTTGTTGGTCAATAATCACCGTTTGCGGAACCAGTCCACGATAATAGTAACCCGCTTCTGTGGGCTGGAATTCGTCTTGATCCCTTAACATATCGACATTAATCGGAATAAAACTGGCGGCTCGCCCATAATAGCGTTGTAACTCAGAAACCGTTACAGAAAAGGCTTTGCAGTCTTTGCTATCTTCCAAATAAAACACCAGCAAACTCGGTTTTCCCCCTTTCATCGACTCAGCCAGAGAAACGCGGGGGGGAACTAACGAACCATTACCAGCATACAACGCAAAGATATTGCCATCATAACGATCATCATCTAATCCCGCGATCGCGCTCGGCATTAACCAAAGCCAGCAAGCAAGAGCGACCATACAAACTAGCGCAAATGCAGAAAAGCGTTGACGAGGAACAATTGTTTTAAACATAAATGAACTCAATTTAAACTGAATAATAATTATCTTGGCAATAAAGAAAAACAATCAATTGTTTATTATCAATGATTGATGGCGTCTCAGCAAGCTTTAGCCAGAGGTAATTAACTTTTATGACGCTTGTGCCGGAAGGTTGCGCATTCACCTAGGTATGGATATAATATTGGTTTACTATAGTAATCTTTTTTTAAGGCAACCTCTCCTGAGGCATTTAACCTTCTTGATGTCCTCCTTGGTGCTGATCCCAAGCGCTATCCAGGATCAATCAAGAGATAGAGTCGGTCAAACCTTGATTTAATCTAAACTCTGTAATTAGCCTTTGCAACCCATAAAAAATTCGTAAAGCACTTTTTACGTTTTATCCGTTTTGCAGCTTGTAATGACGGTTTCACGGGTTATTACAACTCTCAAATCAGTGATTACAAAGTTAAGAAAAGATTAAGTTATAACCAAGACACAATTCCTGAAGAGCTACTATAGTTAGCTCTTCGATTCAGAAAAAATAACCTCCTGTAAAAGAGAGGGAAATTTATCTTCTCCTCTAGCTTAACTCAGGGTTCACTCAGTTTTCATATTTAATGTTTAACTTACGCCTAAGATTATCAATGAGGTCAAACCCATGATGCCAACAACCTACGCTAAATTCTTGCGCTTTTTGCAAGAAGAATTAGCGATTTCCAATGACTCAATCGCGATCGCGCAACGCCATTGCCAAAGCAATACGGATCCATTACCAATGCTGCTCTGGCAATATGGTTTAATTACCTTAGAGCAGCTAGAACGCATTTATGATTGGCTCGAAACCGTATAAGCCTTATCAATGCTGAGTAATGGTTGACTTGCTGACAACGTTGAGAAGCTTCGGGAAAGCAACCCCCAAACTGAAAACGCGCAACGTTAATTTAGGGCGTTTGTGGAGCTTCTTGTTCCGATTGAGAGTATGACGGGTCATCAATGAATGTCATCCGACCGAGGGGCCAAAACCGGACAGCAGCGCGACCGATAATATTTTCACGGGGCAAAAATCCCCAATAATGAGAATCATAGCTATTATTCCGATTATCGCCTAAAACCAAGTAGTGACCCTCGGGAACTGTCACCGGACCAAAATCATAATCCGGTTCATCGGCAAGATAATTTTCCAGCAGAGGCTGGCCATCGACTGTTACGACGCCTCCCCTGACTTGAATCGTTTCTCCCGGTAGACCAATCACCCGCTTAATAAAAGCATCATCATAGCCTTGTTCCTTTAGCGCCTCTGTTGGCGAGAAAACAACAATATCTCCTCTTTCGGGAGAGGTAAAGCGATAGCCAATCTTTTCAATCAGGAGACGATCATTAATTTTTAAGGTCGGTAACATGGATGTGGAAGGAATGTACCGTGCTTCGGCAACAAAGGTACGAACGCCAAAAGCTAACACCGCACTTAAAGCTAAGGTTTTCAGTCCTTCTACCCAGGGATTTTCTACATTATTTTCAGCCATTGAGTCACAAATCGGATCTAGATTATAAGCTGTTCTTGTTGAATACTTTTCTATTGTAGAACTTACGGAAAAATGTCTGAGTCAACTCATCTCATTCTGCGTGGTACTGAAATTTTATATTCTGGAAGAAAAAGCTAAGGCGATGCCAATTCTCCCTTCGGGAGACCGGGGGTGGAAACCTCTTTGGCGTTAAGGTTGACTCAAGCCAAAGCGGGACGCTGCAGTGTGGCATAGGAGAATCAATGAGTGTCAGCCGGACTCGCGAAAACCGATAAGATTCCTAATCAAGGCGCGATCGCGCCTTGATATGATACTGATTTAGTGTGATTGAATCTCAATACGTATCGCCCGGTTCTCCGAAAAAATCTTGTAAGTAAATGTGGTTGGAGTCCCTCAAAGTTCTGGTTTGGAGTGGAGAAACTCATTTTGATCGCAAGCAGTTTTCTATGCTTTTTGATCAGTAAAAAATAAGAGAATGCGAGTTATCACCATGCCAAAAATCAAACCAAAGAAATGACCTAAGAAACTGACATTTGCGACACTCAGATCAAAAACAACTTGTAAACCAATAATGAGCATCACTAACCGTAATCGGTCTTGAGCAATTTTTGATTTGTCTTGTTGCCATCCTCGCCATAAAATGATAAAAGTTGCCCCCATTAACCCCATAATTGCCGCAGAAGCCCCCACTAATAATTCATCCCCTTGCCCCATTTTTAATGCAACTGCTGTAAATACAGAAATGGCACTGATACCACTCATAAAATAGATGATTAAATAGCGAATCCATCCCACATAAAATTCCACATAAGGACCAAGAATCCATAATCCCAAAAGATTACTGGCTAAGTGAATCCAACCATAATGAAGAAAATTAGCGGTCAAAATTCGCCACGGTTCTCCCGAAATGATGGCGTTGGGAACGGCTGCACCTAATTGGTAAAGGGTTTCTAAATTTTGACTCCCGCCTTGATTAATTTCCCAAATAAAAACGAGGATATTGATCAAAATTAAACTATAGGTTGTGTTGGCTTTGGTGGGAGTTAAACTAATTGCACCCCCATAATTGAGTTCGTGTTGTAGATCTTTTTTAATCGCTGTAATCATCTGCAAGGAATCAGCCATTAAAATAGACTGAGCTTCCGGACAAGTCTCAGTCAAACGAAATGCAATTGCTGCCTCTAAAGCCAGATCTTTTTTTTGAATATTGAATAATATTTTTTGTCCAACTTCCTGATTTCCCGCTGCCATTTCTGCGGTTGCTAGCCAAAACTCCTGTACATTTTTAGGATAAATTTTTAAAGTCGAAGCAAACAGTTGCCGGACTGCTTGAACCTCTCCGGCAAAAGCAAAAACATATAAACGCGCTAAATTCACAGCCATCGACCCCCCTAATTGTTGGAGTTGGTCCTGATGAAAGGTAAAAGCCCAAATTAAACCATTTAAATCACCCACCTCTCCTAAGGTTCTGCAATAAATGGTGGCTAAGGTTGAATTTTGCCAGAGCGGAAATTCCGAAACTTCTGTTCGCAACCACTCTAAACACTCTTGCCAACGGGCTTCAAGCCGAAACTGGATCGCTTGCGCGGTATGGTGGAAACTATGATTTGAGTTTTGCAAATATCGGTCTAAAAGGGCTTGTGCTCTTTCTAATTCTCCTTTTTTTGTTAATTCTAATGCTCGTAAAAATTGCGGTTGTTGTTGCCAGCCATCTCCCGGATGTAGCAAAGATAAAAAAGAAGCTAACTGTCTGGCGCTTTGAAACTTTTCTTGGTAAATCAAATAATTAACTTGTCTTAACCCCAGAATCGGCATTAAAACCAAAACTAACCATAAAATGCCACCGATAATGCCTGATTGTTCAGGGGCAAAAAATGAAGAAGCAATAATGACAGCAAGAATACCAGTTGCGACTCCTAACCATCCCCAATTCCTACGGGAAATTATGACTCGGACAATTAAAGAACAACAGGAAATAATCACTAAGAGGCGCAAAATTGTATTTAAGTCCATCCAATATTTGATTTTTAGGCAGGAAAACCAGTAACTACAATCATTATCATAACGATCAGTTTTAGAGGGTTACATCGCTTACAAAAAAAATAAGAGCTTCTCTGGAAAGTGGTCAACCCTCAATTGTTCGAATACTGATAAGAAATCGATTGATTCGAGTGACGAATTTGACCGTGATATGCAGTTACAGGAAGGACTAGCCACTGGTCACGGAACTGGAGAGACCATCAGAATTATATGACTCAAGACTTAAATTCAATCAAATGACCTGCTGTTGAGTTTATTCTGTACTGAAAGCAGGTCATCACTGTTAGCGCTAGTCGCTTAAAACTTATTAAGGTTAATTCCCATTTCATTTGCCATTTTTTGCAAGCCCTTCTTTTGTAAGGTTTTAATGGCTTTTGTGGAAAGGGTCAGTTTTACCCAACGGTTTCCTTCTGGCCACCAAACCCGCTTGGTTTGCAAATTAGCATTTTGTAGCTTTTTCGTTCGGCGGTGAGAGTGTGAAATGGCAAAGGCGTTATTTGCTTTTTTCCCTGTCAGTTGACAACGACGACTCATAAACAATTTCTCCAAAAAAGAATCCGTTCTCCATCATACCAAGCAAAAAGATAGAGACAGGTTAATGCGATTCAGATTATCATTGTGGACATAACGATGATCTATTTCACCAACGCTTGTCCTTATATATGTAATTTTGATGCAGAATCATGTCTTTTCCTACCGCACCTCCCGTTCTATTAGTTGATGGCTATAACATTATCGGGGCTTGGTCCGAACTAAAGTCCCTGCGTGATCGCGATTTAGAAGCAGCCCGCGATCGGCTTGTGGATACTTTAATTAACTATACTGCAAGCAAAGGCTATCACACGCAAGTCGTTTTTGACGCTCATTTCCAGAGTACGCCTAAGTTTCGTGAAACGCTGACAGCGTATCTATCAGTTTACTATACCGCTTATAAAGAAACTGCCGATACCTATATTGAAAAGTTTTGTGCCACCAACTCCCGTCAAGGCAGAGTGGCGCAGCAGCGGTTGATTGTTGCGACTTCCGATCGCGCCCAACAGCTGACGGTTTCCGGTTATGGTGCAGAATGGCTCTCTGCCCAACAACTGGCGAACGATGTCACCTGGGCGAGACGTAAGACGAAAACTAAGCAGCGATCGCGCCAAAAATCGCAAGGGCGTTTTTTAGTCAATGCCCTTGATCCCAAAGCACAGAAGCAGCTATCAAAGCTACGTCATGGTTCATAGCCCCCCTGCTTTCCTGGGAAAATTTGAAATTTTTGGCGGAGAAATGTTGACAGTCCCCAAAAGCTACGTTAGATTATTAAAGGACTGAACAACGAGCCCCCATCGTCTAGAGGCCTAGGACACCTCCCTTTCACGGAGGCGACAGGGATTCGAATTCCCTTGGGGGTACTCAAAAAAAGAGCGCTAGCCGATGCTAGCGCTCTTTTTCGGTGATCGATTAATTCTTATTATTAAGAAATAATTATTTAAGTATTTAGGGAAAGACACGCTTTTAAAGCGATCAAAAAAGAAAAAACAGACTTGTGACAATCAAACAAGTGGACTAGGTATTCAAAAGGCAAAATGGATAAAACCCTCACATTATAGGACATTGAGCAATATTACTTCTTCTTAATGACGAGTAACTTAATATTGATCTTCACTAGCAATTTGCTCTAAAATCAGAAATGTTAGAGGATCTAAATCCATATGGTCTAAAAATTTTGGTGTGAGGTTATGATGTCAAATATTAAGCTAACTCATTTATTCAAAGCTGCTCCGATCTTATTAGGTGCATCTTTCATCGCGGCTCAAGCCGGACCTGTATTTGCTCAAAGTGCAGGCAATTCTGAACAAGAATTGTTACAGCAAATTGATGAATACAACAATCAAGGAAGCAATGACTCCTTAAACCAAGTGAATAGCGTTTTCCAGCTTCGTGATGTTTCCCCTGGTGAATGGGCATTTGAAGCACTCCGTAACTTGGTAGAACGCTACGGTTGTATCGCCGGTTATCCCGATGGGACGTTTCGCGGCGATCGCGCACTCACCCGTTATGAATTTGCTGCAGGTTTAAATGCCTGTTTACAACAAATTGAGCGCCTCATCGCAGCGAACCAAGGCCAAGTCAGTGCCGAAGACTTAGCTGCGCTAGAACGCTTAATGCAAGAATTTGAAGCGGAATTAGCCACCCTAGGGACCCGTGTTGATAACTTAGAAGGTCGCGTCGGCTTCTTAGAAGATAATCAATTCTCCACAACCACCAAATTGGCCGGTTCGGTTACCTTCATGAACACCCTTGCCTTTGGAGATGAACAAACTCTGACCATTGGCACCGGTGGCATCGATTTTGAGAGTGATGATGATGTTGAGAGCAACGTTAGCTTCCTCTACGATGCCGTCCTCGACTTTAATGCCAGCTTCACCGGTCGCGATCAATTAAAAGTGAGCTTCCAAGCTGCTGATTTTGGTTCCAACGGTGACTTTGTAGAAGCGTCCACTGGGACTGCTGATGCAGCTTTAGAGGATGCAGAGGATACCGGTGGCGCGTTTGAACTCGAAGACTTAATCTATACCTTCCCCCTTGGTGACAAGGTTCAGATTGCCATTGGCGCCAACGATATGGATCCCGATGAAACCTTTGAGTACAACTATGGTAGCGGTGGTGAAATTAGCGACTTCACTCAAGATGATATTGTTACCCTTGATGGTACTGGTGGTGGTATCGGTTTATCTACCATCCTAAGTCAAGATGATCTTGAGGAGCTGTTCGACCCAGAAGAAAACGAAAATGTAGCAGGAGAGTTTGCTGCCTTGGAAACTTTAACCGGCGGCATCGATCAAGATGGGACTGGTATTAGTGCCAACATTGCTTTATCTGACCGCTTAAGCCTTGGTGCGGGTTACACCGTTAATACAGGTGACTCGGCAACTGACTTCGAGGTGGGTCTCTTCCAAGACTATGTGGTAGCCGCTAACCTTAACTATGCTGGGGATAACTTCGATGTTGGCGTTGGTTATAGCCGCGGTCAACAAGTAACTCGCGCATTTAACTTTGATAATAGTGCAAATGGGAGTCTTGATAGCGCCGATATCACCCAAAATGCAGTTGGTGCTCGTGGTGCCATTCGTTTAGGGTCTCGCACCGAACTTGGCGGCTGGTTGACTTGGGTTGACCTAGACGGTGAAGTTCGTGTTGTCGATGCCGATATTGAAGCGGATGGTTGGAATTTTGGTGCTAACCTTGCTTTCTTTGATCTGGGTAAAGAAGGCAGTAAACTCGGTCTCGCTTTTGCCAGTCCTACTTTCTATGGCGATGTTGATACCAGTTTTGGCGATTTTGAACAAGAAGACCGCACTTACATTGGTGAAATTTCCTACGACTTCCCCCTAAGCGACAACATCTCCATTACCCCTGGTTTCTTTGCGGTCTTCAACCCCGACCGTGATTCAGATAATGATACCGTTTATGTTGGCGTTCTCCGGACGAAGTTCTCCTTCTAAACGCTAGACTAAGCTGAGCTCTAACAATACAAAAAGCCTCTCTCCAAACGGGGAGGGGTTTTTTTTACTCATCCTACTTCAAAAGGTCGTGGGATTTTATGCTGTCACTGGTTATGACTCTAGTACTCTGTCAACTTTGAAATGATGGATTGAGGTGGGACAAGATCAGCACACTCATCCCTCAAGACAAAATTGATCGCCCACTAGTCGAAGTTAGTCATTCGTACCAAAGACGAAGGACTAATGACCAAGGACAAAGGGACTAATTCTGATACAGTGAAGCACAGAAAAGACATACTAAGGAAATATAAAATCGTGTTTAGTCAAACTAAAATCCGTCAATGGGCAAAACTGGCTTGCTGTAGTTTTTTAATTTGCTTAATAAGTATCGGACTGATTAGTTGCGGCGGGAAAGAAACCGCTCAAACCGAAGAAGCCGAAGAAGTTCCCCCCCCAAAAGCAGTTCTCAGTGAAGTTGCCCCACCCGCCATTTTTGAAGAATTAAGACAGACCCTTGATAACTATCAACCGCAAGTGTCGATTATTAGCCCCACCAATGGGGAAGTGATTGAAGATACTCGCGTGAGTATCCAAGTTGATGTTAAAGATTATCCGCTCTTTAAAAATGAAGAATTGGGCATGGGACCCCATCTTCATGTCATTTTAGATAACCAACCCTATCGTGCCGTCTATACGGCTGAAGAACCGATTGTCTTTGAAGATCTTACTCCCGGAACCCATACCATTCGGATGTTTGCCTCTCGCCCCTGGCATGAAAGTTTTAAAAATGAAGGGGCATACGCGCAAGTAACCTTTCACTTATTTACAGAAACTGGAGACAATGCACCTGATCCAGAGGAACCTTTATTAACCTATAGTCGCCCAAAAGGTACTTATGGTGCAGAACCGATTTTATTGGATTATTATCTCACTAATGCTCCGATCCGGCTCGGTGAAGAAGATGGTGCTGCCATTAACCCGGCTGCACAAAGAGACTGGCGAGTCCGCGCTACGATCAACGGCGAAAGCTTTATTATGGATAACTGGCTGCCGATTTACTTGGAAGGGTTTCAAGTCGGACAAAACTGGATTAAGCTCGAACTCCTTGATGGGGATGGCAATCGGATTGATAACGCTTTTAATACGGCGGCGAGACTGTTTACTTATCAACCGCAAGGAGAGGATACCCTTTCTAAATTAGTCCGGGGAGAATTAACCGCAGCAGAAGCCCGCGTAATTGTTGATGCTGAGTATCAAGTTCCGGAACCGGAAGTTGAGGAAGAAGAAGTTACACCAGAAGAAACCACTCCCGAAGAGGAAGCCCCAGCCGAAGCTGAAGAAGAAACGCCCAGTGAAGGGGTAACGGAAGAACAAGCACCGGAAACCCCTGCTGAAGAAACTACTCCTGAAGCG
>CAZAYV010000095.1:0-4531 GCA_964489465.1 uncultured Dactylococcopsis sp. | reverse complement strand
AACAAGCACCGGAAACCCCTGCTGAAGAAACTACTCCTGAAGCGGAAGAGGAAACAACAGTAGAGGAAACTCTGACTGAATCGGAAGCAGAAGCGGAAGCCCCCACTGAACCCGAAGCGGTAACGGAAGAACAAGCACCAGAAACCCCTGCTGAAGAAACTACCCCTGAAGCCGTTACCGACGAGGAAACGACTAGCGAAGAGAACCAGATTGAAGAACCGGAAACCGTCACTGAATCTGAAGAAGAGATGAAAGACGATCGCGCTGTAACTGAGGAAACCGCAGAAGAAATGGATTCTACCGCTGAAACCGAAGACGCCGAAACTCCGTCTGACGAAACAGTTGTTGAACAGAAGAAAACCATCGGACAGTAATTGTCTCCAGCAAGGTGGGCTATCCCACCTTTGCTTTCACTTTCGTTATCTGATCCCGAATTGATTGATCAATGTTACGCATATCACACGACTTGAAAAAAAAGTTTGCCTAAGGCAATGGACAACAATTATTAGTCATGGGTCATCCCTTATATGAAATTGATTCATTCATGCTATAGATGAGCAATGACCTCTCCTTGTCTCCCCCATCTCCTGGATTGCCTCTGGCAGCGAATCGAAGATTCGATCAATTTGTAGCAAACATTGATCAATTCGACATTACCCTCTCTCCTCCTCTCCACCATCAATCTGTAGTCACGATTTCCCCCTTTCGCTTTAGGAACTTCATTGTGTCAGGAAAACCTACCTCTCATCGTTCACTGACCAATATTGCTGGTATTGTCGCGATCGCGACACTGATTAGTAAAATTTTTGGTTTAGTGCGAGAACAAGTCATTGCTGCTGCATTTGGCGTTGGTCCAGTGGTCAATGCCTATGCCTACGCTTACATTATTCCGGGCTTTTTATTAATTCTGTTAGGAGGCATTAATGGACCCTTTCACAGTGCCTTAGTCAGTGTTTTATCCCGGCGCGATCAATCAGAAGCCGCCCCTTTAGTAGAAACCGTCACCACTTTAGTCAGTGGGATTTTACTGTTCGTCGCTATTTTGTTAGTGGTATTTGCTCCCTTTTTAATTGACTTAGTTGCCCCAGGGCTAACGGCAACTCCTAATGGAGACGCCGTCCGTTCCCTTGCGATTCAGCAACTGCAAATTATGGCACCAATGGCCGTTTTAGCGGGACTGATTGGCATTGGTTTCGGCACCCTCAATGCGTCCGATCAATACTGGCTACCGGGGATTAGCCCGCTCTTTTCTAGCTTAGCGGTCATTGCCGGTTTAGGGGGGTTAGCCCTGTTTTTAGGTAATGATTTACTCAACCCTGAGTACGCGCGATTAGGGGGCATGGTTGTAGCCGGGGGAACTTTGCTTGGGGCAATTTTACAGTGGTTAATTCAACTCTATGCCCAAGCGCGATCGGGCTTAGGAAAATTTAGGCTGCGTTTTCAGTTTTCCCATCCGGGCGTGAAAGAGGTGTTAAGCGTAATGGCACCAGCAACCCTTTCTTCGGGTATGCTCCATATTAATGTTTATACTGACTTATTTTTTGCTTCTTATATTAATAATGCAGCTGCCGCAATGAAATATGCGAATCTCATTGCTTTAACCCCATTAGGCATTATTTCTAATATGATTTTAGTGCCAATGTTACCGGTTTTTTCACGATTAACTGCTCCAGAAAATTGGGGGGAATTAAAAACAAGAATCCGTCAAGGCTTATTACTATCTGCCTTAACCATGCTTCCGCTAACTGCTATTTTAATGACCCTTGCTTTTCCGATTGTACGCTTTATTTATCAACGCTATGCTTTCGATAACACGGCATTAGAAGTGGTTGCTCCTGTTTTAGTTGCCTATGGCTTAGGAATGTTTTTTTATTTAGGAAGAGATGTTCTGGTGCGCGTTTTTTATGCCCTGGGTGATGGACAAACCCCCTTCCGAATTAGTATTTTTAATATTTTGCTGAATGTCATCTTGGACTATTTATTCGTTAATCTTTTCCAAACCCCCGGCTTAATTCTTGCCACAATTGGTGTCAATATTACTTCCATGGGGATTATGTTATGGGCACTCAACCAGAGATTAAATGGACTCCCTTTATTGCAATGGGGAAAAATCCTTTCCATTTTGATTGGGGCAACTCTCTTAGCAGGAATGGGAAGTTGGGGAAGCAGTCAGATTTGGCAACAATGGCTGGGACACGGCAATCTTTTGTTAGAAATGGGACAAATCATCCTTCCTTCAACCATTGCCTTAATCATCTTTTTTAGCATCGCCAGTTTGTTACAGTTACCCGAACTAACCATTCTCACCACTCGTCTTAAAAACAAGCTGCGGAAATGATCAAAATCGAGTTTGAGAAAGCCAGTTGAGTGCGATGACAGGTAGTATAAGATAGAGAGGCAGGGCTTTGATTGGACTGGGGATCGTTGATTTCTAATCAGAAAGAAAGCGTTTGTCCTAATTAGTTTTAACTCAGGCGCATTGATCACATCAATTGCCCTTTGATTGAGGAAGTAGCTAAGTAACAACTCAAGGAATGATTAGACAGGTTTATCAATGTTCTTAGCGGAAGAAAAAAGTCAGAAGTTAGCAGTGATGTTGGCAATGGTGAGTGCAATTACGCCACTCTCCGGGCTGCATAAATTTTATTTGGGACAACCCTGGTGGGGATTAACCTATTTATTGCTGTCGGTGATCTTGACTCCGCCAATGACAGAAATGGGGATTTTGTCTTTTTTTGGACTGGCGCAAGTTGCCAGTTTGCTAGAAGGAATTTGGTATTTTATGCAGTCAGAAGACCGTTTTCAGCAGCGGTTCAATCCGCAGGGGGCGTCCTATTTCAGAAGCGATGGTCAGAAAAATTTCTCTCCCAACTTAGTCGAAGAAACGGCTAATGCCATTCAACGATTGGATCAGTTACGAGAAGAAGGGCTACTCTCAGAGTATGAATTTGAAAAGCAGCGTCGTCAACTCGTGAATCGGATTAATCAGTAAGCTATGATATCGCTCAATCCGCGTTTTTTGTGGTTACGAAGCAAAATTAAAAACGATCCGTATTATCGGTTTCAGTCTTTGGAAGAAATCGCGATCGCGGCACAACTCAATATTAAAATTGAAGTCAATTCAGCAATGGTGGATGATTGGTTACGTCTTCCTGGGTTTTCCATTCGTCAAGCGCAAACCCTCACTGCATTAACCGCCAGTGGCGTGCAATTCTACGCGATTGAAGATATTGCAGCCGCTTTAAATCTTCCTCTACACCGCCTACAACCTTTGGCACCCATCCTCAGTTTTACCTTTGCTGATCCAGAAAGTCTCCTCGCCCCAACACGGGTTAATATTAATATGGCAACGGCTGAGGAATTAGCAACGCTTCCTTTCTTCGATCAAGCCCTTGCCGAAAAAGTGGTGGTTAATCGCCTCAATCATGGTAGTTATCGTAATGTAGCGGATTTTCATCAGCGCCTAGGTTTAGAAGCACAGTTAACCTCGCAGCTAATGCATTATCTGCGGTTCTGAATGCTTACATCATTTGCATCGATTTAGCCCGTACCGCTTGCTGATACAGGGATTCTAACTCCGTAATGTTGCAGTTAAGCGTATATCGATCAAGCACTCTCGCTCGCGCTTTCTCCCCTAACACCTTGGTTAACTCGGGGTGATCTTGTAACAACGGCAATAACGTTTTCAGTTGCGTAGTCACCCGATTCGTACTTAAAACCACACCAGCCCCTTCTTCTAAAACCTCGCCATCAGCCCCCGCATCAGTGGCAACACAAGCAATGCCGCATGCCATTCCTTCCAATAACGATAACGATAATCCTTCGACCAGAGAGGGCAGAATAAACACATCCGCTGCTCTCAAAATTTCAATGCGTTTTTCTTCATCGGCAACAAAGCCGAGCCAGATGACCCCGTGGCGTTTATTATAAAACGGTTTCAGAGAACTCACTAGCGGTCCGTCACCCACAATTACCAGTTTCGATTCATTGCCCAAACGACAGTATTTCCAAGCCCGGAGCAAAGATTCAACATTTTTTTCGGCAGAGACGCGCCCTTGATAAACAAATAAACGTTCTGCCCCAAAATGAGCCTTAAAATCTGATTCTCCCGGGGAATACTTGTTTTCATCAACCCCATTGGGAATCACAGCTAATTTTTCTTCGGGAACCCCTAAGCGCATTAATAAATCCCGTTGAATGCGAGAAAAAATAATTACCCCATCATAATGAGCTAAAAAAGGGGCGTAGAGTTGATAAGTGAGGAATTGCGTGCTGGATTTGAGATTGCGCAGTTTGCTATCAAAAGGGGGGTGAAACGTCGCCACAAGGGGAATATTCAGTTCTTTGCAAATTTCTGGGAGGCGGAAGTCGAGGGGAGACAGCGTAAGAGAGGCATGGACAAGATCGGGTTTCAAGTCTTGCAGCGATCGCCGCAGCATATTGGTTGAGCCTAAAGTGGGAATGGTGTACACCTGAGATTTATAAATAAAGGGTAAAAGAACCTCCTGACAGTCGGGCCAATGATCAGATG
>CAZAYV010000094.1:0-17553 GCA_964489465.1 uncultured Dactylococcopsis sp. | reverse complement strand
CTTTCGGAAACGGGATTTTATAACCGAGGCGATGCTTTAAAGCCGGATAGAGGAGTTCATTAATCAGCGTCGATTTACCCGAACCCGAAACCCCGGTCACGCAAACCAGTTTTCCTAAGGGAATGTCCACGTCAATATGCTGAAGGTTATTCGCGTGGGCATCAATTAACGATAAGGATTTGCCATTGCCTTTACGCCTTTTTTCTGGAGTGGCAATCATCCGTCTTTGGGCTAAGTAATCACCGGTGATGGAGTTTTTGCACTCCGTAATTGCTTTTAAGTTCCCTTGGGCAACAATCTTCCCGCCATGAATGCCTGCGCCTGGTCCAATATCGACGAGTTGATCCGCACTGCGAATCGTTTCTTCGTCATGTTCGACAACAATTAAGGTATTCCCTAAGTCTCGCAGTTTTTTCAGGGTTTCTAACAGGCGTCCGTTATCCCGTTGATGCAAACCAATACTGGGTTCATCTAACACATAGAGAACGCCAGTTAATCCGGATCCAATTTGCGTGGCGAGACGAATGCGTTGGGCTTCTCCTCCCGATAAGGTCATGGCAGGACGATCGAGCGTGAGATAATCTAAACCAACATCAAGCAGGAATTGCAGCCTCGCTTGAATTTCTTTCAGGGCGAGTTCACCAATTTTGGCTTGTTTTGACGAGAGTTGCAGTTGCTGGATACGGCTTAAACATTCCGTAATGGCAACGCTAGTCAGTTGAATAATATTGTATTGCCCTAACCGGACGGAGAGAGAAGCGGGTTTGAGTCGTTTTCCTCCACAAACTTCACAGGTTTGATCGACTCGATACTGTTCCAGTTTTTGCTTATACGTCTCAGAAGCCGTTTCTAAAGCCCGTTCTAAACCAGAAATAACTCCATAATAGGGTTTATGATATCCTCTAGGCTGATCGCCTCTGGCATCTTCATAGATAAAGATCGGTTCGTCTGTGCCATATAAAATAATCTCTTGCTGTTCAGGGGTCAGTTTTTCCCAAGGGGTTTGCAGTTCAAAACCATAGGCTTGGCCGAGGCTGTAGAGGAGAGAGAGATAATAACTGTTGTCTTTATCCGACCAGGGCGCGATCGCGCTGTAAACCGGCTGTTTGGGATCAGGAACCACTAATTCGTGCGAAAACATCCGCAACCGTCCAATACCATGACAGTGGGAACACGCCCCATAAGGGGAGTTAAAAGAAAATAAACGGGGAGACAATTCTTCAATAACCGCCCCGTGTTCGGGACAAGCAAAGTTCTCCGAAAAGACAATTTCTTCAGGTAGATGATCTGCTGCTTCGTCTGAGTCCTCTCGCTTTAAGATATCAATCAGGGCAATGCCACTAGAACGGTGTAAACAAGTGGCGAGAGAGTCAGCTAACCGTTCTTCAATTCCCTCTTTTTTAATCAGGCGATCCACCACGACTTCAATGGTATGGTGTTTATTTTTACTCAGTTTGATCGGATCTGATAACTCTTGAATCTTGCCATCAATGCGAACCCGAACAAACCCTTCACTAACGAGACTCGATAGCAGTTGTTGATGCGTCCCTTTTTGCCCACGCACCACGGGCGCTAAAATTTGGAAGCGGGTGCGATCCGGCAATTCCATAATTTGATCGCACATTTGGTCAATGGTTTGGGGAGAAATCGCGCGATCGCAGCGAGGACAATGGGGTTCGCCAGCGCGCCCAAACAGCAACCGCAGATAGTCATAGATTTCGGTAACCGTTCCCACCGTGGAACGAGGATTATGAGAAGTGGATTTTTGGTCAATGGAAATGGCAGGACTTAAGCCTTCAATGGCATCCACATCGGGCTTATCTACCTGTCCGAGAAATTGCCGGGCATAAGCACTTAATGACTCAACATAGCGTCGTTGGCCCTCTGCAAAAATGGTATCGAAGGCAAGAGACGACTTACCCGAACCCGAAACTCCTGTAAACACAATGAGGCGATCGCGCGGTAATTCTAAGTCGATATTTTTCAAATTATGTTGTCTTGCGCCACGAATGCGAATACGAGAAGAAGAATCAGACATAAGCGTTGCGGGGTTAGGCAATGAGTATTAGGATAACTCATCTCGACATACTCATTAGGTATGTTCTAGATAACAGTAGGCAAGGTCATTAGGTTTGACTCATGCTATAGCGATTAGTTAACCACTCTTCTAAAGCACTACTCATTTGCTTTAAAAAGTAAATCCTCAAAAGCCGAAAAGAAAGCCCAAAAGAAATCCGGTTTTGTCATGGGTCTGAAGGGAACTCATTAATTGCGTGATATATAATATTAAATTTAGTGATTTATATCAGTAACATTATCAATTTTTTATCAGTGTGGAAACTCAATGGACAGTGCAGAAACTTAATTGTAAAAGTTTATTAAAAAATAAAAATAAATTTATTCAAAAACAACAATTACAGACACGCTTTAATAAAACTAGAAGAAAGACCCAATGTATTCCAAAACCATTCAGTTTAAACTGAATGTATCTTAAGAAAATCTAAAGAAAATAGGATTAAACGAATGAATGACTTACAAAAATACCAATTCAAATGCACTTTAACCTTTGGCGATATTTATGGGCAAATTATCGTCTGGCTGATTGTTATCTTTATCAGTCTCGCCACAGCCCTTGCCCTGTGGAGTAGTGAGCGTCAAATTTATGCTCTGGCAACAGTGGGACTGATTCTCGTCCTTTCTTTACCGTTTCTGCTGTTTGCATTTGTCACAACTCTCTTTAACCATATTCAAGTAACACCACTGGAAGAACACGCTTCTAGTAAAAAACGCAGTCAATCCCAAAAAACTGAGCAAAAACCGGCAACTTCTGCTGGTTAAGTCTAACTATTACTTCAGGTTTAACTCATGAGGGATTAATCATAGTCGTTTAAAGTTTCACTTAGAAGACAGGATCAACAGGACAAAAAACTGAAAACTAAATTTGGTCTAAAGTTAGAAGCCTGTTGGAGAATGTCTCTTTATGATTGTAAATAGGAAGTCTCCTAGAAATTACAATCCTCCATAACTGCGTTGAACGCAATCCAAGGAGAAAACTATGGTTAATCCCGCGCAATCTCCCAGTTTAGACCGAGATTGCACAACCCTATCTCGTCATGTTTTACAAGAACTCCAAAGCTTTTCCCCAGCTGCACAAGATCTAAGTGCTCTCATGAACCGTATCGCCTTGGCAGGTAAACTGATTTCACGGCGACTCAGTCATGCTGGACTGGTGGAAGGCGTCTTAGGCTTTACCGGAGAAACTAACGTCCAAGGGGAATCGGTAAAGCGCATGGATGTTTATGCTAAT
Source organism: uncultured Dactylococcopsis sp. (assembly GCA_964489465.1). Taxonomy (GTDB): domain Bacteria; phylum Cyanobacteriota; class Cyanobacteriia; order Cyanobacteriales; family Rubidibacteraceae; genus Halothece. Next base: position 14,246 of record CAZAYV010000094.1, on the reverse strand, counting down.
GATGTGTTTATCTCCGTGTTTAAGCAAAGTGGGCTAGTCTGTCGCCTCGCTTCTGAGGAAATGGATACCCCTTATTATATTCCCGAAAATTGTCCGATTGGACGCTATACCCTACTCTTTGACCCGATTGATGGGTCATCCAACATTGATACCAATCTGAGTGTGGGTTCAATTTTCTCCATCCGACAGCAAGAAGGGGAAGATCTCGATCAAAGTGCCAGTGACTTGTTACAAAACGGACATCAACAAATTGCTGCCGGTTATATCCTGTATGGAGCGAGTACAAAACTCGTTTATTCCCTCGGTAATGGCGTACATTCATTCACGCTTGATCCCAGCTTAGGAGAATTTATTCTTGCTGAAGAAAAGATGCAAATCCCGGAAACGGGTGCAATCTATAGCTTGAATGAAGGAAACTTCTGGCAGTGGGAAGAACCCATCCGCGAGTATGTCCGTTATGTCCATCGTCAGCACGGCTATAGCGCTCGTTATGGAGGAGCGTTAGTCGGGGATTTTCACCGTATTCTCCAACAAGGGGGAGTCTTTCTTTATCCCGGAACCGTCAGTAAACCAGAAGGCAAGTTACGGTTATTGTATGAATCAGTTCCGCTTGCCTTTCTCGTTGAACAAGCCGGTGGCAAAGCCAGTACCGGGACAGAGAACCTAATGGATGTTGTGCCAGAAAAACTTCATGCTCGTTCCCCTTTAATTATTGGTAGTCCGAAAGACGTGGAGTTAGTGGAATCTTTCTATCAAGAATCAGCCACCAGTCCTCAACAACCTGCAATGGCGGATGAATAGAAATGCAGTCGAGAAAACTCATAAGGAGGAATTAACAATCATGACCGCAGCAGAGCAAAATTTAATTCTGCAAATTGAAAAGCAGTATGGTCAAAGTGTCTGGATGGATAACCTCAGTCGGGATATTATCCGTTCTGGTGAATTAAAACGATTGACCAAAGAGCGGGGAATTCACGGGATTACCTCTAACCCGACGATCTTTGAAAAAGCGATCGCGGGAAACCAAATCTACGATGCTGATATCGAAGCCGGGATCAAAGACGGCAAGTCCGTACAAGCGATTTACGAATCTCTGGTATTTGCAGATATCCGAGAAGCTTGTGATATTCTGCGCCCAATTTATGATGAAACCAACGGACTCGACGGCTACGTCAGTATCGAAGTACCGCCCACGATCGCGCAAGATACCGAAACCACCCTCAGCGAAGCCCGGCGCTATTTCAACGAAATCGGTCGGGAAAACGTCATGATTAAAATTCCTGGCACTCCCGAAGGGTTACCCGCCGTGGAAGCAGCCATTCGCGATGGCATTAACGTCAACATTACCCTCTTATTCTCGGTAAAAAGCTATATTGATACCGCTTGGGCATACATTCGCGGACTGGAAAAGCGGGTGGAAGACGGCAATGATATTAGTCAAATTGCCTCGGTTGCCAGTTTCTTCCTCAGTCGGATTGATGTCAAAATCGATCAGATGATTGATGAGAAAGTGAAAGGGGAAGATGAAGAAGCAACCAAAGCGAAATTAGAGGCGATTAAAGGGAAAGTTGCCATTGCCAACGCCAAGATTGCCTATCAAGAATTCAAGAAAATCTTCGGCAGCGATCGCTGGCAAGCACTAGAAGCTAAAGGCGCGCACGTGCAACGCCTCCTCTGGGCAAGTACCGGCACGAAAAATCCCGACTACAGCGATGTCATGTATGTGGATGAATTAATCGGTAACAACACGGTTAATACCATGCCTCCACAGACCATTGAAGCCTGTTCCGATCATTGCCATCCCGGCGATCGCATTGAAACTGACATTGATCAGGCTTACCAACTCATGGAAACCCTCAAAGATCCTGAAGTCAATATCGACTTAGACCAAGTCATGGCTGAGTTACTCGAAGAAGGCATCGACAAATTCGTCAAACCTTACGAATCTCTGCTTTCTTCACTTGAAAATAAAGTCAAACAACTTGCCGCAGCATAACCAAACCCAATCCCCCATTCCAAAAAGTGGGGGTTTTCTGACCCCCTTCTCCCGGTATAGAGGGGGACTATTAATGTAACCAATAACCAATTAATGTCAAGACGTTCTATGGATATACAGACGTTCCGTGGAACATCTCTAACCACCAATAATAAATCACCAAAATATGGTAGCAGTTAAAGAAAATCCCCTTCGCATTGGCTTACAACAAGAACGCATCCCTGAACCTGCCATTATGGTTATTTTTGGCGCATCAGGAGACTTAACGCAACGGAAACTGGTTCCTGCACTGTACCAAATGAAACAAGAACATCGCCTTCCGGCGGAGTTAACCATTGTCGGTGTCGCCCGTCGCGATTGGAGTCATGACTATTTTCGGGAACAAATGCGGGAAGGGGTCGAAAACTATTCCACTGGCATTGGCAACGAAGAACTCTGGAATGACTTTGCCGAAGGGCTTTATTATTGTTCTGGCAACATGGACCAAGAAGAAAGTTACCAGAAACTGAAAGCCTTTTTAGGAGAATTAGACGGAAAACGAGGCACCCGAGGCAATCGCGTTTTTTATTTAGCGGTTTCTCCCAAATTTTTCCCGGAAGCGATTACTCAGTTAGGGAATGCAGGACTATTGCAAGACCCGAAAAAGCATCGTCTTGTCATTGAGAAACCGTTTGGGAAAGATTTAGCCTCTGCTCGTTCTCTCAACCGCACCGTGCAAAAAGTCTGTTATGAAAACCAAGTTTATCGCATTGATCACTATTTAGGGAAAGAAACCGTCCAAAACTTGTTAGTATTCCGGTTTGCCAATGCCATTTTTGAACCGTTGTGGAATCGGCAATTTGTGGACCATGTGCAAGTGACGGTTGCGGAAACCGTGGGCGTAGAAGATCGCGCTGGCTATTATGAAACCTCTGGGGCACTCCGGGATATGGTGCAGAATCACCTCATGCAACTGGTTTCTCTGACTGCAATGGAACCGCCGAATTCTCTTGATGCCGACAGTATTCGCACGGAAAAAACCAAGGCCTTACAGTCATTTTATCTTGCTGATCCCCATAATTTAGATCGCTGTGCCATTCGCGGACAATATAGCGCCGGTTGGATGAAAGGAAAATCAGTGCCTGGCTATCGGGAAGAACATGGCGTTGATCCCAATTCCACAACCCCCACCTTTGCTGCGTTAAAATTATATTGCGATAACTGGCGTTGGAAAGGCGTTCCCTTCTATCTCCGCACAGGGAAACGGTTACCGAAGAAAGTAACGGAAATTGCAATCCAGTTTCGAGAAGTTCCCTTACTGATTTTCCAGTCCGCAGCCCAACAAACCAACCCTAACGTCTTAACAATGCGGATTCAACCCAATGAAGGGATTTCCCTGCGCTTTGAAGCCAAAATGCCCGGACCGGAACTGAGAACGCGATCCGTAGATATGGACTTTAGTTATGGCTCCTCTTTTGGCATGGCAACGGCTGATGCCTATAACCGCCTCTTATTAGATTGTATGTTAGGGGATCAAACCCTCTTTACGCGATCCGATGAAGTCGAAGCCGCTTGGCACGTCATTAGCCCCGCCCTACATGCCTGGGATGAAGCGAGTGATCCCACTTTAGTGCCCCAATATGAAGCCGGAACCTGGCAACCGGCCGAAGCGGAAGCCTTAATGAATGCCGATGGTCGCAATTGGCGGCGACTGTAACTTAACCAGAATTTCAGTTGTACAAGTAATTTGAGGACGTAATAGGTATGACACAATCTCCACCCCTCCTTTCTTTGCAGCATCCCAAAGATGTCTCCCTGGAAGAAATTGAAGCCGAACTCGATCAAATTTGGCAAGCCAATCGCACTGGGGAAGATGGCGCGCTTGCGACCCGGGCAACCACGTTTACGATGGTTGTTTATGAGTCAGAAGCCAAACCCCAACAGAACGAGATGGCAGAGGCAATAGCAGCAGCCAATCCCTGTCGGATTATTACCCTTTATCCTCAACCAGGAGAAGATGAAGGGGTTTCTGCACAAGTTTCCGCCTACTGTCCGATTCAAAAGCAGGGAAGTAATAGTTTAGTTTGTTGTGAGTATATTAATCTCACGGGCACGCCGCGAGCATTAGAGCGGATTGCAGGGATGATTTCTGCGTTAATGCTCAGTGAACTTCCCAAATTTCTGTGGTGGAAAGCGGTTCCTGCCCCAGAATCGGGTCTCTTTCAACGCTTAGCAGACAGTAGCGATACCATCATTATTGATTCCAGCAGCTTTGCGGAACCGGAAGCAGAACTTTACTGCATTGGTCAAGTTCTCGAAGAAGGGATGGTCTTTGCTGACCTAAACTGGCGGCGCTTAGCCGCATGGCAAGAATTAACCGCCGAAGCCTTTGATCCCCCAGAACGACGTAGCGCCCTGACCGAAGTGGATCGGGTTACCATTGATTACGAACAGGGAAATCCTGCCCAAGCGTTAATGTTTTTAGGGTGGTTAGCCTCTCGCTTAAAGTGGGATCCCATTGCTTATGAACATGAAGGCGGCGACTATGATATTCGTCGCATCAAGTTTACCAATGATGAACAAAGGGAAGTGGAAGCTGAGTTAGCCGGGATTCCGGTTGAAGCCGGGGATATTCCTGGTGATCTCATTAGTTTACGTCTCAGTTCCACGAACTTAAAAGCTGACTGTTGTACGGTCCTTTGTTCTGAAACCACGGGCTGTATGCGGATGGAAGCCGGGGGTGGCGCTCAATCTTGCCGCATCCAGCAAGTGACTCCGCTGTTTGATCAAAAAACCGAACAACTCTTGACCAAGCAATTGCAACGGTGGGGACGCGAAGTATTGTATGAAGAAAGCATGGCTCGTACTTATGAAATGTTAAAACTGCGATCCAATGCTTAAGGTTAATGAAAGAATAGCAAACTGATTGCACTGGATTGCCCCCATTTCGGGGGACTTTTTTTGATGAAGCATCACCAATGACTGATGACAAAGGACGAATGACCATAAAATTTGAGCTATCTTTAAAAAACATCTGTTAAGGATGCTCAGTGGTCACAAAAATAATTTATGGCGTTAATTATTGCCGGTGAACGCAGTGGTGTCGGGAAAACAACCATTACCCTTGCTTTGCTTTCTTTTCTAGCGCGTCAACAAGAAAGAGTACAATCCTTTAAAGTGGGACCTGATTATATTGATCCCATGTTTCATACCCAAGTTACCGGACGACCCTGTCGCAATTTAGATCCGGTGTTAACTTCCCCTGACTACGTCCGACATTGCTTTTTCCGCCATTGCCAAGGGATGGACTATGGGATTATTGAAGGAGTCATGGGACTCTTCGATGGGGTCTGTTTAGCGCAACAGAATGATTATGCCTCCACTGCCCACATTGCAGAGATTTTAAACGTGCCAGTACTGTTAGTGATTGATTGCTCTCGTTTATCCGGTTCGGTGGGCGCGATCGCGCAAGGATATGCGAACTTTAACCCTCATCTCAAAATTGCTGGTGTCATTCTGAATCGGGTGGGTAGTGACCGCCATCTCGAATTGTTAAACGTGGCTTTAGACCGCATCAATATCCCCATTCTAGGGGTTTTTCGCCGTCAAGAAAAGATTGTCCTGCGCGATCGACATTTGGGCTTAATTCCCACTGGCGAAGTGGAAACGTTTCCCGAAATTCAAGAACGGTTGGCAACCCTGGCGCAAGACAGTTTCCACTGGGATCAACTCTTACCGTTGTTAGCAGCCCCTCAGACGAACATTGCGCCCCTCTGGGATAATATTCCTCCCCAATCTCCCATTAGAATCGGTATTGCGCGCGATCGCGCCTTTAATTTTTACTATCAAGATAACCTCGATCTTCTCGAACACCTCGGTGCAGAGTTAATTCCTTGGAGTCCACTGCAGGATACAACACTCCCTGATAGTTTAGATCTATTATATTTTGTCGGTGGTTTCCCCGAAGTTTTTGCAGGCGATTTATCACACAATAAAAAAGTGATTTACAATTTAAAAACAACCCTTACTCAAGGACTGCTAACTTATGCTGAATGTGGTGGTCTGATGTATCTGTGTCAAAGCATTACTGACTTTGAAGGAGTAACCTGGGAAATGGTGGGACTGTTACCCGCAACGGTCATTATGGCGAAACGGTTAACCTTGGGGTATCGTCAAGCAAGGCTTTGTTCCCCACAGTCCTTACTCCCACCCAACACCCAGCTTTGGGGACATGAGTTTCATCGTTCCCAACTCAAAACTCCTTCCTCTTCTCCCCTTTATGAACTGCAGGATTTATCCCACAATCAAACTCAGGAAGGATGGAAGTTAGGAACAGTTTATGCATCTTACCTCCATCTCCATTGGGGAAATTTCCCCCAATTCCCACAACGGTTAATGCAGCTTGCAAAGCAGGGAACTATAGAGGTCTAACCATAGAAAATTTCTGATCGGTTATTAATAACGAACCAGGTTCAGAAGCGAACAACGAATAACCAAAAACGTCAAAACCTTTTATAGAATATCTCTCAACAACAATCACTAGACAATTAGGTGTGCAATGGAGTCTCAATCTACTCAACCAACAAATATTCATGCAGTTTCCCAACCAAAGGCACAAAAAGGTCAACCCTTTCACTTCCGCAATCAGTTTCAGGGAACAATGACGATGCATAGCGATGTGGAAACCGTGAAAGCCTATCTGGATGCTCATCAGGGCTGGTTTGTCCGCTGTGCCAAACCGATGCAAGCTGAACCCATTGGTAATAATAGCTATGCCTTAACCATTGGTCAGTTTGGGGCATTGGGCTTTGAAGTGGAACCAAAATTAGGTGTGGAATTACTCCCGGAAGCTGAGGGAGTTTATCGCATGGAAACCGTTCCTCTCGACACCGATGATAAACAATTTTATCAGGTGGACTATCAAGCCCAATTGCAACTAGTAGAAGATTATCCCAAAAAAACTTCAGCTCTTTCTTTACCGGTAACAGGAGTCGAGTGGACGCTTGACTTGGGTGTCAGCATTCATTTTCCGCGATTCATCTATCGTTTTTCTAAGCCAATGATTCAAAAAACCGGCGACCGCCTCTTAACCCAAATTGTTCGCCAAGTGTCTCGTCGTCTCACTTACAAAGTTCAAGTTGATTTCCACACCCGCTATGACTTACCCCTCCCTTCCTAAGCGAAATTTGATAAGATGCTGATGATAAGATTCATTGGAACCAATGCTTTATGATTGAACCTTTACTACTCGGAATTGTCCTCGGTTTAATTTTTGTGACCTTGGCTGGATTATTTTTTGCTGCTTACATGCAGTATCGGCGCACCAGTTAGTCTGGGAGAGGGGGAGATGAGGCGTTAGGGAGAAATATCCCCCTTCGCCAGATTCCCCTTTCACCCGATCATTGAAATCGGGAATCCTTCGAGAGGATGAGGTAACAAGGACATCAAAAAGGGAATAATATCATCTGAAACTTAAATTTTTTTAAATTAACTGGGTTAGTCAGAGATCACGCCTCCTGAAAATAGATCGGGCGGACTCTGAGTATTGGTTAAATAACTGATTGTTTTAATGAATCATTCCCTCGATACTGTAAAAGCAAAATCAGATACCATCCTTGTGGTTGATGATTCTCCGGATAATGTGCTGCTGGTACAAAGTATTTTGGAGGAAGAAGGCTATCACATTGAAGTTGCCGAAGAAGGTGAAAGTGCCATTGAAAAAGTGATGGCAACCTCCCCACAACTCATTTTACTGGATGTGATGATGCCAGGGATGGATGGTTTTGAAGTCACAGAACGGATTCGTCAAGAAGAAGATTTACCGTTTATCCCAATTTTACTGATTACAGCTTATGATCAACCCAGTGTTGTCAAAGGGTTAGATAGTGGTGCTGATGATTTTATTCGCAAACCGGTTGAGTTAGAAGAACTCCTCGCGCGAGTCCGGTCTTTATTACGTTTGAAACATAGCGTCGATGAACGGGATGAAATTGCTCGTCAACGGGCTGATTTCGTCTCTCGCCTGACCCATGATTTACGGACGCCCTTAGTTGCTGCGGATCGGATGTTGAATTTGTTTCAGCAAGGCGCATTAGGAGAACTGTCTCCGCCGATGCAAGAAGCCATTGCGACGATGACGCGCAGTAATCGTAATTTATTGGATATGGTGAATACATTACTGGAAGTGTATCGCTTTGAAGCCGGACGTAAGGTCTTAAATTTTGCCCCGGTGGATCTCAAAGCAGTGATTGATGAAGTGATCCAAGAACTGAAGCCTTTAGCAGAAGAAAAAGGTTTGACCTTAGAAATCCAAGATAAAATCGGTGAGGAGCAATCAACGACGGTAGAAGGGGATCGTTTAGAATTAAGGCGAGTTTTTACAAACTTGGTGGGTAATGCAATTAAATTTACTGATGAGGGGAGTGTCAAAATCCGGATGCAACCCCTCACCGAAGCAGAAACGCCTCAGTTAATGATTGAAGTAGAAGATACGGGTCCCGGTGTTTCCCCAGAAGAGCAAAAAACTTTATTTGAGCGCTTTCGGAAAGGGAAGCATCGTCATTCAGGAAGTGGCTTAGGCTTGCACTTATCCCAGCGTATTTTAGAGAGTCATCAGGGTAGCATTACTTTAGAATCAGAGGTTGGAAAAGGTAGTTGCTTTACTGTTAAATTGCCGATTAAACAAGATGAAGGATGAAAAAACAGTGGTTTCTAGTTGGATGAAAAACTGCTAAAAACTGACTTCATAGCGAATATTTTAATTCACTTCTTTTACGGAAAATTATAGATAAAAAAGGATAAGTCATGTTAGCAACGACTGATGTGCAAGACATTGTTCAAGCACAAAAAGATTTTTTTGCCACCGGAAAAACAAAAGAGGTTGCCTTTCGCAAGGAACAGTTAAAACAGCTGAAACAAGCAATTAGTGATTTTCAAGAGAAAATTACAGAAGCATTGTTTCAAGATTTAGGGAAACCCAAGTTTGAAGCCATTGTGACAGAAGTTGCCTATTGTGGGGAAGAAATTGATTATTTTCTCAAACACTTGGATCGATGGGCGAAACATCAACCTGTTAAAACGCCGCTCAATTTTTTCCCAGCCAAATCTTTTATTGTCCCGGAACCCTTAGGACAAGTGTTAATTATTAGCCCTTGGAATTATCCGTTTCAGTTAGCGATTATTCCCCTTTTAGGCGCGATCGCGGCAGGAAATTGTGCCATTATTAAACCATCAGAAATTACGCCGAATACCTCGAAAGTTTTGAGCGATTTAATTGCACAAAATTTTGATCCCAGCTACATTACCCTGGTGGAAGGGGATAAAACGGTCGCTCAAGAATTATTGCAACAAAAGTTTGACCATATTTTTTATACCGGTGGTAGTGCGGTTGGCAAAATTGTCATGAAAGCCGCAGCGGAACATTTAACTCCCGTCACTTTAGAATTAGGGGGGAAAAGTCCTTGTCTTGTGGAACCGGATATTCATCTTGAACACAGTGCAAAACGCATCATTTGGGGCAAATTTATTAACGCCGGACAAACTTGTATCGCCCCGGATTATTTACTGGTTCATCGCAGCATTAAAGAGGAACTGGTGCAGGCGATGAAAGCGGGTTTAAAAGAGTTTTATGGGGAAAATCCAGCAGAAAGTTCGGATTACGCCAGAATTGTCAGTGAGAGACATTTTAATCGTCTCCGTGAGTTTTTGGATAACGGTAAGATTCTTGCCGGTGGAGAAACGAATGCGGAAACTCGTTATATTGCACCGACGCTGTTAGATGCGGTTAGTTGGGAAGATCCGGTGATGCAAGAAGAGATTTTTGGTCCCATTTTGCCAATTCTCGAATATGAGGATTTAGACAGCGCGATCGCGCAAATTAATGCCTATCCTAAACCCCTCGCCCTTTATCTCTTTTCTCAAGACAAAAATAAGCAACAAAAAGTGTTGCAAGAAACCTCTGCTGGTGGAGTAACCATTAACGATACGATTATCCATATTGCCTCCACGGAACTTCCGTTTGGCGGTGTCGGTGAAAGTGGTATGGGTGCCTATCATGGCAAGGCCAGTTTTGATACGTTTACCCACTATAAAAGTGTGACCAATCGCAAGTTCTGGCTAGATATTCCCTTGCGTTACCCGCCTTACGCGGGAAAATTTAAGTTTCTCAAATTTTTATTTAGATAGCATCAAATTAGTCGTCAACAATTGTTTATGAAGCAGCAAGCACAAGGAATCACCATTCGAGACAAATCCTTTGTCTGGGGAAAGCAAACCTACCTCATGGGGGTACTGAATATCACACCAGATAGCTTTAGTGATGGCGGCGACTATAATGATTTGGAAGCGGCCTTTCAACGGGCTGCAGCGCTAGTGGAAGCAGGGGCAGATATTCTAGATGTGGGAGGACAATCCACACGCCCGGGGGCAAAGCAAATTTCTCCCGAAGCCGAGTTAGAGCGCGTAATCCCCATTATCAAACGGATTCGCAAGCATCTCAATGTCCCAATTTCTGTGGATACCACTCGCGCTGAAATTGCCCAACAAGCGGTGCAGGCGGGGGCAGATTTGGTCAATGATATTTCTGGGGGAACGTTTGATGCGGCAATGTTAACCACGGTTGCAGAGTTAGAGGTTCCGATCATCCTGATGCATATTCGGGGAACCCCAGAAACCATGCAACAACTGACTGATTATGAAGATTTGGTGGGTGACATTATTGCTGTCTTGCGCGAACGAATTGCAGCAGCGGAAAAAGCAGGAATTGCGCGATCGCGCTTGCTAATCGATCCCGGAATTGGTTTCGGCAAAACCGCTGAGCAAAATCTCGAATTATTACGTCAATTGGATCAATTTCAAAGTTTGGGTGTGCCCATTTTAGTGGGAACCTCTCGCAAAAGTTTTATTGGCAAAATTCTCAAGCAAGATGACCCGAAACAGCGGGTGTGGGGAACGGCAAGTACCTGCTGTGCTGCCATTGCCCAAGGGGCAGATCTTCTGCGCGTGCATGATCTCCCTGAGATGTGCGAAGTGTCTAGGGTTGCGGATGCGATTTGGCGCGTTTAGCTTGTTCCTTTAGCTGGGCAATCACTTCTTCTGTAGAAACTTGGGGAAATTCCTTGTAAAAGCGCCCTACATTCCAAAACGGTTCCGGGGTTTGTAAAATAATGGCGCGATCGCAGCTTTGTTCCAGTTGCGGTTTCATCTCCAACGGCGCAACGGGTGCGGCAATCCAAACTTGTGCGGGGTCTTGTTCTCGTAATGCTGCTATCGCTGAGAGTATGGTCATCCCGGTGGCAATGCCATCATCCACAATAATGACAATCGCATTTTCAACAGTAGCAGAGGGGCAGTGGGGATTAAACTGTTCTTGTTGCGCGATCGCGCTTTGCAGTGCCTTTTCCCTGGCTTGGTCTAACGCTTGCTGATTGCTTTCTTCCAGCAGAGACGTCTGCCCCCAAACAGTTGTTCCATCCGGCGTTACTGCCCCCAATGCCAACTCTGGATTAGACGGAAGCGCGATTTTCTTGGCCGCTAACACCTCTAACGGACAATTTAACCGTTGGGCAAGGGGAACGGCTACTGGAATTCCACCGCGAGGCAGCGCAACTACTCTGACTGGGGCTTCCACACCACCGAGGGCAGTTGCGACAGCTTCAGCAAGCTGTTCTCCAGCGCTTAACCGGTTTTTATATGAGGTTACATCGGACACAGTTTATGAGTTTCTGCTATTCATTCAAGGCAGGTGAAATCGCTTTGAGATTCCCCTTCTCCTGTAACAAACCATACTCAATTCCAGCAACCACGGCTTGGTAAGAGGCATCCAAAATGTTCGGCGAAACCCCAATCGTTGTCCAACGTTGTTTGCCATCGCTAGATTCGACCAGAACGCGCGTCACCGCATCTGTTCCTGCTGTACTATCGAGGATACGGACTTTATAATCCGTTAAATGGAACGCTGCGATTTCAGGGTAGAACTGTACTAATGCTTTCCGCAGGGCAGCATCTAACGCGGACACTGGACCATTGCCTTCGGCGGCTTCTAAGATATCTTTGCCATTGACACTGACTTTGATCGTAGCCACCGCATCACTGAGTAAGGCTTCTTCACCTCTGAGCATATCGCAATTCACTTGAAAGCCTTTTAATTGGAACATTTCTTGACGTTGTTCCAACATTTCATAAACCAGCAGTTCAAAACTGGCTTCGGCAACTTCAAACTGATAGCCTTGGTTTTCCAGTTCTTTAGTGCGTTGGAGGATATCGCGACAGGTGGGGTCTTTTTTATCCAACTGAATCCCAAAAGAGCGGGCTTTTGCCACAATATTACTAATTCCAGCTTGATCGGAAATGACAATGCGGCGTTCATTACCAATCACTTTCGGATCAATGTGTTCGTAAGTTAGCGGATTGCGTTCTACGGCTGAAACATGAATACCCCCTTTATGGGCAAAGGCGGAACGTCCAACAAAGGGTGCATGGGGATTAGGAGCAAAATTAACAATTTCGTTGATTAAATGACTGGTGGGGGTGAGTTTTGCCAGTTCTTCTGGTTCTAAGCAGGAATAGTTCAGTTTTAATTGCAGATTGGGAATCACTGAACAGAGATTGGCATTGCCACACCGTTCTCCATAGCCGTTCATTGTCCCTTGCACCATAGTCGCCCCATTTTCCACTGCCACTAAGGAACTAGCGACTGCTGTATCGGAATCATTATGGGTATGAATCCCCAATTTCGGTACCGATTCGTTACTGGGGTTAATTCCGAAATGCTGAACAATCGTCTGACTCACTTCACCCACCGTTTGCGGTAAGGTTCCACCGTTGGTGTCACAGAGAACCAGCCACTCCGCCCCTGCTTCCACAGCCGTTTCTAATGTTTTCATCGCATAGTCCGGGTTAGCCTGATAGCCATCAAACCAATGTTCCGCATCATAAATAACCCGTCTGCCTTGGGAGCGTAACAGCGCGATCGTATCGCGAATCATGGCGCAATTTTCTTCTAAAGTCGTTTTTAAACCTTCCGTGACGTGCAAATCCCAAGACTTCCCAAAAATCGTCACCCAGCGCGTTCCTGCCGAAAGGATTGCCTGAAGCATGGGGTCATTTTCCGCCGAATGGTTGGGGCGACGGGTGGAACAAAAAGCCACTACTTCTGCTTGGGAGAGGGGTTCTTCTTTCAGTTGCCAAAAAAATTGGACATCCTTGGGATTCGCACCCGGCCATCCCCCTTCAATAAAGGGAATCCCGAGTTGGTCTAATTTATGAGCAATTTTGAGCTTATCTTCTACAGAGAGAGAAATCCCTTCTTGTTGTGAACCATCTCTGAGGGTCGTGTCATAAATCCAGACGCGATTGTTTTTGGGGTTTAAACTCATTCCTAATTTAAAAATTTGCTTTAAAGCCTAGTTTGAATCAATCTCAAACAATGATTACTTGTCAAATATTAATTTTTAATTTTACCTTATTAAAGCCCCTAGCTATCACGCATTTCTTGAGCCGTTATCCCGCTGGCTGTATTGGTGGCATACTTTTCATACTGGGCAATATAAAATTCTGGAGCGTTCTTAATTTGTTGGACGGACTCGCGCTGAGACATCTCTTGCCACCAGTGTTTTAGCAAGGAACAACTTAGGGGAATAAACACATTTCGATAATGCTCTAAGATACAAAAACGTTCAAACCAAGGATAGAAGGTTAAATCCACTAAAGATAAACCATTGCCTAACCAATACTTGCCATTGCCGCTCAGTTTTTGCATTCCTTCTTGTTCCATGAACTGTAACTGTTCTTGGAATTGAGTTTTCCATTTCGTTTGTTTTTCTGGGTTTTGTTCCAGCAGCATTTTATAGAAAGCCGGCACCAATTTCGTATTGGCAAAATCAATCCAAATTCTGGCTAGAGCCCGTTCACCAGGGGATTCAGGAAGCAAAGGCGGTTCTGGAAACGCTTCATCTAAATATTCATTAATAATGGCTGATTCCCAAATCCGATTTTCCTGATGTTTAATAACAGGAACTTTGCCATAAGGAGAAACTTCAGAAAACCAATCCGGCTTGTTATTTAAGTCAATTTCAATGAGTTGGAAATCAAGGCCTTTTTCCATCAGGGCGAGGCGAGTGCGGTGGGCAAAGGGACAAACACTGGCACTGTAGAGTTCTAGGGTCATTTGAAAATTCTTCCGGCTACGATCGCTTGTTTCTAATTTGATGGTAAGCTAGACGCGATCTCAGATTCATCGCGCTACCAAAAACGACAATGGGAACTGTTATTA
>CAZAYV010000093.1:0-17762 GCA_964489465.1 uncultured Dactylococcopsis sp. | reverse complement strand
TTTTTGTGGTTGCCACAGCTAACAATGTCGGTGCGCTTCCGCCAGAAATGCTCAGAAAAGGGCGATTTGATGAAATCTTCTTTGTTGATTTACCGACACAAGCGGAACGAAAAGAAATTTTTTCCGTTCACCTTTCTCACTTGCGCCCCTATAACCTAAAAGATTATGATTTAGAGCGACTCGCTTACGAAACTCCAGATTTTTCCGGAGCAGAAATTGAACAAACTATAATTGAAGCGATGCACATTGGTTTTAGTCAAAATCGCGACTTTACCAATGAGGATATTTTACAAGCTGCCAGTCAAATTGTTCCACTTGCTCGTACTGCTCAGGAAGAGATTCAATTTCTCAAAGAATGGGTAAGTGCTGGCAAAGCTCGTAAAGCTTCTCGTGATAATGCACTTACTCTCTAAACATCATTTCTAATTCAAGCCGCTTATGAGTATTTCTGGTTTAATACAGTTTGTTCTCGGATTTGTTCTTGGGGTTTTCCTGCTCACCAGTGCTGGCGCTGCTGCAGCCTACTTTTTTTTCAATCGTATGTCTGAGGTTCCTTCACAACCGGTGTTTTCGGAATCAGAAGAAGAGTCTTCAGAGCCGACAGCAACAGCAAAGGACGAATCCGCCCCTTCTGGCTCAGATCAAACGGCTACAGAAACGACCCAGAGCAGTCAGAGTGAGCCTAAACCAGAACCCGAACCCGAACCGGAACCCGAACCGGAACCCGAAGAACCAAAAACTCTCGCCGACCGTTTTGGCGAACAGGCTTATGAGGCACGTGTGACTTGGCCCAGTGGTTTAAGTTTACGAGCCAACCCAAGTTTGGATGCTTCGCGAGTAGGTGGTGTTTACTATCAAGATAAACTAGTCGTTATCGAAACCCAAGGGGATTGGCAGAAAGTTTATGTCCCGGAGAGCGGTCAACAAGCTTGGGTGAAAGCTGGCAATGTAGAGAAGATTAACTAACTTAATCAATTGTTAATAAAAACATCTACATTTTTAGCGAAGGATAGAAAACAACATGAACCGCCGATTAATGCGATGGGTTGTGGGCTTGCTCATTACGCTCACTTTCATTTTGGCTTCTCCTGATATTGTTCACAGTGAAGAGACCTTGATCGGTCATCAGATGAGCGGCGGTTGCATGAAAAGCGCTCAAATGAGCCGATGTGATGGGAAAATCATCCATCAGCTGTTTGACAATCACCATCAAATTCGCCGTTCAGTTGAGGAAATTCCCGGTGGGATCCGTGCCGTAACCGAATCAGATCATTCCGAAGTTGCTGCTTTGATTCAAGAACACGTTTCCAGAATGTACAAACGGATTGAGAATGGGCAGCGGATACCAATGATGATGATGAGTTCAACGCTTCCGATAATGGTTCAAAACTCCGATCTTTATCATCGAAAATTGGAAATGACTTCCCAGGGGATTGTGGTGACTGAAACCTCTAGCGATCCCGATTTAGTCAGTGTCATCCGGGAACACGCGATGGAAGTGACTGAGTTTGTAGACGAAGGAAGACGGGGAATGAACAGTGGCATGATGAGATAGAAGCCAATCAAAGCTTAGTCAAAAAAGAAAAAGAGCGCGATCGCGCTGGGAGATAATCCGGTAAGATAGCTGCTTAGTCCAATTAAATTCAATCAAAGTTAAAATTCAGCAATGACAAAAACTTACCGGATTACCCTGCTGCCGGGAGATGGCATTGGTCCCGAAATTATCGCCGTTGCGGTAGAAATCCTGAAAGCCGTGGGCAAACAGTGCGACCTTGAATTTACCTTTACGGAAGCCCTCATGGGAGGCGCTGCGATTGATGCTACTGGCGAGCCCTTACCGCAAGAAACGTTAGATACTTGCCGCAATAGCGATGCTGTTTTACTCGCCGCCATTGGGGGCTACAAATGGGATAACTTACCCCGTCACCAACGTCCTGAAACGGGCTTACTGGGATTACGTGCCGGCTTAGAGTTGTTTGCCAATTTACGTCCGGCTAAAATTTTGCCGCAACTAGTTGATGCGTCGACCTTGAAACGGGAAATTGTCGAGGAGGTCGATATTATGGTGGTGCGAGAATTAACTGGCGGTGTTTATTTTGGGGAACCGAAAGGAATTTTTAGCACCGAAACGGGAGAACAGCGTGGGGTGAATACGATGGCTTATACCGATGCTGAAATTGATCGGATTGCGAAAGTTGCCTTTGCAATTGCCCAGAAACGCAACCAGCAACTGTGTTCGGTCGATAAAGCGAATGTGCTAGAAGTTTCGCAACTGTGGCGCGATCGCGTTACTGCCCTTGCCCCCTCCTATCCTGATGTTGAACTTTCTCATATGTATGTGGATAATGCTGCCATGCAACTGGTTCGCGCTCCCAAACAGTTTGATACGATTGTGACTGGCAATCTCTTTGGAGATATTCTCTCTGATGCCGCTGCGATGCTCACCGGGAGTATTGGCATGCTACCGTCAGCAAGTATGGGCGCAGGAAAACCGGCTGTTTTTGAACCCGTCCATGGCTCTGCCCCTGATATTGCCGGAGAAGATAAAGCCAATCCTCTCGCGCAAGTGTTAAGTGCAGCGATGATGCTTCGTTATGGCTTAGATGAACCCACCGCCGCCGATAAAATTGAACAAGCGGTGTTCCAAGTCTTGGACCAAGGCTATCGCACTGGCGATATTATGTCGGAAGGAATGAGGTTTGTCGGGTGTAAAGCAATGGGAGAAGCTTTATTAAAAGCGTTATAGGGCAGCTTGATTGATTCATGGCAAGGCTAGAAACATGAATTTAGGAAAAAGGGTAAGGGTGAAAGGTTAAACAGAGATAGATATCCTTTTTCCTTTGCCCTTTCCACATTCTCTTTAATCCATAATCCACCGAGAAGGGAGTAGAGCATCAAGTTTAACTTGAGAGAGCAATATCGTTAAATTATCTCCTTGTCTCCCTTTCACCCCCTTGCACTCCCAATAATTATTGACTCAGATTCAGTTTAGAAAACGATGACTCCTCCCTTGATCGTTATTTGTGGGGCAACCGCAACTGGAAAATCTCATTTAGCCCTGCAACTGGCACAATATTTCAACACAGCTATTCTCAGTGCTGATTCTCGCCAAGTCTATCGCCAATTTGATATTGGAACGGCGAAGCCTACAGCAGAAGAACAAGCGTTAGTGCCTCATTACCTCATTGATATTTGTGAACCAACCGAAACCTTAACCGTTGCTGAATATCAAGAACAAGCCAATCACTTCATTCATTCTCTGCCGCAATCACCTTTACTGTTAGTGGGTGGAACCGGTTTATACATTAAAGCCATTACTAAAGGTTTAAAAATTCCCCGGGTTGCCCCTCATCCTGAGCTGCGATCGCGCTTGCAACGTCTTGGTCAATCTCAACTCTATACCTTTTTACAACAAGTTGATGCACCCGCTGCTCGCAAAATTCATCCCAATGATCAAGTGCGGACTTTGCGTGCCCTAGAAGTCTTTTATGTGACGGGAAAACCGATTAGTGAACAACAAGGAGAAAATCCACCGTCTTATCCGATTTTACCAATTGGGTTAGATTGTTCTCCTGAAGATTTAGACCAAAGAATTAGCCATCGCACGGAAAAAATGTTAGCCGCCGGATTAGTAGAAGAAGTTGAGAGATTAATTGAGCAATATGATTGGTCGCTTCCTTTATTAAATACCCTGGGCTATCAAGAAATTAAAGATTACTTAGCAGGAAAAACCGATTTAACAACAGCAAGAGAGTTAATTATTCTCCACACGCGTCAGTTTGCAAAACGACAACGCACTTGGTTTCGATCACAAAGGGAAATCGAATGGTTTGATCCACAGCAACCGCAATTATGGGAAGCAATCTTAGAACGATTACAGAGAACATTGGAAGTAAGGAATTGCTAGAATAAGCTAACTAGCCCCGAAATGAAAGTGTGGTGATTCCAAGGTTCTATGTCCAATCAAAACCAAGACAGTACCAACGCTGAAAAAATTTTACAACATCCCATTCCTCCTCCCACTCATGATACTCAATATCGCGCGATCGGGCTGGTTTGGGGGGTTTATCAGCCTCAAGACAAACTCACTCGCGGTGAAATGATCCTATCAGAAAACACCCGTTTAGAAACCGTTCTTCTGGGACGAGTGATCAGTGTGGTGAAGAAACATATTAACTTGGATGAACCTCATCTTTGGGTAGTGTATCCGCGCACTAGACAAAAACAAGATTATCTTCACTTACAAGTGGTCGGGGTCTGGGAACCGAAAACCCTCAAAGAATCTTCCCAGCGGGCAGAACAATTAGAGGAAGAAACGGTTTCTCATGTCAATGCACAAGCTGGATATTTTTCGATTCGCGGAGAAGTGATTTTTTACTCGGAAGCTCAACAAAAAATTATTGTTAAAGTTAAGCGATTCACCTCAGAAAAAAACAGCTTTTTCAAGTTGAAACTCAATGGCACGCTCCCTGATGAAAAAGAAAACTTAGGGTGGTTTTGGGATCTCGATACGCAATTAAAAGGAGAAGAGTTAGTGGTCACTCGCGCGAAAAAGATTGCGCCTCTGAATCCTAACTTTAAGCGGAACCGTCCCCCGAAAAAGATTATTAAGACGTCTCGCCAAAATAAAGAAATACCTCCCCCAACTGAAAATAAGCCTAAGCCTATTCTTCGTCGGAGAAAGCAGCGATCGCAACGTCATCAAAACTCAGGAGAAAGTTAAGCAATTCCGAGGAGTTGTCGGAACTTATGAGGCGCAAAAATAGCGTAACTATTAATACTAAAACACGTTACAGCTAACGACAATAAAAGATAAGTTGGTGTCATGACAACACCAATTGCTAACCAAGTGGCGACATGAAACACCATGGCACAAGCAGATATCATTGCCAATGCTGCATTCCAACGCAGTTTCATCGTAGGGAATTGGCGGACTAATAATAACAACGTCACTGAGGTTAATAAAAGATTAGCGGGAATCAGCATTCCACAGATGGTGACACAGTATTGGCGAGAAAATGCAAATAAATCGAACAAGGTAATCACTATCCTCCTGTCGATAAGCGAATTAAAAATCATCATAAACGCTAAGCATAACTGCTGAGTCAAAACTGTTAAATCTCGTTACATACTTTTCGCCACAGATGAAGTGAACTCTTCTAAACTAGATTGATGTATCGTTATCGGTAATGAATTGTAAAATTAATGACTGCTCAAACTGAATTCACTACTTTAGCAAACTTACCGTTTCTTCCCTACCTCAATCAACAGGGTGAAATTGATCCCAACTTCGAGAAGAAAATTGGAGTTTATAGCATTTTTGATGCGGAAAAAACTCTACAATTAGTCGCATATTCTCGCGATATTTATACCAGTCTCAAGCAACATTTAGTCCGCCAACCCCAAGCCTGTTACTGGTTAAAAGTGAAAACAATTGATCGTCCTCGGCGCAGTACCCTCGCAGAAATTCAACAAGCCTGGATTGAAGAAAATGGAACAATCCCGGCGGGAAATAGTCATCAACAATCAGTGTGGACCGATCCCATTGATGCCAAATCAACCATGACCGATGCCGAGCAACAAGAATATGCCAATGCCGATGAACTGGCGCAAACGAAACTGCTAAAAAATATTGCCCGACGAGTGGAAGCTGAGATTAAAGAAACGCTTAAGCAACGGGGAGTAACCATGGAAATTCGGTTTAACCCGAAATTGAAAGAACAAGGACGGCTGGACTTAAAATAGTTTTCAATAGGCGCTGAATCAAGAATGGATGTGGGAATGGCTGTTGTTGTTTTAAATAATCGATATCGTGTGGTTCGGGAATTGGGGCAAGGGGGATTTGGTCGAACCTACCTGGCAGTGGATACTTATTTGCCTTCAGAGCGATATTGTGTCATTAAGCAACTCTATCCTATTGTTTCTAAACCGAAACAGTATCAGTGGGTTAGAGAGCGCTTTCAACGAGAAGCAGCCATTTTAGAAAGCTTAAGTCGAGGGAATAGCCAAATTCCCCAACTTTATGCCTACTTTGCAGAAGCAGAAACATTTTATCTGGTACAAGAATATATTGAAGGCTGTACCCTAACCGACAAAGTGGCGCAAACCGGAGTAATGTCAGAGCAGGAAGTGAGTGACCTTTTGATTAGCCTCTTGCGGGTTTTGGCGTATGTCCATGATCAGAAAATTATTCATCGGGATGTGAAGCCCGATAATATTATTTTGCGCGCGGGAGATCATCAACCGGTATTAATTGATTTTGGGGTGGTAAAAGAAGCCTTGGAAACGGTGGTCAATTCTGAGCGCACCCATTCGATCGCGATTGGGACTCCTGGCTATATGCCCTCTGAACAAGCCGCCGGACGACCGGTTTATTCTAGTGATTTATACAGTTTAGGGTTAACTGCTATTTTCCTCCTCAGTGGTCAAGCCCCCCAAAATTTAGAAAGCGATCCGAATACGGGCGAATTACTGTGGCGCAAAGCGGTTCCCCATCTCCATGGTCGCTTAGCAACGGTCATTGACCAAGCCGTGCGATTTCATCCGCGCGATCGGTTTACAGATGCCAACGCCATGTTATCCGCACTGACTCGTCGTCGTTCCTCATTCACTCGGGAAGCGACCTCAGAAAAAACGGAGAAAGCAGGCAATTTGACGAATTATCCAACTGTTGCTGCCGTCTCTCCCGCCGCTTCAGTCACCAAGAGAAAGGGCAATCCTTTCTGGATGGGGAGCGCCATTATGCTGTTAATGATTTTCAGTGCCGCTTTTGTGGGATACGGAACGGTGCAGCTTTTACAAAATTTTTTGCGAGAGAGCACTCGTAATCCAATGCTATCAGAACCCAGTAATCGCGAAGAAACGTCTCCTTCTGAAGACACGCCAACGGACTCTTCCTCTGAAGAACAAGAAGATGATCCTTCTTTGCCTTCACAACTGGAAAAACCAATCTTAGATCTAGAATTAGACTCTCCGACTGTGATTGTCCCAACCATTCCTCTCGAACAAGAAACGATCCCCCCAGAACAAGAAGCATCACTGCCAGAGCCCAGCCTAGAACAAGTTCCTATTTTCAGTACAGGTGTTCCTAAAACACAAATCATAGAAACCTTAGGCGAACCGACTTCAATGCGTCGGGGTTACTGGGAAAACACACAATCAGTGGCGTATCAAGATTATGTTGCGGGAAAACTGGACCTGGAATTTATTTTTGATCGGGGTACAGGAAAACTACGACAAACTGAGGCGTCTTTTGCCAGCTCAGTGGAATTGACCCTTATCGAAGGCAAACTCCAACAAATGCTACAAGGTCAAATAACCCCTGAAATCCGAGAAGCGCTTGCCCAAGTTTATCGTCAAGAAACTGATTTACGGTCTTTTGCCATTGCCAATTGGGAAGGTATGATTCAAAGACAGCAAGGAAACAGAATTGTTATTCGGGTTTGGGAAAAAGAGTTACGTTAAAATCTGCTTCGGATGGCACTGCACTTCATGAGAAATCAAAATCACAAAAGCAATGAAACTGACAAAGACTGAGGCGAATTGTTTATTGGCAATTGATCAGGAAGTGGGGCAACATCGCTTTTCACCTGCTGAATACGAAATTATTCGCCGAGTTATTTACGAAACGGGAGACTTTGACTATCTCTCTCATCTGTATTTTTCTGATTGTTCTCTCAGTGCTGGGGCTGCGGCTTTAGCGGCTCGCACTGCAATTATCGTGGATGTTCCTTTTATTCAAGCCGGTATTGCTCATGCGGCTCAAACGACCTTTGTCAATCCCATTTACAGTGAAGTTGAGGGTCATCATACTCATAACTTAACGCTGTTAGCCCAACGTTATCC
Organism: uncultured Dactylococcopsis sp.; assembly: GCA_964489465.1. Taxonomy (GTDB): domain Bacteria; phylum Cyanobacteriota; class Cyanobacteriia; order Cyanobacteriales; family Rubidibacteraceae; genus Halothece. The sequence continues at coordinate 9,917 of CAZAYV010000093.1, read as the reverse complement.
GGAAGCAATTTTTATGATTGGTCAACAACCAACGGCAGTGTCTACATTTTTACATTTGCTGGAACAAGATGAGATTCAACCGGCTTTCGCAATTATTACTGCACCGAAATTAGTTGATGTTGATGCGACTGAAAGCTATTTAGGCACGATCACAATTCCGCATATTCGAGTCACAGGACGGAAGGGAAGTGCAAGCGTAGCAAGGGGAATCTTCAATGGTTTAATGTACTTAGCATGGCAGGCTTATGCCCATCGAGAATTGACACTCTCCAGTTAAAGCGCAAAGCGTTTAACTGGAGATTCTTGGCTCAGCGAGTCGGCTTGGTCTAACAGAACGGATTCTACTAGCGTAGAGGCCGACTCTCCCCAAGTGTGAGTTCCGACGTGCCCCAATACTTCTCGTTTAAGAGTTAACGGGACTTAAACGAATTTTAAGGTAGAGCATCGGTTCAGTTTAAATTTTCCAACTTTATTCTCATACCACAAAAAATGTAAATATATAAAACGGTTCGACAATTTTAAGCTATACAACTCTGGATATTGAGTTGAGAATAAAAAAAACAGTTAGACAATTTCTTAAATCATCTTAATACCTTGATCAAGTTTTCTGAGAAATCTGAGTGAAGTACGAAAAAAACGGTTAAACAATTCCTAAAACCTCTGAAAGACAAGAGTTTAGTAGTCTTAAATGGATACAAATTGGAAATTTAACCGTAAGTTCACAACTCGTTATCCACCTTTATCTTCAATACTAAATCCGCGATTTATCCTCAGAATAACTGCCAGACCTAATTTCTATGATTGGATGGAGTAGGGTGATCTGGTAAGTTGGGTTGTCGTTTTGGTATCAGTTCAGCAAGCCCATCTTACATCATGTCTCCTCTTCTACCCCATACTCAACAAACAACCGCGCCAAACTAATCTCCAACCCCCTCGCCAGACGCTCCATATTTTCCAAAGTGGGATTAATCATTCCTCGTTCCAAATTAGAAATATAAGTGCGATGCAATCCCGCCAACTCCGCCAGATACTCCTGAGACAAATCTAGCTCCCGTCGTCGTCGCCGGACTGCTTTCCCAAACCGTTGTTTAATCGAAGAAGAATTGCTGTCAGTCACGGAACTCATCATCGGGAAATTCCGTGACCGCTTCTACAGATTATTCATAACATTTGGTAGAATAAGCATAATCTTTTATCGTTTAATCATTACATGAGTGCTTCGCTACCCCCGGTTTCCCTTCCTGAAACCTTACCCTCAACTCTTCCCGAACAACAATTTGCCTTAGGGAGTTGGGTTTATTGGTATCAAGTGCCGAACCCAGACTTTGGTCGCATTGTGGGAGTCGTTTATACTCATGCTGCTAGTTGCACGATCACAGGACTCCATTATTTAGTTAAGCTAGACCAAGCCAGTCCTTCCTCTGCCATTACTGCCTATGACTTTGCCTTTTCTGAAGATTTGTGCCTTTTGGATCAAAGTTACCTGCATAGCTTACGGGAAGAGGTTAGCTCATGAGAAGTGATCATTCTTCCCCTCGCCAACAAATTATTACCCTTCTCAAGCAACTGAAGATTTCTCCTTCAGAATTTTGCTTTCGTTGGAATCTTGATACTACAGAGTTAGCCCAAATTTGTGGGGTCTCTCGTTCCACTACCTCTCACTGGTTAGGAGGGGTGACCAGTCGTCGGGAAGCGGGGGAATCTTATCAGCGTTTACTTGCCATTGCGGATATTATCCTCGAAAATGCCACTGAAGTGGAACCGTTATTGCAACGTTGGCTCAATCAACGGCTGAATTAAAGCAAGTTTTTTGTCAAATTGACAAAGATTTAGAAAACGCCTTGACTGAGGAGAAAGCTAGGACTTAAGTTGCTTTTTATAGCTTTGTCAGGTAATTAATGCTTCCCCTTTCCACTTTTGACTTAACGAAAGAACCGCTTCTAGATGTCTTAAAGGCAATTGAAGGTGGCAGAATTCAACTAGCTGATTTTCAACGAGACTGGTCCTGGGATGATGAGCGCATTCGTTCTCTTGTTAGCAGCGTTGCGCTTGGGTTTCCCATTGGTTCGTTTATGCTTCTAGAGCAAGAAAAAGCTCAATTTCGCCTCAAACCGCGATTAGTAGAGGGAGTAGCGCTAGAGCATTCTCCTGCACCTCAAGCTCTCATTCTGGATGGACAACAACGGTTAACGAGCTTGTTTATGGCATTGTTTTCTCTCTCCCCAGTTCGCATTAATCGAGGGAAACGCTATGCCAGAGAACAACGTTGGTACTATTTTCAGATGGAGGAGATGCTTGCGTTACCAGAGGAGGAACGCTTCCGAGCGATTCTGGGATTGAAGGAAGACAAGCGCTTACGTCGCGCTCATGCTCCTCAAATTGATTGTTCTACCCCCGAACGGGAATATCAAACTCATTGTTTTCCCCTTTCTCAAGTGTTTCAGTTTCCCCAATGGCGAGGGGAGTATAACAAGTATTGGCAGTATCAACCGGAGCAGTTGGCGTTGATTGACCAGTTTGAGGCGGAGGTGATTAAGAAGTTTGAGCATTATCAGTTGGGGTTGTATATTTTACGGGCGGAGTTGCCGAAAAAGGCAGTGTGTCAGATTTTTGTTAATCACAATGCTCGTCCCTGTGAGTTGACCCATTTTGATTTGCTGACTTCGGAATATGCCAGTGAAGAGTTTGATTTGCGGGGAGATTGGCAAAGGCGTGAGCAACAGTTTTTACCGTATCGGGTGCTACGGCTGTTAAAGCCAACGGATTTTTTACAAGCACTGTCATTATTAGTGAGGTATCACCGACGATTGGAGGCGAAAAAGAGAGGGGTGCATTCGGAGAAACTGCCACGGATTTCTTGTCATCGTCAGGATGTTCTGGATGTGAAGTTATCGGATTATCGAATGTGGATGGAAAAACTTTCACAGGGGTTTGAAGTGGGGGCGAAGTTTTTACATGGTCAAGGCATTTTTGATGCGGATGATGTGCCTTATCCGATGCAGTTGGTGGTGTTAGCGCCGTTGATGGCAATTTTAGGAGAGAGTGTGAAGTTGGATGCGGTGCGACGGAAGTTGGAACAATGGCTGTATTGTGGGGCAGCATCTGGGATTTATTCTCGCTCTCGGGAGTCAACGGCGGCAAAGGATTTGATTGAAATGCCCTGTTGGGTGTGGGAGGAGGGGGCGATTCCGACGACGATTCGAGAGGCGAGTTTGCAAGCAGAACGGTTGCAGAGTTGTGTGAATTCTCAGGGGGCGACTTATCGAGCGATTTCGGCGTTGTTGAGACGGGATGGGGCGTTGGATTTTTTGACGGGGGAGGTGCTAACGGAGGCTCAGTATTTTGAGGAGGGGATCGAGAATCATCATATTTTTCCGCAGAAGTGGTGTCAGGAAAGGGGGATTGCGCGATGCCCGTAGGGCGGTTGCTTCGCAACATCGCGCTACAACAGTATTGTGAATAAAACGCCGTTAACATGGCGGACGAATCGCTTTTTGGGGAGTGTGGCGCCGTCGATGTATTTGCAACGGTTGGAAGAACAGGGTATGAGTCGAGAACGAGTCGATGAGATTTTGCGCTCGCATTGGATTGAGCCGGCTGTGTTGAGAGGGGATGATTTTGAGGGCTTTTTTCAGGAGCGGACGAATGTGTTACTGGAGAAGGTATATGCGGTAATGGGAAAGAAGGGTTGAGCTAGCGTTATTCCTTGCTGAACAGGCACGGGAAGTTAATTTATTAATTCCCTATCGCAAACACAATGTAGCGTGTGTGGTAAATCATTTACAGGTTTGTTTCATCGAATACTTTGGTTTTTCCGAAAGAAATAGGGTTCCTTCTTTTCTTGAGTTTTAAAGTCCTTTGGTAATCCTCTAATTTCAGGCAATCAAAAACAAAATATTTAGTTTAATTCAATGGTGTTACCTTTAAAGCAAAACTTCGGTTATCTATCTCATTCCATCCTAGACTTCTTCTAATCATACCGCCACGGTTCAACTGATTGAATTGCTGAGTAAGCTCTTCAAATCCTGCTTGGGTTATTACAACGAGCCATCCGCTTCCTATTTCGGGATGGTCTAATCTCATCCATCGCTCCATTGAACCATCTTCCCACCAAATGCTTTCAGCAGTGATCTGGCTCCATTGATTTTTCCATCGAAATAATCCCTCATTAACTGGGTGCCATCCAACCAATCTTGCAATAGCTGGGTTGAGAGCTAGCCAGTAATTACCAGATGTCTCATATCTGTATCCATGACATGCAATAACCAAATCAGTTGAAGGAAAGTTAAAAGATAGATAATCACTTTTCGCTAGAAAGGGTGAGTTGGCAAAAGGAGGATGCCCGTCTTCAGGATTAAATTCACCCCAGAATTTATTCGGACTTTTCGCTCTTACAAGAGACATACGTTCTTCTTGTGGAAACTTCCCTCCTAATCTAAGTCTTGTCCATTCCCCTAAAATGATTTGCCCATCTGAAGTGCTAGCACATAGCAATGACAATGAGTCTTTTACTGAATCAAGCCAATTTTGCCGTTCTGCATCGAAAATTGACACTTCTTTTAAGGGGGCAATGAATTGAGGCCGAGGTTTTGGACATTGGAGAACAGAAAGTGGGTCGTAATTTACAAATGTGGGTGGTAGGGGACTCAAATCTCTTAAGTTTAGATACCCGTTATCATACAATTCTGCAGTTACATAAAACAGGGCTTGTCTTGCAGGTGCAATATGAGGTTTATAATGTGAAAGGCTAAGCCCTATTCGCTCTAAAAGTTTGGTTAGTTGATCGGGATCAAGTTCATCTTGTCGAGATAGCCAAGTTCGATTTGTCTTAAACTGATTAAAATAACTGACAGCAGCATAAAGTACATTGTCTTCCGATAACCGAGCGAGCCTGGCAATATTGCGTATTTCAGTATCTAAGGGTTTAATTTGGAATGCTGGATCTCCAATTAGAGCTCCAATATTTTCTTCCCTTAACCGCTCAGTCTGGTAACTCGAAATTAAAGGAAGCTCTAGGGTATAGATGAAAGGCAGATCGCGATCCATTCGTAACAGTCTTGGTTCTTCTCCAGTAGCTCGTGTGTAGACTTGAGTTGCAATCAGCCTAATTAGAAAATTTAATGAATAACGGAGCTGGTTCAATACTTCCATAAAAGGAACAATGGCTTCTGGATTTCTTAGACTTACTGCATCTAAAACCATTAATCCCCGTTCCGTTGCTTTTTCATGACGTTCTAACGCCTCTGTCAAAGTAACAACGAGAGCGTTATGCTCAACTGGAAAATTAGTTTCTTCAGCTTTAGCCAATAAAATACTAGTACAGGCGCGAACACCTCCCTGAGCTACAACATAGGAAGGATGATCGAGATGGAGAGAAAGAAGAAGATTTATAGCATTGCTGGTAGTATTGTTCTCAGAAATTTCTTCAAAATTGTTTTTTAATGCTTCAACTAGAGGTTGAGACTCTTCTAAAGGAATCCCTGCAAAAAGTTCGTCAAGATAAAGTGCTATAACTTGCCACATTTCTTTAACAGGAACGTCACCTTGAAGAATTAGTAGTATTTCATCGAGATGATTGGCTCCTGAACCTATGTGCGGAAAATCATGGCATATATCTTTTACATAACGCTCAATCGCTAGTTCTCTTCCTCTCTCTGCATCAATTTCCACTAGCATTTTGAGCATGTTGCGTTTAATAGAGCCCTCTCCATAACTGCTATACCATCCATAAGGATATGGATCCATTGCTTCTAATGCCCGTTCAGCTAACTCCCATGATTTTTTAGCTGGAGGAGAGAGGGAAATACCACTGCTCAAATTGAAATAACACTGACTGAGTGTCGTCAACAAATTAACCTGCTTAAATTGGTCTATCGATCTTTCCTGCAATATGAAGTTCATTAATTGCTCAAGCTCTTCCAGCTTCTCACTAGAGGACAGTTTCTGAGTTAAGTTTTCAAAAACAACTGTCCAATCAAAATATTTGCTACGTTTCTGATCTTCCTCTGCTAGTAAGGAATGGAACTTTTCAATAGAATTAACTTTTTGAATAACTTCTTCTTGTTCTAAATGCTGTCCATTTTGCAAGTACAATCTTCGATCTAAACCATGGCTACTGTCAGGAGTTGATGGTTCTTGAATCTCGGCAGTTTTTAATCCTACTGCTTCCAAATCATATCCAACATTCTGAATTCCCTTAGCTATTCCTTTTAACCAACCCGGTCGCGCTTCAGAAAGAGCTTGTGCTCTAATCCGCTCAACCAACTCATGTCCAAACACAATAGCTGAGTCTGAACCATCCTGTTCAGCCACTTTTTCAATGAATAGCTGAACAAGATTGGGTTCCTTCCCAGGAACTAAAGGTATTAACAGATTGATAATCGTATAAAAAACTTCTGTTATGGGAGGATTATTAGTATTTAAGGCTTCTTTGAGGATACGAGATACGCTACTTTGGTGGCTAATCAACTTCAATTCAAGAGTCTCTTTTAACAGAAAAACGGCACATCGGGGATTTTGCTGAAAAACTACACCAATTAACTCTTCTACTGCATCTGCTATACCCTCTGTACTATCCTGAACACTAAGTATTCGAGCGAGCATAAGCTGGATTCGCTCTTGGGCATGCTCTGATTCTATTTTGTTAATTCGACTAGATCTGCTGTAAAAAAACTTTGGGTTGTAGATGCAAATCAGTATAACCTTGCTGCCATAATTGAGCAAGAGTAAACATTGCTAGTGTCAGTTGTCGATAACTTTTTTTACTTTCTTCTTCAGTATTTGAAGAAAATCTTGTCAGAGATTCAGCTTTATCTCTGATTTGTATAGGAAGCCGTGTATCTCCTAACAAATAACAAACTTGAGCGTATTTAAACTGTAGTTGGCAGAATTTTCTATTTTCTGAACCTTGAAGACCATCTATAGAGTTAAGTGGCAAAGGTCGTAGCCCTTTGATCCAAGTTTGAGCAATTTCTTTCTGTTCAGTTAAAAATATTACTAGTTGGGTAACTTTGAGCCGAGCCTTAAATTGTTCTGTTTCCCTGTACCAACCATCTAATTCTGAGGGGTCAAATTCAGTTAAAAGTTCTTTCAATAGAGAGTGAGCAAGGCTTTTGTCCTTTACGAAAGCCATTTCAACCGAATTTAAAAGGAAAGCAAAATGGTATTTTCGATCTTGGTTAAGATCAAATGCATTCAAGAAAGCCTTCCATCCTGACAAATCATCATCTTTTTCTAGGCATGTCAATGCGCCTTGCAGTAATAGCCATTTCTGCAAGTCTTGAGTTTCTTGTTCAGATTCGTCCTGTTGATTATCACTTACTCTGAGCCCAGACAATTTATCTTGGACATCAATACGAATGCAGCGAACCTTTTCAATGACTTCTTTTACTCCCCGAAAAACAATGGCACTTTTGACCCATTCGTGAAGTAAGCGAATTTCATAGTTATAAGAGGGTGAAACTCCTTCTGTGATTGGTTGACCTGCCAGTAATTCCAAAGGCTCAGCTAACTCAAATATACGTTCCCCTTCTCGTTCCAAACCAGCTTCTAATAAACGGATACTGAGTTGCAAAGAACGTTCTTCTGCATTGACATGAAGACGGAGCCGATTTCCATCGCGGAGGCATTCTACTCCTTGAGTTAACTCTCCTAATTCTATGAGCAGTTCAGGCAATTCAGACTCTTCTAAGGCTCTCTCTCTTTGCTCTAAACCAGAACCAACTAATGTTAATTTGATTAAAGCGATCACATTTTTGCAATGTCCAGCTGCTTTGAGGGTCAATCTAACATCAGTCTTAACAGCATCAATGGGACGTAAGGCTTCAACTTGCTTGCCAAACCACTCAAATGTTGCCTTTTCTACAACAGTACTGTAATTTCCGCTACGGTACCAATGAAATAAGGCTTCCCACTGCCAAGGTTCTGGAGATTGTTCATAGTATTTTGCCAGTTCTCGGTGGTATTCTTGATCCAATTGTTCCTCAGTTTGACCAGGAAGGGGGGTTCTTGTTTTTTCTATAAGGAAAAGACGAAAACTGTTGTGGAAAAATACCCAGTGATTTTGACCCTCTTCTTGAAAGTAAGTTAAAAATAAGTCTCTAAGTTGACGAAGTGTTTCTTTAGCCCATCTAGCCACCCATTCCATAGGGATTCTGCCACGTACTCTGGCAAGTAGCCCTAGTGTGTGAGTCAAGGGTTCATCTTCCTCAATTTTTAGCCAATGAGCCCAATACTGTTCTTCAATGTCGTTTTTGTAGGGAACTGCTTCTTCTAGTAACTGGGAACGCTCTTCTGCTGTTTCCAATTGCTGGAGTTGCTTCAGGAGATAGATTAGAGTCAAAGGGTGGCCGTCGGAGAGTTGGTAAACTTGTTGCAGTTCTTCTTGACTTAGGATTGGTATGGTTTCCCTTGCAATCTGATTGATATCGGAGGGAGTTAAACGGCTCATTTCTATGCGACACTTTTGGTGCTGTTGAAAAAGTCGCTTGATTGCGGGCGGTAAAGCCAATTCCTCAGTCTGACTGCCTAAAATAATATAAACACCATCTGGGACTTCGCTGGGTTGCGGCAAATCTTCTAAAAAAGAGCGTTCTGGATTCTGTTCTCGCTCAATGTGGTCAAGCCCGTCAATTAAAATGATAGCCTTCAACCCCTTCTGCTGATAATTCTCCCCTAATTTTTGAAGTTGCTCATGAAAAAGGCTAAGCAGTGCTATTCGATCTTTAGGATCAGGGCGATCACTTTTCCCGATGCCTGCATCTTGTAGTCGCAAGGTAATGTCTTGAAGAAAGTTTATTGATTCTCCCCGAAGAATAGATGCATCTTGTGAATCGGGAACATAAGCATAATATCGAAGCAAAACAATATCACGTAGAGAGCGGAGAGTTTGGGTTAGCAATGTAGATTTCCCAGAACCAGGCGCGCCGAAAACGCCAATGTATCCTCCAGGTAATGAAGTAACGGCAGACTCAATCTCTCTAACTGTACTTTGAATTGGTTGATACAAAAATGTTGGAGCTGGAAATTCATGCTTATTTCGGTAGGCATATCTAGTTTGCCACCCTAATCTCTGCAAAAGTTCATCGTGCTTAAGTTCAATTCGTTGTTCTGGATCGCCAGCTGTACTTAATAATAAATTTACAATTGCCTTAATATCATCATTATCTTCAGGTCGCTGAGTATTAAAGTCGAGATAACAATCAAGGATAAACGCTTGAAATTCCTCAATGGAAAGATTGGTAGCCTCACAAAGCAATTCCCAAACTGCTTCCCATTCTCCTGTTAAGTCTATAGTTTGACTTCTGCGTTTTGGATACCACTCCTGCTCGATAAAAGCTGCCAGGTGGTAGGGTCTACGTTTAGAAGCAGTTTTAGGTTCTGGCAATTTTGCAGTTGGACTAGGAGAGGCATTTGTAACTAGGTGAACCCTAATCCGTCGTGTTGGATAAAGCTCTGTTAGTCGTTGCCAGCCATCCGCAAGTTGGGCAATTAGAGCAGGTTCTTCTTGATTTCCCTTTATCAGGTCATTGAAACTAATATTTCCGCCATACTGTTTCCATTTCACTTGATAAGCATCAATTCTTGCAGTATGTGCCAGTTGTAGATCGTCAACACGACCAGCTTCGGGATCAGCTACTCTTAGCCATTCTAAATCTCTATTAGCAAGGCCACGTTTGACCAGTTCTGCACCCACTAAATATTGGGGCTCATATCCACTGATAGCTCGCCGCTCTCCTTCACCTGGTGTCGTATTCATCGGTTGTTTATTTCATCATTTTTTGTCTTTTGTCACTTTAGCGTGTTACCAAGATTATAGATAAAGATTGCTTTTGAGTCGTTTCTAGAATTCTCAGAAAAAATAGAAGCGCGATCAATCTTTTCATCCACTTTTCTAGATCGGAAGAGCACACGTCTGA
>CAZAYV010000092.1:12105-17814 GCA_964489465.1 uncultured Dactylococcopsis sp. | reverse complement strand
AAGATAACAGTAATGTTCAACACTCTTTAACTAAGCAACCGAATCATGACCAAAGCGAAAACACCCTACAAATGGATTTTGCCATTATCAAGTTTGTCATTTTTGCTGTCATCTTTGATCTGATCTTCTTTTCTATATTTTCAGAATTAATCTGAATATAAAAGGGACTTCAGTTGATCTTGCTCACCGCAAAAAACAAAATAAAAGTGATTTCAATAACATAATAAAGCAAACCCATTTCAAAATGCCTCTTATGTCAATTTAGTTAATATTTGATGCATTTTCAACATAAAGCTTATTTTTTTGTAACAAATAACACGAAAATACTAAGTTTTAATGAGTAGATTAGAAAAAATTCAGAAATTAATTTCAGGAGAATCTAGCTCGGAAATGTTTCCAAATTGCTGATTTTCTTATGGAATTAATCATGCCAGTCTCAGAAAAAGTGAGCCCTTAGCTCTCATTTTTCTTTTCAATTCGTAATAACCTATACAGCTTGTACCAAAGCCATAGGATAGCGTAACACTAATGCAAAGGATAGAGGTATCTAAATGAAAGAGTTTCCCGAGATCACCAGCAAGCTATTGGCAGCGAAAAAAGAAAAGGGGATGACGTTTGCTGATCTTGAAAAGGCGGTTGGGCGCGATGAAGTTTGGATTGCATCTGTGATTTATCGTCAGGCCAGTGCCGATGAAGCAGAAGCCAAAAAAATTCTTTCTGCTTTAGGATTAGGTACTGAATTAGCAGAGAAATTGACGGAACCTCCCTTAAAAGGATCTTTAGACCCTCAAATTCCAACCGATCCCTTAATTTATCGGTTGTATGAAATTATGCAAGTTTATGGAATGCCGGTCAAAAGTGTCGTTCATGAGAAATTTGGCGATGGCATTATGAGCGCGATCGATTTTACTTTCAACGTTGAAAAAGTAGAAGATCCCAAAGGCGATCGCGTGCAAATGATTATGGAAGGCAAGTTCTTGCCTTATAAAAAGTGGTAAATCAATCAATGTTGAATTGGAATTAAGGGAAATAGGAGAATTTTAAAATGGATTACACTATACCTCGCGAAGTCATTAAAAAGATGGCACAAGCAGGGGACATAAAAGCTAGACTTTCCGTCAAGGATATGTTAATTCGTGGCTTTTATTCTGGATTAATATTAGGAATTGCAACTACTTTAGCGATGACAATCGCCGTTCAATCTGGGATTCCATTCGTAGCTGCTGTTATTTTTCCTTGGGGTTTTGTGCTTATTGTCCTTTTTGGAATGGAACTGGTTACTGGAAATTTTGCATTAATGGCGACGGCTAAACTATCAGGACTGACCCGATGGGGATTGATTGTTAAAAATTGGCTTTGGGTCTATTTGGGAAACTTTTTAGGGTGTCTAGTTGCAGCCTTAGCAATCAGTTTTTCCCTAACCAATGCTTTTACAATTGAGCCCAATGAGGTAGCTCAGAAAATTATGTCAATTGCAGAAACCAGAACCATTGGTGTCAGCGAAATGGGAGCGAATGGTTTCTTACTGATGATTGTACGAGGAATTATCTGTAATATATTAGTTTGCTTCGCAGTCATGCTAGGAATTGTTAGTCAATCTGTTCCTGGTAAAGTCCTCACTTGTTGGTGGCCAATTATGACGTTTGTTGCACTGGGTATGGAACACATTGTTGTTAATATGTTCTTTATTTTGACAGGAGTCATCCTCGGTTCTCCCATTTCAGGAACCGAGATGGTCTTGTGGAATTTCTTACCAGTAACCATTGGTAATTTAATTGGTGGAGGGTTGTTTGTTGGCTGCCTATTTTATGCAACTTATGGCGAGAGTCCCCAACCCAGAGTTGCCACTATTTCTTCAGATAAAAAAGTGGAAAGTCAAGTGAAATAATTAGACTGCACTACTCAGAAAAATCATACTGGGATAGAATATAGCCCTTCTAGGTTTGCTCAAAGCCCCCTTTAATCAGGGGGTTTGTGGGGATAAGTTATCACTAACGATTGCTCTATAGCGCTACGGGTTTTAGTCAGGACATTATGAGAGCAGTAGTGACCGAGACGGTCGCATTCCCAGCCACATCAAACGTCCTAACCTAATTGCGTATTGCCTGCCATACACAAAAGTCTCATGGTTGGAGTAAAAGGCTGTTCCCCCTGCAATCGCCGTTAATTCTTTTCTTGCATTAAAAAAATGGAAAAAACACATCGAAAGAAAAAAACGGTATCTCTCTATACAATTACTCACACAGGCTTCTTTTTAAATCAGGAATAGAAGTGGTTAATTATTCATTGAATTTAGTGGAATATACAAGCGACTTAAAAAAATATGACTACTACAGAGAATTTACAAAATTCCAAAAATAAATTTGAAAAATTCAAAGCAGAAAAAGATGGACTAGCCGTTAAAGAAGAATTAGAACACTTTGCCCAAATTGGCTGGGAAGCCGTTGATAAAACCGATCTTGAACAACGTTTAAAGTGGTTAGGGATTTTTTACCGTCCCGTAACACCAGGGAAGTTTATGTTGCGAATGCGAACACCTAATGGCATTCTCAATAGTGAACAAACCCGAACCCTTGCAGAAATCGTACAGCGCTATGGTGATGACGGTAGTGCTGATATTACAACCCGCCAAAATATTCAGTTACGAGGAATTCGTTTAGAAGATATTCCGGAAATTTTCTCCAAATTGCATACGGTTGGCATGACGTCCATGCAGTCCGGAATGGATAATGTTCGTAACATCACCGGTTCTCCCATGGCGGGGTTAGACGGAGAAGAATTAATTGATACTCGGGAATTGGTGAAAAAAGTGCAAGATATGATTACCAATTCTGGGGAAGGCAATTCTGAATTTACGAATTTACCCCGTAAGTTTAATATTGCCATTGAAGGCGGACGAGATAATTCTGTTCACGCTGAAATTAATGACATTGCCTTTGTTCCTGCTTATAAAGAAGGGGAATTAGGATTTAATGTTTTAGTGGGTGGTTTCTTTTCTTCTAAACGGTGTGAAGCAGCGATTCCCCTTAATGCTTGGATTCCGCCAACAGAAAAATTTGTGGTGGGGATTTCCCGAGCAATTTTAGAAGTGTATCGCGATTATGGGTTGCGAGCCAATCGTCAAAAGTCGCGTTTAATGTGGTTGATTGAAGCATTAGGAATGGATGAGTTTCGGAAATTAGTTAAAGAAGCGTTTGGTCAACCTTTAGCCACTGCAGCCGCAGAAGATGTGATTGATTGGGATAAGCGCGATCATATTGGTGTTCATGCCCAAAAACAAGCGGGGAAATATTATGCAGGAATCAATGTTCCTGTTGGGCGATTATCCGCTAATGATTTATTTGATTTGGCTCGTTTAGCGGAGGTTTATGGGGAAAGTGAAATTCGCTTGACCGTCGAACAAAATGTGATTATTCCTCATATTGCTGAAGAAAAATTAGAGACGTTTCTTAGTGAATCTTTACTGGAAAAATTTAGTATTGAACCGGAGCCGTTAACGCGATCGCTGGTGTCTTGTACCGGGGCAACCTTTTGTAATTTCGCCTTAGTTGAAACCAAACAACGTGCTTTAGATGTTGCCCGACAATTAGAAGCAGAATTAAACATTCCCGATGGCGTAAGAATTCATTGGACCGGATGCCCGAATTCTTGTGGTCAACCCCAGGTTGCTAATATTGGTTTAATGGGAACCAAAGCCCGCAAAGATGGCAATATGGTAGAAGCGGTTGATCTATTTATGGGCGGTAAAGTGGGAAAAGACGCCCAATTAGGTCAGCGAGTACAAAAGGGAATTCCCTGTGAAGATTTACCACAAGTGTTAAGGCAAATCTTAATTGATGAATTTGGTGCTACTCCCAAATAAACTAAAAAAGAGTCATCACAAACCGTTGAATTAGAATCGGTAAAATAAGTAGCAATTGTCCTTACTCTCTTTAATTAATCCTGCATTTTGCGGCAGGGTTTTTTATTAGAAAAACTGCTATTATGCAAAATTCAAAATAAAATAATGCAATCAAAACATAAATAATTGATTTTTGTAACAAAAAATACTAAATTTATCGTTTTTCATTATTAAAGTAGAGGCAATTCAGTTGATAAAAGCTAACTCAATTAAACCCAATTCTTTGTGATTTTGTTGTTTATCTATCGAAAAAAATAAAGTAATAGATTAATGAATATTCTCTCATTTCACGGTCGTAATCGAATTCTCCATTTAACGTGGTTTGCCTTTTTTCTAACTTTTGTTGTGTGGTTCAACTTTGCCCCTTTAGCAACCATAATTAAAGATGATTTAGGGCTAAGTGTTGACCAAATGAAAACAATCGGAATTTGTAATGTTGCCCTAACCGTTCCTGCACGGATTTTAATTGGCATGTTGCTGGATCGCTTTGGGCCACGCATTACCTTTTCCACATTACTGGTCTATGCGGCAATTCCCTGCTTCTTATTTGCCTCTGCTAATGATTTCAATACCTTAGTCATCAGCCGACTTCTCTTAGGGATTGTCGGTGCAGGATTTGTTATTGGCATTCGTATGGTTTCTGAGTGGTTCCCACCGAAAGAAATCGGTGTCGCAGAAGGAATTTATGGGGGTTGGGGTAACTTTGGGTCTGCTGCTTCTGCCTTTACCCTTCCTTCGATTGCATTGGCATTATCTTTTATTTCTGGTGGTGAGGCGAACTGGCGTTTAGCAATTATGCTAACTGGCGTTGCTGCTGCTATTTATGGTGTTCTTTATTTCTTCTCCGTTGAAGATACGCCACCAGGACGAGTCTATCAACGACCTGAACGTCACGGCGGAATGGAAGTCACTAGCAAACGAGACTTCTGGTTGTTACTCTTAATGAATCTTCCCCTTGCTGGAGTTTTAGCGTTACTCGCCTGGCGTTTAAACAGTGTGGGATTCCTCAATCAAGGACAACTGTTATTAGTTTGGTTAGTGTTATTAGGGCTTTATGCCTTCCAAGCCTACAAAGCCTATGATGCAAACCGAGATTTAATGACAGGGAAAAAGCGTTATCCAGCAGATGATCGCTATAACTTTAATCAGGTTGCCTTGTTGCAACTCACTTATTTCACTAACTTTGGTTCGGAGTTAGCTGTGGTTTCCATGCTGCCGGCTTTCTTTGAGATTACTTTTGATCTTAATCCTGCCAATGCGGGAATGATTGCCTCTAGCTATGCGTTTATGAACCTCGTTTCTCGTCCTGGGGGTGGCTTAATCTCGGACAAAATGGGATCGCGTAAATGGACAATGGCAATTCTACTCGGGGGGATGGGAATCGGCTATCTAATGATGGGAATGGTGAATAATACTTGGTTCTTACCGTTAGCAATTATTTTGACCATGACTTGTTCCTTCTTTGTTCAAGCAGCGGAAGGGTCAACCTATGCAATTGTCCCTCTGATCAAGCGCCGTGTCACCGGACAAATTGCAGGCAGTGTTGGGGCCTATGGTAATGTTGGGGCGGTTTGTTATCTCACCCTCTATAGTTTACTCCCTGCCGGTCCCGCCGCTGACCGTACTTTTTTCCAAGTGTTAGGGATTGCTGGCTTAATTGTTGCGTTTCTCTGTGCTTTTTTCCTCAAAGAACCGAAAGGATCCTTTGCCGAGTTCCATGAAGGAGAAGAAGAAGTAGAACTGGTTGCCGAACCGGTTGCGAAGACGAAAGAATCGGATTCGTAACTATTTTGTCCTTGGTCATTCGT
>CAZAYV010000092.1:0-12005 GCA_964489465.1 uncultured Dactylococcopsis sp. | reverse complement strand
GTTTTACCGCCCGCCCAACCCGGAAAAGCGGTCAATCGCGATAGTGAAGGGAATCCAATCTGGCAAGTGCGCGGCGATCGCGCCCACCCTTCCAGTAAAGGCATGGTCTGTGTCAAAGGGGCAACCGTTACCGAAGCCACCGCCAAAAGTCGCCTTAAATATCCCCTGCTGCGAGACTCCCTCGAAGAACCGTTTCGTCGCGTCAGTTGGGAGGAAGCATTTGAGCGCATCGTACAAGAAATTAAACGGGTTCAGCTAACCCACGGTGCTGATGGCATCTGTATGTATGGGTCCGGACAACTGCAAACGGAAGACTACTATACGGCCCAAAAACTGCTCAAAGGGTGTCTAGGAACGAATAATTTTGATGCTAATTCTCGTTTGTGTATGTCGTCAGCTGTTGCCGGTTATATGCAGAGTTTCGGTTCTGATGGTCCGCCCTGTTGTTACGATGATTTAGAAGAAACCGATTGCGCTTTTCTCATTGGCACGAATACCGCTGAGTGCCACCCGATTATTTTTAATCGTCTCCGTAAGCATCACAAGCGCAATCGCAATGTGAAAATGATCGTGGTGGATCCGCGCGCCACGAAAACTGCAGAAGCAGCGGATTTGCATTTAGCGATTAAGCCGGGAACCGATATTGATCTCCTCAACGGCATTGCCTATTTATTGATGAAGTGGGGGAAATTTGACAGCATTTTCATGGATGAATGTACAAAAGGCTTTCCCGATTATGCGGAAGTGATTCGCCATTATCCGCCAGAAGTGGTAGCGAGAAAATGCGGCATTCCCATTGATCACCTCGAAGCAGCAGCCCGGTATTGGGGAGACTCCGAACGGGTGCTATCCCTGTGGTCAATGGGGATGAATCAATCCTCGGAAGGCACGGCAAAAGTGCGCACCTTGATTAATTTACATCTGATGACCGCTAATATTGGTAAACCGGGGGCAGGTCCCTTTTCTCTCACGGGACAACCCAACGCGATGGGCGGACGGGAAGCCGGTGGACTCGCCCACATTCTTCCCGGTTACCGCGTGGTGAAAAATGCCGAACATCGCGCAGCCTTAGAACAGGCTTGGGGATTGCCCCCTGGGAGGATTAATCCGCAGCCTGGGCGAGATGCTTGGGAGATGATTCGCGGCTTAGAAACCGGAGAAGTGGGACTGTTTTGGGTGGCTGCCACCAATCCAGCAGTGAGTATGCCCGATATTGAACGGACGAAAAAAGCGTTATTAAAGTCGCGATTTACGGTCTATCAAGATGCCTATTATCCCACGGAAACCGCTGCCTACGCTCATTTAGTGCTACCGGCAGCCCAATGGGGAGAAAAAGCCGGAGTAATGACCAATTCGGAACGAGTGATCACCCTCTGTCCGGCGTTTGCGAAAGCACCAGGGGTGGCGAAACCGGATTGGGAGATTTTTGCAGAAGTGGGACGACGCCTCGGATTTACAAAACAGTTTGCCTTTGAGACAGCCGCGCAAGTGTATCAAGAGTTTGTGGAATTAACGCGCGATCGCGTTTGCGATCTCACCGGATTATCTCACAAACGCTTACAACAAGAAGGGGCAATCCAATGGCCCTGTCCCGATCACGAAACCGAAACCGTTACTTCTGGGAAACGTCTCTACACGGACTTCCACTTTCCCACCGCCGATGGACGGGCTAATTTTGCGGCGGTTCATTCTCATGGACTCGCTGAACCCGAAGATGAACGGTATCCTTACGTTTTAACCACCGGACGCTTATATGGCCACTGGCACACGCAAACTCGCACCGGACACATTCCCAAAATTAATAAAATGCACCCCTACGCGGAATTAGAAATTCATCCCCGGGATGCGAAGAACATTGGATTAGAAGAAACCGAGGCAGAACTGTGGGTCGAAGCGCGATCGCGCCGGGGTAAAGCGCGCTTCCGCGTTAAAATAACCAAAGCCATTGCCCCAGGCACAGTATTTATTCCCATGCACTGGGGGGCACTTTGGGCTGATGATGCCGAAGCCAATGCCCTGACTCATCCGGAAGCTTGTCCTTCGTCTAAACAACCGGAACTGAAAGCCTGTGCCGTACAGTTAATTCCCATTACGAAAGATCTTGAAAAAAGAGAAGAGACTGAAGAACCGAAATTGCAAACATCCCTCAAAAAACTCCTACCCACCTCATAACCGAACTCAAAGCGAAGGACGAATGACTAATGACCAATGACCAATGACTAATAAACTGATGTTCTTTCAATTTGAAGCCGACTTTGTTAACGATTTGCGTTGCATTCCCATGCAAGTTCGTCTCAAATTAGATACTTGCGGGGTTAAACTCAAGCTACACCATTGGCACCAATTGAGCCAGGAAGAACGAGATACACTGGTCAAGCAACCGTGTGAAACACCGGATCAAATGACGGCTTATAAAAATTATCTACAAAATCTAGTGACTCAATATACAGGTGCGCCGGCAAAAGAATTAGACATTGATCCTCATCCCCCTTGGCTGAATGCTCAATCCATTCCAGCATCAGTCCAAGATAAAGCCCGGGCATTTAATCTTCAAATTAGTGTCGAAGCTTGGGAAAAACTAACCCCCTTACAGCGCTTTGCGTTGATTAAGTTATCTCGCCCCAGTCATGAAAATAAAAACTTTTATCCGGCAATCCAAGAATTTTCCCTTGACGCGATCTAAAAAGAAATTGAATTTACCGAACGCCAATAAGATAAATCAATTGTACTGTTGTAAATGGTTAAAGCAATATTCAAGTTTTCTAAGGACTTGAAAAGCCAATGCACATTATCTCTTGGCGTCTGTTCGTAATGAGCATATAAAATAGCAAACCGGCTCGTCAGATAAGGATTAATCTTAGGAGAGAGTAAAACGATCTTGAGCAATAATCCCACCGTTTGAGTCGGTCCTAAATGTGTAATCAAATCGAGATAGAGATAATGATTAATATTTTGCCGACTTTCAACAACAATAAATTTGAGTAAACTATTGGCAACTCGTAAAATTAATTGTTCATTTGGTTTTTGTCGATCCCAATCGGTTAATGTCTGTTTTAAGTGATCGGCAAGACGCTGCTTCAACTGCTTTTGCACATATTCCCCGCTAATTGAACTGGTTAAATATTCATACAGGTCTTTTTTATAAACTTTAAAGGTATCGGCTTTGCTACTATGAATGAGAAAACGTTTCGCTAAATCCTGATACGTGGATTTCCCTTGCACACCACTGATAAAATGCTGGAGCGTTGAAATTAATTCTGGCTCTTTCAATAGGGTAGGATTAGGAATAGGAGTGATTGATGCTCGTGCTTGTTCAAAAGAATCATAACGCTGGGCTAACCGTGCCAAACGCACTTGGTTAGTAATATAGCTAGAAAGAGAAACTTCAAAATTATATTGCCATTTTCCCTGAAAATTTTTCAGGGTTGTTTTCAGTTCAGAATAGCTTTCTTGAGGAAAAATACAATCTTCAAATAAAAAAGGATAACGTCCTAAAATCGTTGCTAAAGGCTGCGATTTATCTCGCTGAGTTTCTTCTCTCGTTGTTAATACATTTCGCAAACGTTGCATTCTTAATAAATAGTCGCTTTTACTGAATTGAGAAACCTTTTCTCGAATGCGACGAGAAGCCATGGTTTGAGAACGGGCAAAAGGAGGAATGCCTTCAAAAATTTTAACTAAATCGCCAATAACTTGTTGTGTTTCGGGTTCTTGCTTCAGCCAGCGATTGATGGCAAGGTAACAACAATCACTTAAAAAAGAAGAAAAATCTGTTGTTGCTGTCTCCGCTTTTGTAATTGTTTCCAGGGCTTCGCGAATTTCTGGGTCTTCATAACCAGTCGCTTTGACAAAAAGGTTATCATATCGCCCTACTACTTGTTCGGGTGTTTCTTGTAAGATACAGTCTTTTAAGTGATTATAAATCTTTTCTTGAAGTTGGTTAGTTGGCATTTTTTACTAAAAATGATATAAAAATGGTCGAGACAAAAACTTAATTTTCTGTTGATAGTAATTGATAAAATGACGCTAGGTAAGCTTCCGCTTGAGTTGGATTAAAAAAATAATTTAAGTTTACGATAAGGAGAGCCTAATCATGAATCCATCTTTAACTTTGCCCATATTAGCAAACATTATTAAACCTTTAAATCAAGTTTTAAGTGACGATTGGACTCGTAAAAAAGTCACAGGTATTAATACCGATACTCGTCATCTCAAAGCAGGAGAAATATTTATCGCTTTGGTTGGGGATAAATTTGATGGTCATCGTTTTGTAGAAAATGCCATACAGGCGGGAGCAAGTGCATTAATTCTTAATCAGAATTTTTCTGACCCTCTCCCTGCTCATATCTCTCAATTCTATGTGGAAAATACGCTGAGTGCCTATCAAACAATTGCTCAGTGGTGGCGGCGACAACACACAATTCCGATTATTGGCATTACCGGTTCAGTGGGAAAGACGACAACAAAAGAGTTAATCGCTGGCGTTCTCTCACAATATGGTAAGGTCTTAAAGACAGAAGCGAATCAAAACAATGAAATTGGTGTTCCCAAAACACTGCTACGCCTTAATTCAAATTATGACTATGCTGTCGTAGAAATGGCAATGCGAGCCCGTGGCGAAATTGCTGAACTCACGGATATTACCCAGCCCACTGTGGGCTTAATTACAAATGTGGGGACGGCACACATTGGTCGCTTGGGATCACGACAAGCGATCGCGCAAGCGAAGTGTGAACTCCTTGAACAGATGCCTCGGGAAGCAACAGCAATTTTAAATCACGATAACGACCGCTTGATCAACACAGCAGCCACCGTCTGGAACGGAAAAACCTTAACCTATGGGTTAGATGGCGGAGACTTGCAAGGGCGGTTACTGGATGGAGAAACCTTAGCCGTAGACGATTTGACCTTTCCCCTGCCCTTAGCCGGTGTCCATAATGCCTCTAATTATCTGGCAGCCCTAGCGGTGGCGAAAACGCTTAATTTAGACTTAACGCCACTGCAAAAGGGAATTACCGTGGAATTACCAGGGGCGCGATCGCGCCGTTATACCCTAGATAATGATATTGTGCTTCTCGATGAAACCTACAATGCGGGGGTTGAGTCCATGATTGCTTCCCTACAGTTACTGAAAGATACCCCCGGCGACCGTCACATTGCCGTTTTAGGCACAATGAAAGAATTGGGAGAGCAATCGGAAGAACTACATCGGCAAGTGGGAGAAAAGGTGGCACAACTGAACTTGGATCATCTTTTGGTCTTGGTGGATGACCCAGAAACCGAAGCCATTGCCACTGCTGCTAAATCAGTGCCCAGTGAATGTTTTCAAGATAAAACGGCGCTGGTTGAACGCTTAAAGGAGATGATTGCCCCGCGCGATCGCGTTTTGTTTAAAGCCTCCAATTCTGTGGGCTTAAACGAAGTGTTAGACCAACTGCGCACATAATCCCCTTCCATCTGTTTAAAATAGAACTCAAGTTAAGATCAGGCTATTGCGCGATCAACTTCATCCCGCTTGTTTAAGGTTTGCCAACCGAGGATTTGATATGACTAACGTTCCTGTTTCTCGTTTTCGTAACTTCTCCATCATCGCTCACATCGATCATGGTAAATCCACCTTGGCCGATCAACTGCTGCGATGGACGGATACCGTGAAAGAACGGGAAATGAAAGAACAGTTCCTTGACAACATGGACTTGGAACGAGAACGCGGGATTACGATTAAATTACAGGCAGCGCGGATGAATTACACCGCCAAAGATGGGGAAACCTATGTCTTAAACTTGATTGATACCCCGGGTCATGTGGACTTTTCTTATGAAGTCTCGCGGTCGTTAGTTGCCTGTGAAGGGGCGTTACTCGTGGTTGATGCCTCGCAAGGGGTAGAAGCGCAAACCTTAGCCAATATCTATCTTGCTTTAGAACAGGACTTAGAAATTATCCCCGTTTTAAATAAAATTGATTTACCCGGTGCCGAACCGGAACGGGTTTTAGAAGAAATTGAAGAAGCCATTGGTTTAGACTGCAGCAATGCCATTATGGCTTCAGCAAAGATGGGGAAAGGGATTGATGAAATTTTAGAAGCGATTGTCCACTTGATTCCCCCACCCAGTGACACAATTAAAGACCCCTTACGCGCGCTTATTTTTGATAGTTATTATGACCCCTATCGCGGTGTCATTGTCTATTTCCGGGTGGTGGATGGCAGCGTCAAAGTTGGCGATCGCATTCGATTGATGGCGTCGCAAAAAGAATACGAAATTGATGAAATCGGTATTCTTTCTCCTACTAAAGTGCCGGTAGACGAACTCCATGCCGGAGAAGTAGGATACCTGGCTGCCTCGATTAAAGCGGTAGAAAATGCCCGCGTCGGGGATACGATTACTCTTGCCAATCAACCGGCTTCCTCTCCACTTCCCGGTTATAAAGAAGCGAAACCCATGGTCTTTTGTGGCTTATTCCCCACCAGTACCGATGATTATGCGGACTTACGGGATGCCCTGGATAAACTGAAACTGAACGATTCGGCCCTGTCTTATGAACCAGAAACTTCTAGTGCGATGGGTTTTGGTTTCCGCTGTGGGTTCTTAGGCTTACTCCACATGGAAATTGTTCAAGAACGCCTGGAACGCGAGTATGATTTAGACTTAGTGGTTACTGCCCCCTCCGTTATTTATCGCGTAATGCTCAACGATGGGGAAATCATTGAAGTGGATAATCCCAGCCAGCTTCCCTCACCGCAAGAACGAGAAGTGGTGGAAGAACCTTATATTCATTTGGAAATTATCACCCCAGAAGAATATGTGGGTCCTTTGATGGAACTGTGTCAGGTGCGACGGGGCGACTTCAAAGATATGAAGTATTTTACCCCTACCCGCACCACGTTGGTTTACGAGTTACCCTTAGCAGAAGTCGTCACTGATTTCTTTGACCAAATGAAATCGCGATCGCGCGGTTATGCCAGCATGGAATATAATTTCCTCGGCTATCGTGCCAATGACTTAGTGAAGCTAGACATCATGGTCAATAATGAATCCGTTGATTCCCTTGCCATGATTGTCCATCGCGATAAGGCATACTCGGTGGGGAAATCCCTGGTGGAAAAATTGAAAGAACTCATTCCCCGGCAACAGTTCAAAATTCCGGTGCAAGCGGGAATTGGGACCCGCATTATTGCCAGCGCCCACATTCCTCCCCTGCGGAAAGATGTGTTAGCCAAGTGCTACGGTGGTGACATTTCTCGGAAGAAGAAACTGCTGCAAAAGCAAGCGAAAGGGAAAAAGCGGATGAAAGCGATTGGAACCGTTGATGTGCCTCAAGAAGCCTTTATGGCAGTGCTGAAGTTAGAACAGTAAGGATGAACTCACTCTCCTAAAAGTGCCTCCCTCACCCCAGCCGTGTCTCTCATTCATGATTGAGGCTGTATTTCTTCAGAGAAGCTTGCAACTAGACTCATGGCAGTGATGGGGGCTGTTACCGCACGCAAGATCCGTCTTCCTAAAGAAACCAGTTGAAACTGCGCTTCCTGGGCTTCGAGAATTTCTGACTCTGTCCATCCCCCTTCACAACCCGTTGCCATAACAACCGAGTCTCCAAATGCAAGTTGACCGGATAACACGGTACTCAATAACGGAACATCGTAGCGGGCGGTACAAAAGTAACAATGCGTCGAAGTTGAACTGTAGTTGCTGAGGGCTTCGGATAAGGGGATCGGTTCCCAAATTGTCGGCACGATCGCGCGTTCAGATTGTTCGGCTGCTTCTTGTGCGATGCGCTGCCAACGAGTTAACTTATTAACACTGGGCTTCAGTAGTGTTCTTTGACTCAAAATAGGAATGATAGTTGTTACACCAATTTCGGTGCAACAACGGACAACTTCGTCAATGCCTGGTTTGGGCAAGGAAACCAACAGTGTGACGTTGACGGGAAGTTCGGTTTGAACTTCAATGGGGGCAATAATTTCTGCCTTGTCAGCAGTCAACTGAACAATCCAAGCCGTTCCTTCGCCGGTCATGGCTACAGCGCGATCGCCTACGGCTAATCGTAACACGCGCCGTAAATAATGCGTTTGAGCAGCATTCAAGTTAATCATTTTTCCTTGCTGCTGTTGAACGTCAATGACAAACCGTTGATACTGCACACCTTTTCGACTGTTTGTACACTGTAATCAGATTATCATCTCTTATCCAGAGAGGGCGTCACATTTTTTGCGCTTGTTTTTCCATTACTAAGGACAGAGTAATGAACTCAAAAGTTACTAATTTTCTTATCCTGCCCACCTTAACCTTAAGTTGCGGAATTTTAGTTACCATTTTATTTCCAAATCGTGGAAAAATCGCTGTCCTCCTGGGAAGTACAACCGGTTCAATTATTGGTACATATTCGTTAACACGCCAACAAGCTAATCAACGCTCAAACTCAGAACCAGCAACGATCAATTCTCCTGAAGAACGCTTACAATTTCTCCAAGAACAAGTCCAACTCTTTCAGAATCATTTACAAGAATTATCTCAAGATATTAACGGGCATGAAACTGCATTAATTCCTTCTTCTTTCTCTCAAAATACTTCTTATTCAGAGCATTCGGACCAAGCACAAACAATCGCTGAAGACCGTGAAGTTATTAATTGGTTGGTTCATCAAGGAATTACAGTACAAAAGTATCATATTCCTGATGACAACGAAGAGGTTTTTAATAAATTAGCAATTTATTTAGGTGAAAAGTATGCTGATTTAAGTTACTTTTATATCCAATTAAAACGGAGTTTTTCTAAAGGACAAAACTTATCAGTTAATCTCGCTTCTCGGAGTAAAGCTGAAATTACCTATACCACTCAGTTCTGTAGCCGAATGAGCGATTATGCTTTTTTGTCCTCTTATCAGTATGACCGGAAAAATAAAATGTTATATGCCTCTCCGCAAAAGAAGGGCTTAGTGATTAACTTCATTACAGGTGGCTGGTTTGAACGTTATATTTATTTAAGTCTCTGTCAGCTACTTCGGCAAAGCAAACAATTTTACAAGAGTATTTTAAATCCGCAAATTGTTTTGCAAAATGGTGAAGACTTTGAATTAGATATTTTATTTTTAGTTAATAATAAACCATTTTGGATTGAGTGTAAAACGGGAGATTATCAAAATCATGTCACTAAATACTCAAAAATGCGCAGTGTTTTATCAATTCCTAAAGACTGTTCGTTATTAGTCATTTTAGGAATTCGGGAGCAACTAACGCAGGAATTGACGAGTTTACATGATATTCATGTTGCGAATGAAAATAACTTTTTGGCGACAGCAGGAAGCCTTATTTTAGGCTATTCATCTCCTCAGTCAAATTACGATGATTGATGGATTAATTGTAAAAGAAGAAACCGATCTAGCAGTTGTTCTCAATCATTTCCTGTCACCCGATAACAAAACCGCTTACAATTGTGGCACGTTGGACGGGTATCTCATCCTTCATCCTTCCTGACAACCCAATGGTGAACTGCCAGTTGCTCCTAGCGCGATCGCGCCAGAAGGGGTTGCTTTTACTCACAAAGGTTATGGTTGTATCTTCATTTCTAATCCTGATTTACAGAAAGTCGCCGTAAAGCTCACTGCCTTTAGGCGTGGGATATAAGGCGGGTTCTTTGAGGGCTTCGATAGCCCGAAAAAGAACAAACTCCTCAAGGTTGTGTTCTTATTTATAAAGTAAGAGCAAGTTTTCTAAATGTTAACCCTTAACTTCCAGTACAAGCTAAAAGTTAACCAGCGACAGGCTTCTGTCATCGACCAGTGGCTTGATGTCTGCCGTTCGGTGTATAACTATGCCCTTCGCGAACGGAAGGACTGGGTTAAGGCTAGAAAATGCCCTATCGACCGGTGCTCTATTGAGTCAGAGTATATTATCCCTGCCGATAGCAAGCGACCGACCTACGCTAGTCAGTGCAAGTCGCTGTCCCATGCGAAGAAAGAGAACCCTAACCTGAAAATCCCACAGTCTCAGGTTCTTCAACAAACTCTCAAACAATTGGAAACCGCTTTTATCAATATGTGGGAACGGGGGTTTGGCTTTCCTCGCTTTAAGAAAAGGATGCGGTCGTTTGTCTTTCCACAGGTTAAACCCGACATTATTCAAGGCAATACAATCACGCTTCCCAAGCTAGGGAAAATGCGATTCCGAAACTCCCGTCCGATACCCGAAGGGTTGATTCCCAAGCAGATGAGAGTCATCAAAAAAGCAAGCGGATACTATATCAGCGTCTGCTGTACCTATGATGTCTCCGTCCCTGATGTTCCAGCTCACGGATATCCCATTGGTATTGACCTCGGCTTGGAAAAGTTTTTGGCAACCAGCGAGGGGGAACTCATTAAAGGTCACAAGTTCTTGAAGCAGTCCGAAGGCTGGCTGAAAGTGCTGCAACGGAAGCTCAAGAACAAGAAAAAGGGTTCTCGACGCTGGAAGGAGATTAACCGTCGCCTTGCTAGAGTCCATGAGAAGATAACCAATGCTAGGAAGGATTTCTTCTATCAAACAGCTCATCACCTTTGCAATCAAGCAGGGATGATTTTCGTGGAAGACTTAAACCTCACGGCATTGGGGCGATCAGCATTAAAAAAAGCCTGTCTCGACGCATCGTGGGGAGCGTTTGTCGATATCCTCTCGTATGTTTGTTGGAAACGGGGAGTCTATTTCGCCAAAGTTGACGCCAACGGTACTAGTCAGATTTGCCCAGAGTGTGGCGTAAATTGTGGTAAAAAAAGCCTTTCCCAACGAGTGCATCATTGCCCTGATTGTGGATATCGGCAAGACCGAGATATCGCCTCAGCGATGGTTGTTAAAAAACGAGGAGAAAGTAGCGCCGGACAGTCGCGAAGAAGGCTCACCGAGGGTAAAGAGAACGGGGGTGAAGCCGAAGCTTCACCTAGTCTCTCCCTAAAACGTGAGAATCCCATGGCTTTAGCGTAAGCGGAGCCGTGGGAGTGTCAACAGATCGGGTAGCAGTTCGATGAGACTTGTTGCTCACCATAAGGCTTCGGGCTAACTTTGACTTGTTGATGAGCTTTTGATGAAACACTTTGCCGATAGGTGTCACCCGTTAGATACTCTAAGGTACTTTTTATCGCCTTTTCAGTGAGATACGATATCTCCTGGTTGGGTTGATCATGAACTGCCGGGACTAAAATCCAATAAGCATCGGGTTGTTTTCCGTACACTCTTTTGATGAAAGATAACAACGAATAAGGAGGATTGGGGTAAGAAATACCAATCTCAGGTTGTTCATAGTTGGGAAGAAAATGTTTGATAATTATTTCGGGATTCATTTCATCTAAGAGACAATATGACCCAATGAAAATTACCATTTTTGCTTTAGCAACTCGAGAGGCTAGGCTTGAAGATAAATGATAAACGCTGAGGGCTTGAACGGACTTAAGTCTTTTCTGTTTTATCGCTTCTGCAATGTGACGCCCTGCACTGTTATCCGCTTTTCTTTTATCCCCATAGCCTATAATCAAAAGCGACATTTCTTGACCTGAGGAATCACTCATAGTTGTTTAAGAAATATAACTTAAAGAGCTTTATTTTAGTTTAGGATTATAGTTTTTATTTAAAAAATCTGCAATAAAATTCATTAAAGTAAAACTGAATTAAAACTCTTAATTTTAAGATTTTATTGAGTTTCTTTTTCCATATTATTACGGTCTTTTTGATCAAAAGCACAGTTTGGTTTTATCTTGCATCGAGAATTACTATGATATAAAAAACTTTGTTTGAGAATAAACTGTCGCGATAGTAAAAACTGCTCACTCATCAAAAGTAATCCTTAACGAACTAAACCCCTTATTTAGGTCTGATCCCAATTGTTTTTAGTCATCTCATTTCCAATCATCACTGTAAGTTTTATCTCTTTCCTTTCAAGTTTATGTCTTATTCAATCTGTGACACCAAAAGAGAGCAAGAGAAGTTATTGTTAGTTAATTAACTATTTAGTTATATTTAGAAATAAGATCGGAAGAGCACA
>CAZAYV010000091.1:0-17822 GCA_964489465.1 uncultured Dactylococcopsis sp. | reverse complement strand
GACTCAATCCCACCAGAGCACCCAGAATATCGATCATTCGTTTAGTTTTACTGTTGACACAAGGTAAGTTAGTAAAAGCACTTTTTGGATATGATTGAGGTTGTAAGTTGGTATCGGTAATCATCGGAAATCACAAAATTAAAGCGTACCCATCTCTGGGTTATTTCGCAAAAACGATTCAGTCGGTAGTTGTTTTTTCTTAAGAGCGCAATCACTTGCAATTTAATATAGCAGATTTTTGTGTGTATATCCACTTATATCTATGGATTGATTTTTCTTGGAGGATGACAACAAGTCCAAAATTCTATTGAGAAAAGGGTTTAGGAGCAACCTAATCAATTCACGGTTCGCTCATTTGGGAAGAAGGTAGTCAGACACGACTGGGAAGGTTATTGAATTGTATGGAAGCAGTTAGACGTAAATTATTAGTTCTCTAATGAAATATTCAAATCGTTAGAGAAATTAGTAGAGGCGAATAACAATTCGCCCCCGCGCTCTTAATTAGCAAACCGAATTTTTAAGTAATCTTCATCCATTTTTGCCCCTCGCGGTTGCAGAGCAGCCAGTGCTTGGGGTAACACTAAGTTTCGTCGATGATTGCCAATGCGAATATTCAACTCATCCCCGGTTTTATTCAACTGAATCTTATCTTTGGTAATTCCGGGTAAGTACAATTCTAAGCTGTAAGCACCATCATCCTGTTGTTTTACCTGAATCGTATGTTCTTGATGATAAACTTGCGTCGGATCTTCACCTTGATAGAGTGTTTCTTTTAGTAATTCTAACGCCTCTAAACCACACATTTCCGAAGAAAATAAGGGGACTTCTTTCACTGGTAAAGGATGAAAGTTCTCATGAATTTCGTGGCGATAGACTTGCTGACTCTCTTTCCATTGTTTGAAGAAGGGATCATTCACTTCATCAGGAATGATGCGATTGGCAACCACCATATCCGTTGCCACATTATACAAACTCAAATAGGCATGAGCGCGGGCTGATTCTTTAATCACCATTTTTTCGGGATTCGTTACCAGTCGCACAGAAGTCTTCTGGTTATCGGTTAAAACCTTTTCCAGGGCTTCAATTTCCTCGTAGAATTCATAAGGGGCATCCATTACTTCCTCTGTTGGTAGCGAAAAGCCAGCTATCGGGCGGAAAATAGGTTCCACAATTGGACGTAATGCTGCAGACATTCCCCGAAAGGGTTTGTAGAAACGGCGCATATACCATCCCCCCACTTCTGGGATACTCAAGAGACGCAATGCCGTACCAGTAGGGGCAGAATCAACAATGAGAACATCATATTCCCCTTCATCGTAGTGTCGCTTCATCCGAACTAAACCGAAAATTTCATCCATCCCTGGGAGAATTGCCAGTTCTTCGGCTTGAACCCCTTCTAAGCCTCTGGCTTGTAATACTTCAGTGATATAGCGTTTCACAGCCCCCCAATTCGCTTCCAATTCCATTAGGGCGTCTAATTCTGCACCATCCAAGTTCTCTCGGACTCGGGTGGGTTCATGAGTCATTTCTTGATCAAAACTATCCGCAAGAGAGTGAGCTGGATCAGTACTAAGAACTAAAGTCTTGTAGCCTAACTTGGCACATTGTAGTCCCGTTGCTGCTGCAACCGAGGTTTTCCCAACTCCACCTTTTCCAGTCATTAAGATGACGCGCATGATGATCAAACTCCTTGTTGTTAAAAAAAGTTTACATTATTCTCATTGTTACAGAGGAAAATGCTGTTTGATAACCTCCCAACGGGAACAATGCCAATAATCAATATGAGAGATGATTTTTTCCTCAGCATTAAATTTCAGTTCACTCCAACCTGGAATAGAGATACGGGGTTGCCAAGGAAGAGGGGTTGTCCAATTCAGTGTCCATTCCGTATAAATCGTATTCTTTTCTTGTCGAATGTCATGGAGTTCAAGATTAATATCTTTAAACCAAGTGCTAATAAAGTCAATTAAAGACTGGTAGCGTTGCAGTCCTCGAAACTCGGTCAAGGGATCTTTGAAATAAACATCTTCAGCATAAATGTCGTAGCTTTGGTTGGCAGGAAAGCGCTCGTAGTCAGCTTTAATGGTTTCGATAAGTGTCATCAAGTTGGCGATTGGTACGAGTAGCATTTAACTTCATGCTACCCTGCGCGATCTTTTCTTAGTGAGCGACGCTTACCGAATTAAGCTTGGACAATTTAACCTCATGGCTCTTTCTACACTCGAAAGACCCGGCGTTACGCAAAATTGCTGGTTGTTCGGCTAAGTTACTTGCTCTAAAGTAATTACTTGATCGTAAGAAATTTTTTATACTTTTTTTGAAGAAATGTTTACTATAAACCATTTTGCGCGATCCCAGGTGTTTAGAATATAAAGCAAAGCATAGACAAGTTTAGATTGATTTGTTATGGCTTATACGTTCGATATTGTTGGTGTTACTCCCATTGGGAAATTTGTTCAATTTCAACACCAATTTTCTCGTAAACGGAATCGTAGCAAGACATATCTCGGGAGTTATGACTGTTCTCTAGATGGCTTAATTAAGGCGACAAAAATGATTCCTCATAAACCCGATTGGGATTGGGATCAAGTATTAGCGGAAATTGTTAATTTCTGGATCCAGTCTGAAGAACCGATTCAACACTGGAAGCAAGAACTAGCGGTAGTGCAAGAAGAAAGTTTACTCGTGGGGCGAGTTGCGAATTCGGATTCTCTCCGCCATGAGTTTGAATCCCTATTTGAACACTAATGCTCGCTGCAGATCATTAGTAATGTAACGGGAAAAGGTCGGTATGCTAAATTATCAGGTGTCCTGCCTCTTGTAAATTTCATGACGAAAGGAAAGATTGTCGCGATCGCGACGGGAGCATTTTCAATTCTGATTGCAGTGGTTTATCTCATTTTAGTCTTTATCCTTGACAGTCGAGGGGAAATGAAACCCGCCCCAGTGAGTCATCTCCCCCCTGTCGTTCAACTGGACTCAGCTATTAACTGATTGAGCTGGGTTTGCATCTGTTCCACTACGGTGTCATAACACTGCTGGACATAGTCCAAGTCTTTGGCGGCGTCTCGTCCGTAACGCTCGAAGATAATAGGTGGACAAAGGCGCACCCGAATTTTGGCGGGAAACGGAAAATTGATCAAAGGACCAAACGCCACTCCCCATGGTAAGCCCAAATAAATAGGAAATACTTCTGGATCAAGATTAAATAGCCAAGGGAGGTTAAACGTCTCCAGAAAGGCCCTCATCGGTTCATAAATATCCGCTAAAACGAATAACGTTTCATGAGCGCCCCAAGACACCACAGGAACAATGGGAACCTTCTCTCGCAACGCTAATTTGATAAAGCCTTGCTGACCAAAAAATTTAATCTGATCGCGCTCCCAATACGGACGAAAGACATCCTTACCCCCGCCCGGATAGACCAAAACACAGGCGTCTTTGCGTAAAGCGGGAATCGCCAGGCGGGGATTGGCCTGTATTGCCCCCATGCGACTGGCAATTTGGGCAATGGGGCGGTATGCTTTCCAGATGTGAGGATGCATCAGTCCATAGGCGGGTCGTTCGGTGCCAAAATGACGAAACCAATCATAGATGGTAATCATCGTATCAGGAGCAGCCAGTCCGCCGTTGTGGGAACCGACGAGTAGGGCGCCACCTGAAGCTGGGATATTTTCCCAGCCCTCAGTTTCTGCTTGAAAATAATGGTCATAAAACCACTGAAACCAAGCAAGCCAAGTTTGAATGGTTTTCGGGTCACGTTCATCTAGCGACCAACCGGAAAAAGCAGGATCACTCACGCGGTTACCGTCTTTAAGGATTGGGCGGCAGAGAGAACATCTTGTCTGGCTTGTTGATTGACTGTCAGGATATCTTCAAGGGTGGGGGTTTGGGTGTTGTAGTCAGCAGCGCGATCGCAGACCTGTTCAATGAGACGCGGAATATCCAAAAAGCCGATTTTTTCTTCTAAAAATAGACTCACTGCTTGCTCATTTGCCGCATTTAAAACAGCCGGCATTAACCCACCAGCTTTGCCAGCATGATAAGCCAGTTGCATACATGGATATTTATCATGATCCGGGTCTTTAAAGGTCAAGCTTCCCGCTTTCACTAAATCTAGCGGTTCCCAGTCAGTGTAGAGGCGATCTGGATAGGAAAGCGCATAGAGTAACGGTAAACGCATATCTGCCCACCCCAACTGTGCGAGAACAGATGTATCTTGTAACTCAATCAGGGAATGAATAATACTCTGAGGATGAATCACGATGTCAATTTGGTCATAATCGACTCCAAAGAGATAATGCGCTTCAATCACTTCTAAGCCTTTATTCATTAAAGTTGCCGAATCAATGGTAATTTTCTGACCCATCGACCAGTTGGGATGTTTCAAGGCATCAGCAACTTTAACCGTTGGCAACTGTTCTACCGGTAAGTCACGAAATGCCCCACCAGACGCCGTTAATAAAATCCGTCGTAATCCATCTTCCGGTACGCCTTGTAAGCATTGAAAAATCGCAGAATGTTCGGAGTCAGCAGGAAGTAACTTCACCCCATGTTTTTCTACTAAAGGTAAAACCACTGGTGCCCCGGCAATCAAGGTTTCTTTATTGGCCAAAGCAATATTCTTTCCGGCCTTGATTGCTGCGAGAGTGGGTAATAAACCAGCACAGCCGACAATCCCCGTGACCACACTTTCGGCATCACCATATTGAGCCACTTCCACCACGCCCTCTTCCCCAGCCAGGAGAATCGGTTCGTAATCTAAGCCCGCTAACGCTGCTTGTAATTCCGGCAATTTTTCCTCATAGCAGGTAGCAACAATTTGGGGACGAAACTGTTCCACTTGTCTGGCTAATAATTCGATATTATTTCCAGCTGCCAGTCCAACAATCTTAAATTCTTCAGGATATTGCGCGGCAATTTCTAAGGTTTGCGTCCCAATTGAACCCGTTGAGCCGATAATCGTAATTAATTTCACGGTTCTGTTTACCTTGATTGATTTACGCTTCTTTAAGTGGTGAAAGAGATTCAAAAAACCGCCTTCACACCAAATTTATTATTTATCTTCCTATTTTCCTCTCTTGCCCTGATTTTGTCATTGATCGTTACTCACTGCGATAACTTGGACTTGTAACCCCGCTTGTCGTAACTTTTGACGAATTTCTTCAGCATTGGCTGTGGTGCGGAAAATGCCCACTTGCATAACTGGTCGTCCTTGATAACGGCTTGCAAAGGCTTGAGGAACAATCTCTTGAACACGACGTTGATCACTGGCTTGAGTAATTTCTACAATCACGCGATACTGTCCCCCGACAGCCGTGACTCGCTCTTCCGGTGACGCACCCGGACGAAACGGCTGTCCGGTGGGGATATTCCCACTGGGAACAGGTAAGGAGGAATTGGGCGGCGAAGCATTGGGTTCCAAAACTAAGAGCTCTTCGAGACTTCTACCGCTGGAACGATTAGAACTCGCATTAGCGGTTCCATTATCCTCGTTACTCGCGGGATTACGAGGAACCGATTCTGGAGGGGGAGGGTCGAAGGATAGGGGTTGACTGGGAGAAGATGATCGCGAGGGATTGAGCGGGGGGAGTGGCGTATTAGCTGAGGGAACATAATTCGGTGCCGTCCAGACCAATTCTCCAGAGGAGGAATCAGAGTCGGATTCGTTAGTAGCGGTACCTTGATTAGAGGTTGCAGGGAGAGGTGATAAATTACGATTGAGGGGAATGGGGGCAGTTTCAGCAGCGTTGGATTCGTTGGTCGAGGGATCCTGGTTCGGCGTTTCGGCAAGGGGTAATGGATCACGGGGAATGGGGGCAGTTTCAGCAACGGTTGCGCTGAGATCGATTTGACCGGTCGTCTCTCCCGCAATTTGATTCCCACTGGCAGGAATCGTGTAAGTTTTGGTTAAGTTTTTAATTGCTTGCCCGCGGTTACTGCGAAAAATATTGCCACCGGGCGCATCGGATGTACCGAGGTTGGGGCGTGAATTGGTGATGGCGACGAGTCCATCTTCTGTGGAGAGGGCAATTAGGTTCTCTCGAAGAATCGGTTGGGCGTTCCCTTCTACCATGACACCAATGCGATTATGCTTAATTTCATTACCGATGAGCTGGGGGCTTGCCTCTTCGGTGATGCTAATGCCAAACCCGGTGCGTTCAAAGATATTATTTTCAACAGTGGGTTGACTTTGTCCGTAGATCACCATGCCATTGCCAGAATTACTATAGAAATAGTTATCGCGAATGACGGCTTCCCCTTTGCCATTTACTGCCACCCCAGTATTATTATTCCGTTCAAAGGTATTTTTGATCAGTGTCGGACTTGCCCCTTCAATCCAAACTCCAATCCCGCGATCGCGCTGATTGGTAACGCTAACGCCGGTGAGGGTACTATCCTCGAGCAGGGCAATGGCAACACTTTGTCCCGCCCCGGTGGGACTATTAAATTCCCCGCCTCCCTGAATTTTTACCTGATACCCTTGACTACTGGGATGACCGCGAATTTCTAAGGGTTTTCTCACCACAATGGGGAAGGTTTCTCCGGTGTCTTCGCTGTAAGTCCCATTCGCTAATTGAATCACGGCATTGGCAGGGGCGGCTGCAATCGCTTGTGTCAAGGTTTGGTAAGGACTGTCGCGAGTGCCGCTTGCGATTTGATCGTTGCCGGTATTGGCATCAACATAAAGAATTGTTTCTGTTGTTTGCGCTTGCACTGACTGGGCAATTGCCGGGGTCACCCATATTGGCAGCACAGCGCTGACGGTCAAGCTAAGGTAAATACTGGAGCAGGTAAGAGGGTTCAAAGCATTTCTCCTTTTGGTCTAACAAGCTCTTTAATCTCTTTCTCCCACTGCAGTTAAATTGCGTCCACCGAAAATGGCTTCGGTATAACGATAGTATTTGAACTCCAGTAGGTTATAAAAGGGATCTTGTAAAAAGAAGGTTCGATGTTCAGTAAGTTCCCCCGGAAAGCGATGCTTTGCTGATTGATAGAAGGTTAAATCCTGATCAGTTGCTCGTTTCCAAACCGCTTCCCAATCGTTTTCGGTTGGAAAAATCATGCCAAAATGTCGGGGATAAATCCCTTTTTGGGGCGTTAATTCCTCAGTTGTGGTGTGTGTAACCAATTGATGTCCGTAGAAGTTGAGAATGGCAGCGCGATCCGTTTCTCTTCCCACTGCACAGCCTAAGCCATCGACATAAAACCTTTTGGCTACGGTAATGTCTTTAACGGGAATTGCGAGATGAAAAATGGGCGTTTTCATAGCTTTCTCCTGTTGCTAACGAGTCGCGCGATCGCGTACCATTGTGGCAAATTTAATTTAAAAATGAGCAATGAGCAACTTCCCGCCAGTTTTGGTTCCTTGGCTCGTCGCAGTCGCTCTCAACACTATCTTATTATTCATTGCAATTATCGCTCCGAAAAAATTATTAACCCCAGCCGGATTAGCCAATGCTTGGTTATTGGGAGTTCTCATTTGGGGCATCTTAGGCTGGCAAGGTTACACGGTGGTAATGTTTTACTTTTTAGTGGGCTCAGCGGTCACTCGCATTGGGTTAGCGCAAAAAGAAGCAGCCGGTATTGCTGAAAAGCGATCTGGAGCGAGGGGTCCGGAAAATGTTTGGGGATCAGCGTTAGTGGCGACAGTCTGTGCTCTCGGGGTTGCCCTCAATCAGAGCGGTAATTTAAACATTATTCCTACCCCGATTTTATTACTGGCTTATGTCGCCAGTTTTAGTACGAAATTATCGGATACCACAGCCAGTGAAGTGGGAAAAGCCTACGGCAAACGAACCTTTTTAATTACCAGTTTAAAACCAGTTAATCCTGGAACAGAAGGGGCAGTCAGTTTAGAAGGAACCCTAGCGGGACTATTGGCATCCGCTGTCATTGCTGGTGTGGGTTGGAGTGTTGGTTTAACATCTGCTCTAGGGATTTTATATTGTATTATTGCTGCCTTTATTGCGACGAATTTAGAAAGTTTAATTGGGGCAACTCTGCAAGAAAAGTTTGATTTTTTAACGAATGAAGTGGTTAATATTATTAATACATTCATTGGAGCATTAATTGCCGGCATGATGGCACTTGTTTTTCCTGTCTAAAGAAATTGACAAGACTTTTGAATTGCTTGCTCTAAGATTTTTTTATACTCTTTTTCGGTCACTTCATACGCCCCGAAACGAGCTAAATGGGGATTTTGCATTTGCGCATCAAAGAGTACAAAATCTCTAGATCGTAAATATTCGACTAACTTCACTAAGGCAACTTTCGACCCTTCCGAAATCTGATAAAACATTGATTCCCCAATAAATGCCCCACCAATCGCGATTCCTAAAACACCACCTGCTAAATCGTTGCCTTGCCAGGTTTCAAAACTAAATGCAAACCCGGCTTGATAAAGTTGCCAATAAACCGATTTCAAGTCAGAGGAAATCCAAGTTGTTTCTCGGTCAGCACAGCCATTACAGACACCCGCAAAATCACGATTAATTGCGACTTCAAACCGATTTTGATTAATAAATCGTTGCAGCGATTTGGGATAACGAAATTTTTCATTTAAAGGAATAATGGCATGAGAACGACTGGCATACCAACCAATTTCTCCACTTTCATCTGCCATTAAAAAAAGCCCTTGTGCATAACCTGAAATTACATTTGAAATATCAACTTGCATGGTATTTTTGGAGATTTTTATTTCAGATCGAAATTCAACATTTCTTTAATAAAAAATTCTAGCTTCTCCCAATTTTGAAGATGGTCAATGAAGTGTTTAATGTCACAGAAAAATTTTTCCTTCACCGCAAGTTCCTCGATTCAAGTCAGGTGCTTACGGTAAAGGATCATCATGGTTCGACGAAGAGGAATTCCGGTTAACTGACGCTACTTTTTTGCTGCATTAGGGCTTTTCGGGCTTCTTCGCGATCATCAAAATGAACTTTTTCTGTCCCTAGGATTTGATAGTCTTCATGACCTTTGCCGGCGATTAAGACGCCATCCCCCGGTTCTGCCATTTGAATCGCTTTGGCAATGGCAACCGCGCGATCGCGCTCGACAATTGTTTCAACATTGTCCATACCATCCAGAATATCATCAATAATCTGCTGGGGGTTTTCGGTACGAGGGTTATCCGAGGTGACCACAGGAATATCCGCTAAGTCACTTGCCACTTTTCCCATGATTGGGCGTTTTGTCCGATCGCGGTCTCCCCCACACCCAAAGACACAAATCATCCGCTTGGGAATAAAGGGACGCGCCGCCCGTAATAAGTTCTCTAGACTATCTGGGGTGTGGGCATAATCGACAATGACACTCACATCCTGGTTGGGATCGATTGCCACCCGTTCCATGCGTCCCGGAACGCCCTTAAACTGAGGTAACGCCTGGGCAATTGTTTCTAATTCCACCCCCAGGTGTAGTGCTGCGCCCACCGCTGCCAATAAATTAGAAAGATTGAATTCTCCAACTAACGGAGAACGGAAGGGAATCTCCCCTTGCGGCGTCTTCAAAGTTCCTTTCACGCCACTGGCTTCATAAACCAGGTTTTCTGGATAGAGATCCGCATTAGTATTTTCGCGGCTATAAGACCAGACTTTTTCTGGGGCAAGTTCTTCAATTAAGCGTTGTCCATAGGGATCATCTTGGTTAATAATCGCGCGATCTTTTAAATACTCTGGTCGAAAGAGGAGGGCTTTGGCTTGGAAATAGTTCTCCATGGTTTCATGGAAATCCAGGTGATCTTGAGTCAAATTGGTAAAGACTGACACTTGAAACTCACAGCCTTTGACGCGCCCTTGGGCTAAGGCATGGGAACTAACCTCTAAAACCGCATATTCATTGCCAGCCGCAAGCGCCTCTGCTAATTGCGCTTGTAATTCTGCTGGGAATGGGGTGGTATGGGTTGCCACTTGGTTATAGCCTTGCCATCGGGCATAGAGGGTTCCCAATAATGCCGTTGGCTGTTGGGCGGCAGAAAGGAAAAACTCAATCAGATGAGTGGTGGTGGTTTTGCCATTGGTTCCCGTGACGCCAACCAGCTTCAACTTTTGAGACGGATAGTTGTAAAAAGCAGCGGCTAATTGCGCATAAACATCATTGATCTTGTCGATGGAAAAAACCGGAAATTCTGCTGCTGGCGGGTAACGCTTGGCCGCATCGGGGGAAATAATGGCAGCGATCGCGCCACTGGCAAGGGCACTGCGCCAAAAATCCCCACCATCCACTCGCGTTCCCGGTAAGCCAATAAATAACTCTCCCCCTTGGCATTGATGGGAATTGGTCACAATCGCTTTCACCTCTTGCTCTAAGTTAGGAGAATTAGACAGTCGGGAAAGCTGGGGAACCGTTCCGAGTAATTCACGTAGCTTCATGATTTTTCCTCCTCAAACCAATATTGGTAGCTGACAATTTTTTTCTTATTATTGTCGCTCCAAAAATTTCTTTTCAGTATAGGTGTTTATGCCCCTCTTTTCCCGGTTCAACGTCATAATCAAGTTTGATGCAGTGAGTTGATGGGGGTCGACCCAATAGCGGTTCGCCCCGAAACGGTTAACAAGCCATTAATTACGCTTGAGAACCCAAATTTCTAACAGTGACCATTCTTCGCCCGGATAATTTTCTTGTTCTAATGGGGAGAGTCGGCGGTGGCGAGTTGCGGTACTGCCGACAAATTTGAGATGCTCTAGGAGAATGCGCTTTGTAGCATCAGCTTTTTCTAAACCAAAGGGATTGAGGAAGTTAACCAGGCAATACCCCTCACGAGGGGCTTTGGCAAACGCACTAATTAGCTCTCGGATCGCGCTTTCTTCTAAATAGACTAATGCTGCCGTGGAAACCAAGATATCTGCATTTTCCATGGTTTGCAGAACTTGACTTTTCTTTTCCGCAGGTGGCTGATTGAGATCGGCTTGAATGGTTTGATCAAAGATACCTGCTTTTTGCGCATAATTGAGGGCATTTTCCGAAATATCAATGCCAGTGGTTTGCAAGTTTAGGCGACGGGGTTTAAGGGGGTGTTGCGCACTTTGCTCATCTTTCCAGTTTTCCCGAATTTCCTCCACGGTCATATCGTGCGCGATCGCGAGGGTGGTATTGCCAAAACAGCAACAGAGATCAACATAAGGAATCCCTTTTCCCCCCTGGGTTTGGCACCACGGTAGAATCAAGCGATCAAAGGTTTGCCGGTTATTATTGTCAGAAATATAGTCTAAAGCATCGATAATCCGTTCTTTGAAAGGAACGGGACTCGATTCCATGTAAATATCGTCAAAATGCTGTTTTTTCTCGTCTGTTTTAACACCCGATTCTTGGCTCATGGTTATTTCCCGTTAGACTCAACACGGCAACCATACCGGATTAACCTCCCCTCTCGCAAATCCAAGCGTAGAAACTTCTGTTGATCATCCTGACCAGAACATAATCTTCCGTGACCCAGCAGTTGGTAAGATAACGGATGTTGTTGGTAAGTAGAGGTCAATTATGGAAGCGGAGGTTTGGTATCGCCCTTTGGTCTGGATGGACTATCGACTGGCGGTTTTATTTACAGTCCTGATCCCTCTCATTTTATTGTTATGGGCATTTATCCAGAAAGCGCAGACGATGCAACGTTTACTGGTGATTTATTGGCGGGTGTCTAGCCTATTAATGATTACGGTTTATTTGATGATTCCGGGATGGGCGTTTGGCTATCTCTCGGGATTGTTGGCTCGCGTGTTAATTCCTGTTTCCCTCTGGTTTTGGGCCGATATTAATGAGGATTTAATTGATCAACCGCAACGTCCTTTGAAATTTGTGTTTACGGCTTGGCGCTGGGCGGTAACGGTTTATTCGGCTTTGGGCGCGATCGCGAATCTGCCCTTTTTCGCTTGTGCCTTCTCTCCAGAATTTCAACAACAGCCCTATTGCCAAGTGTGGTTGGAAGCCCCCCAACTTTACAAAGAGTGGTTTCATCCCAATTCCACAGCTAGTTTTCTCGGTATATTGGGGATGATGGGTTTAGTGCTTTATGTCGCTTCTCTCGCTTACTTTGTTATTGTTCGTTTAGCGAAAGAAGGACGGACTGCCATGCAGGAGGATTGATGAGTACGCCAGAAAAACGCTTAGAACAATATACGTTGAAACATCCCGAAGAGGTGCTGCTACTGGCAGTGGAAGCAGAAGGAGAAACCGACCAGATTTTGATTTTTAAGGGCTTTTCCAGTTCTTTAACCGGTGCCACCGCTTATGACCCAGATGTTCCGGTTTTATCAGAACAAGCCAAAATTCTCAGTATTGACCGCGCACAAAGTCCTTATTCCCCTGATCAGCCGCAATATATTGAACGAGGCGTGAGTTGGGAAGTCATGGAACAACGGTTAACTGCACAGGGGCTTTAGAGAAGTGCTGGATCATGCTATCCTCCAAAGTAAATTATTTTATTTTGTGTGAGGAGTGAGTCAAATGGTTGTTGCAGTGGCTGCTAATTCTTTTTTGAATTTACCCCCGCTTCCTAAGGGTAAACTCTTTGGCACAGATGGCATTCGCGGACAAGCGGGAGATTTATTAACGGCCCCTTTTGCCCTCGCTGTCGGGTTTTGGGCAGGACAAATGTATAAAGAGCAATCAGGAATCGGCGCGATCGCGATTGGTCAAGATTCTCGTAACTCTAGTGATATGCTTGCGATGTCCCTCACCGCAGGGTTAACCGCTGCCGGATTAGAAGTCTGGAATCTGGGTTTGTGTCCAACGCCCTGTGTAGCTTATCTCACTGCCCATACCGATGCCATCGGCGGGATCATGATTTCAGCCAGCCATAATCCCCCAGAAGACAATGGCATCAAGTTTTTTACGGCGAATGGCACGAAATTAGGGAAAGCGCAAGCCAGCGCGATCGAAGCCGGTGTTCGCGGCAATAAAGCGTTTGTTGCCCCCCATGTCAACTGGGGACAACATTATCCCCGTCAGAGACTTGTGCAACAATATACCCATGCCTTAGAACAGTCTTTACCGAGCAATCGTCCTTTAGCGGGTCTCAAAATTGTGCTTGATTTGGCCTGGGGAGCCTCTGTAAAAGTTGCACCATCATTATTCCAAGCCTTAGGTGCAACGGTGATTTCGATTCATGAAACGCCCGATGGCAACCGCATTAATGTCGATTGTGGCTCCACCAATCTCCGTATCCTACAACAAACGGTTTGCGAAACTGAAGCTGACATGGGCTTTGCCTTTGATGGCGACGCTGATCGCGTTTTAGCCGTTGATCGTCAGGGACGGATTGTGGATGGCGACTATATTCTCTACTTTTGGGGTCAACTTCTCCAAAGTCAATCGCAACTCCCCAATGATCTCTTAATTGCAACCGTTATGGCCAACTTAGGCTTTGAACGGGCGTGGGAAGGACTGGGTGGCTGCCTCATCCGGACTCCAGTGGGCGATCAGCATGTGCAAGCCCAGATGTGGGAAACCGGGGCAATGTTGGGAGGAGAACAGTCTGGTCATGTGATTTGCCATCACTACAGCTGCAGTGGGGATGGGGTACAAACAGCTCTCCATTTAGCTTGTTTGACCCGTCATTTGGGCTTATCTTTAAGTGAAATGCGAGATCAGAGTTTTGAAACCTATCCCCAGTTATTGAACAATGTGCGGGTCGAGGATGTGGAAAAACGGGGTGCTTGGCAAGAGTGTGATCCTTTGCAGAGCGCGATTACACAAGCCGAGCAAGCAATGGGCGATCAAGGGCGAGTTCTGGTGCGAGCGTCTGGAACTGAACCTGTGATTCGCGTCATGGTGGAAGCAGCGCATTTAGAAGTTGCTCAGCATTGGAGTCATTATCTTGTTGATACCGTTCACCAACACTTAGCTTAACCAGTGTCGAAAGGTTCGTTGAGACCGCATTACCCATCGCGTTTCAACTGAGTCAGCAGCTTGTCAAAGGGATGCCAATCATCCCCCTGGACAATCGCTGCCCAAACTTCCTGGATTGTTGAGTGTAAAGGCACCTGTTTGGGATTATGAGCGGTCAACCGTTCAGCAATGGCAGCCATCTCCGTCTCGGGTTGTGCTTGTAGTAAGCGATGGTACAATCTTCGCCAGGGGTTGAGCGCGATTCCCTGTTCCTCAGAATTGAGAAAATTGCAATCAGCAAAGATAGTCGCTGGATTATCTCGCCACTGGGAAGAAAATTGGCGTCGCAGTTCTAGAAAAAATTGATGATAGCCCATTTGACTCTTAAATAAGAACTCTACAGTAACGCGAAGTAACATTTCGGCATCGGCTTCAGGCAAATAATCAAAGCCCAATTTACCGAGCATCGCTTGCTGGTAGGCTCGTTCATACTCCGCCGTAAATGATTCCAAGATGGCCTCTAGCTCACTCTGCGGTATCACCAAGGCTAAGGGACGTTGCAGCATTGCCAAGTTCCAGCGACAAATTTTCGGCTGATTACGATAACTGTAACGCCCCCAACGATCAAAGGAGGCAGGGGTAAAGTAGGGAAGGTAGGTTCGAATAAAGGCATAGGGACCATAGTCAAAGCCCTCCCCTGTGATCGACATATTGTCCGTGTTCAAGACCCCGTGACAGAAGCCTGCCGCCATCCACTGCGCCACCAGTTGGGCTGTTCGTTGCACCAAGGCTGCATAAAAATGTCGATCTTGATCAGGTTGTTTCCAGAGATGACTGTAGTAATGCTGCACTACATAATCGAGAAGTTGGCGCACGCAATCCCGACGATCATAATACTCCAAGCGCTCAAATGTGCCAAAGCGAATGTGGGAGTGACTAAGGCGAACCATGATTGCACATCGGGTTGGGGCTGATTCATCCTCGCGAGTAATGACCTCTCCCGTTTCGATCAAACAAAGTACCCGGGAGGTAGAGATTCCTAGACGATGGAGAGCTTCCGCTGCCAAAACTTCTCGCACTCCCCCCAGCAAAGACATCCGTCCATCTCGCCCTTGCGAATGGGGGGTTTGACCTGAGCCCTTGGTGCCAAAATCCAGCAATTGCCCGGTTGGAGTCCGCACTTGACCGTAGAGGAAGCCTCGTCCATCCCCCAAGTAGGGATTATATTGACCAAATTGATGGCCGTGATAGCGCAAGGCTAGTCCAACACAGGGGTGGGGAGAAGCTTGGAACTCACCGAAAGCTTCAAGAAAGTGGGCATCTGTCACCTGTTTTGGATCTAAGCCAAGTTGAATCAGCAGCTCGTCATTACGGAACCGAAGAATGGGTTGAGGGAAGGCGGCAGGTTGAACGCGATCATAAAACGCATCCCCCAAGGATTCTAAAGCTGATTCATAGGGTAATTGAAAAAAGGGGTTACTCGCAGCCATAGGGTCTTCAACCGATTTAGTAAGGCTTCGCTCGGTGAGTGGTTGGGTCAAATTCAAATCTGTGTCTACGATTAGTTTCCCCATAGAGATTGAATGTAACCAACTCCTGGTCACCAATTGCCTGCACACAATGGATCGCCTCTGGGGTAAAGCTAATCACATCTCCGACACCTAGGATTTTTTCTCCCACTGGCATAATCTTGTCAGGAAACTGGGGCTCAGGTGCTCGTTGCCACAACATATTTTTTTCCTGCCCTTGCAAAATGGTGACAATCCCCCAAGTACCATGATTATGAATTGATGATTGGATTCCCAGTTGATAGGTCTCGATTTGAACAGTGAGCGGATACCCGATTTCATCGTAAAGGTTAAGGGTGGCTGGCTTGGTCATGGAGGAAGGCTTGGGTCGCTGAGTTTGCAGCCAATAGGAATTAAGAAGAAGTTTTCGCACCAGTCGGCGGAGTTGAGGAAGGCAATCACATTCATCCTCTGTCGTTGTTTGCTTCAGCCGATCTTCGATCTCGGTTAAAAAGCGATGGAAATAGTAAGGCGTTTCCAGCAAATCCCATTCTCGAGGGGTGGGGCAGAGTTGGCACTGCCCAGTTTCTGTAACGATCCAATCCTGACCAGTAGACATAAACCTGAAGCTCTCGATTCGAGTTGACAATCATCGATTTTAGGATAAGTGTCATGGCAGGAGATAGCTGTAAATTTTGCATCAAATAACGAGAAGCGCTATTGTTCTCGTTCCCTCTGTCTAAACAAACCTATAGTTATTCAAAATACTTTGCTATTTCTCAAAGGGACATGTTGGTAAGGAGTCGTCAACTACTACAGTTAGTTTTATTGGCAATCTTGATGAGCATTGTCAACGTTAGACCTCTTCTGAGGGAACTGTATCGGGATCGATGGCTAATTCTCTCAGTTTTTGCGCCAAGCGATCAGCTCGTTGTTTCTCTTGGTCGGCTCGTTGTCGTTCTTGTTCCACTCGCTGCCGTTCTTGTTCCCGCTGTTCCACTATGGTAGGAATCCAGTTTCCTTGCCCATCCCACCAACGCAACCACTGCCGATTAATCCCATCATAGCTTCCCTGCCACAATCCTAACCCTAGTTCTAAACTGGGAATCCAAAGTTGCCCCCTTTCTAAATCAAACTCCTGATATCGTTCTCCTTGTAAGGTAAATGCCCGCAATCGATCCGTGTAGCGATCAAACACCACATAATAGGGAATCCGCAAAATCCGCTCATACACTTCCCATTTAGTGGGTGGTTGAGTAACATCTCGCAAGGTTTGTCCTAAATCTTCTTTTTCCGTACCAGGAGAAAGCAACTCCACCGCCACCAGCGGACTGACCCCTTCTTGCCAGATCACATAACTTAAGCGTAAATCTTGCTGTTCATAAAGACGAGATACACCCACCACTGCAAACCAGTCAGGACGTTTATACCATTGGGGATGACGGACATCGTAGTAAAGATTGAGGTCCGTGCCAATAAAAATTTCTTCGGGGGAATAGGTCGGGGGTTGAAACGTTTCCCGTAGCAGTTGCGGTTGTAAATCATGAAATTCGTCAGGCAAACCCGGTTCCTCTGGATCTTCACTTTTGAGATCGTACATGGTGGGAAGGGTCTCTTTGGGCGGTAAAGGCGGATCGGTTTGATACATGAGGCTTTAT
Source organism: uncultured Dactylococcopsis sp. (assembly GCA_964489465.1). GTDB lineage: Bacteria > Cyanobacteriota > Cyanobacteriia > Cyanobacteriales > Rubidibacteraceae > Halothece. Next base: position 832 of record CAZAYV010000091.1, on the reverse strand, counting down.
CGCGATGAGAAACACTGTTATGATAGCGCGATTAATATTTTACCTAGGAATGCGCGATGTCGCTTTGCGACTGTCCGAAGCACATCGCGTGGCTGTCAATAGCTTTTTTGAATAATATATTCATTAAGCTGTGTTTTCAAGGTAGCTTTTTCAATCGAAGAGAGAAAACTCCCATCAATACTATTTTCTGCTAATTGCTTGATGTCGTCTTGCTGTAAATTGAGTGCTTCGGTAATGGCTTGATAATTTTCAGTCATATAGCCACCAAAATACGCCGGATCATCAGAGTTGACCGTTGCTTTTAGACCTAAATCTAGCATTGTTTTCAGGGGATGATCGCACAAATCTTTCACACCACAAAGTTTCAGGTTACTCAGTGGGCAAACCGTTAGCACCACTTTTTCTTCCACAAGGCGCTTGACTAACCTCTCATCTTCCAAGGCACGATTGCCATGATCAATCCGGTGGACGTTTAATTGATCCAATGCCTCCCACACATAAGCTGGGGGTCCTTCTTCACCGGCATGGGCGACTGTTAGAAATCCCTCAGCATGAGCTTTTGCAAACACCCGTTTAAATTTTGAGGGGGGATGACCCAATTCCGAGCTATCTAAACCCACACCGATTATTTTATCCTGGTAGGTTGACGCTCCAACGGCTAAAAGCGCGTTGGATTCTTAATTCATCGAGACACCTTACAGCTTCCAGAAACGAGTTCTTTTAGCTCCAGAGGGAATTCTCTCCAAAAGCGTTGATTATACGGTTTGGGTGCGCCCCACCCTACAGTTTAGAAACTTAAATTGTCTTGTTTTTACTGGTACACCGGTTAGGG
>CAZAYV010000090.1:0-17883 GCA_964489465.1 uncultured Dactylococcopsis sp. | reverse complement strand
GGGGAAGCCTCATTTTAGAAGGGAATAAAATTGAACATAAACCCCTGAGCAAAGATTTAGAAATTGCTGAAAATTGGCTACCGGAAGGAGAAATTACAGTAGGAATTACTTCTGGTGCTTCTACTCCCGATCAAGCTGTAGAAGAAGTAATTCAGAAGATTTTGGAAGCAAAAAGCGTGGTGTTAGTGAATTAAAAGAACGTAAGAGAAGGAGGAGAGAGTTTTTCTTTTCTTCTTTCAGACAAATCAAAAAAGGCAATAAGCTGTTATGCATCTATTTTGACCGTTCACAAGGCTTACTGTAAGGAGTCTGGGCTGCGAAAATCTCAATTGCATATCAGCTTAGTGCTAATATTGACGCTTGTTTGAAGGTAGTAACCGTCGTTTTTACGCTCTTCCTCTTGAATTATAGAGACCTTTTATTCTTCTATGAAACACCTAAATTTTTACTACAAATGATCCCCCTTTCGCCCCCCTTAATAAGGAAGGATCAGTATACAGCAGAATTTTTTAGATTTCATATTTATTTTTCTATCAAAGCAGCCATGAATTATTTGTAAATTCAGGTGTTCGTCTCGAGAATAACCATAAGTTATGTACCTGAATTTGGCTAAATTTAGCTATTCCGCTTTCCTTACTTTTTTAAGTACAGTGACTCCCGAGGGTAAAGAACGCAGCGCTTGTATCGCCTGTCAAAGTCCCTGCATTGATATTGATGCCGAACAGTCCTACTGGAAACAACTTTCCGATCCCCGACAACAATGGCTATATTATGGTTATGTTGGACTTGTCGTCGGATATTTTCTTTATTACTACTTTTATTCAGGGAACTGGGAATACTATTTATCAGGAGTCTGGGCACATGAAGAAGAACAATTGATGAACTTATTTAACCCTGGATTTTATTTTTTCGGTCAAGAAATTGGGATTCCGAAAATTATTGCTGCTCCTTTAACTTTAGCTGCATTTGGAGTTGGTGGTTATTATCTTGGACGAAAACTTGAAAAATGGTACAAAGCCTATCAAATTCGTAAGTACCGACCTCTCAGTACTGAAAAAATTCGTCATCGTTGTTTTACTCTAAGTACTTTTTTGATTTTCAATTTCTTTTTCGTTTTTGCCGGTCACAACTTTATTGAACTGTTACCTCGACCCCTACCTTTTTTATTTCCGATTCTGGTAGGAGTCTGCAGTACTCTGTGGCTAGATCGTACTTGGCAGCGCAGTGCTAGTCTTTATACTCGCGAAGGATTAGCAACTCGTCTTCGCAAACAACTGCGTCAATTAAATTTAGATGGGTCGCAGTTTTTGGAGGGACGAACTCTTGATGATTTAAATGCAAACGAAATTTATGTTTTGGCGAAAGTATTACCTGGTTTTTCCAAGGAAAAACGTTTGCAAGCCTATCAAGGAATTGTGCGAGAATCAATTCAACAAGGTTTGGTTGCTGCACATGACACTTTACGGGGTCTGCAATTGATCGGGAAAGAGCTTCATCTTTCTGACTTTGAACATGATCAAATTTTGACAGAAGTAGGACAACAATCTCCTGAACTATTTCAGAGTAATCCGGAGAGAAATTAAGAAGATTTAGGATTGCTCGAATTATAAAGGGCACCATAAGCCTGGCGGAACCCGTTGTACTTTTACCGGAGTACAACATTGCATTTCATAGGGAGAAACCATTGATAAAGCTTGACCAATCAAAATCCTTCCGAATCTAAGATATTCTGTTTTGGCTTCATCAATCTTAAATTTTAATAAAAAATCTTTCTCAACTATTTCTGTTATAAGGTAAACTATCCTAAAAATCAATTGAAGATCTTTTGCAATAAAATAAGGAGGTTTCATGGTGAATTCCGATCAGCCGTGGTGGGCGGGAAACGCTCGCCTAACGAATCTTTCCCAAAAACTACTCGGCGCTCATGTTGCCCATGCCGGCTTAATTGTCTTTTGGGCAGGGGCAATGACGCTCTTTGAATTGGGTCAGTTTAACCCCAATCAACCCATGTCTGAGCAAGGTTTGATTTTACTGCCCCATCTGGCAACCCAAGGCTGGGGGGTTGGCGATGGGGGAGAAGTTATTAGCACTTATCCCTTTTTTGTTATTGGGGCATTACATCTGATTTCCTCCGCGTTTTTAGGCTTTGGCGGTATTTTCCATGTTCGATCCGAACAAGATGTGCTGGACAAAAAGAAATTTCCGCTTTTCAGTTACGACTGGGAAGACCAAAACAAAATGACCACAATCTTGGGGATTCATTTAGTGTTACTGGGAGGAGGTGCCCTCCTACTGGTCGCAAAAGCGATGCTCTTTGGTGGGTTATATGACCCGAACTTAGAAGCGGTGCGTACTATCAGTAATCCTACCCTTTCTCCAGCGACCATCTTTGGCTATCTCTTTGGTGCAGAAGGAAAGCACTGGCTAGCAGCCGTAGATAACTTAGAAGATGTGGTGGGCGGTCATATTTGGATCGCGCTGTTACTCATTGGTGGCGGTATTTTCCACATTTTCACCCGCCCCTATGCCTGGACTCAATCGTTGTTTGTTTGGTCTGGAGAAGCCTATCTTTCTTATAGTTTAGGGGCACTAGCCCTCATGGGTTTCATTGCCACCTACTTTATTTCCGTCAACACAACAGTCTATCCTGAAGTGTTCTATGGACCTGCCCTAGAAATTCGGCTGAATATTTTCCCCTACTTCTCTTCTACCAATCCCAACTTGGTTTCCTCCCGCACTTGGCTGGCCAATGCTCATTTCTGGCTGGCTTTCTTTTTCTTACAAGGACACATTTGGCACGCCCTGCGCGCTGCTGGCTTCGATTTCCAACAAGGTCGCGTCACTGACGAACGCGCCTCTTCGGTGAGTTAGTTTTTTTTTCTCAAATAAATGCAAATAAATCGCAAGGAGTTTCAAAAATGACAGCTGTTGTTGCAAATAGTCCGAATAAAGAACAAATCCCATCTGTGGGATGGTGGGCTGGTAATGCTCGCTTTGTAAACTTATCCGGGAAATTACTCGGTGCCCATATTGCTCATGCAGGGTTAATTACTTTTTGGGCAGGTGCCATGACTCTCTTTGAGCTATCCCGTTATGTCCCCAGTGAACCGATGTATAAACAGGGACTGATTTTACTCCCCCACTTAACGACCTTGGGCTTTGGTGTTGGTAGTGGAGGAGAGGTGATTAGCACCTATCCCTATTTTGTCATTGCTGTGTTGCATTTGATCTCTTCTGCCGTTTTAGGCGCAGGTGGGGTTTATCATGCCCTGATTGGTCCGGAAGTACTACCACAGGACAAGCAAAAGTTTGCTGGCTTTTTTGGCTATGACTGGCAAGATAAAGACAAAATGACCACGATTATGGGGATTCACTTGATTTTCCTCGGTATCGGTGCGTTTCTCTTGGTCTCGAAAGCCATGTTTTGGGGCGGTATTTTTGACCCCTGGGCGGGTAGTGATGGCGCCGTGCGTGTCGTCAATCATCCCACACTCAATCCCCTGACGATTTTTGGTTATCTCTGGGGTCAACACGGCTGGGAAGGTCTGGCTGCTGTGGACAATTTAGAAGATGTGGTTGGCGGTCATCTCTGGATTAGCTTAATTCTCATTGCTGGCGGTGTATTCCACATTTTGACAACTCCGTTTGCCTGGGCGCGACGAGTCCTGTTTTATTCGGGAGAAGCGTATCTCTGTTACAGTCTGGGCGCGATTGCGTATATGGGAATTTTAGCCGGTTACTTTGTCAGCGTGAATGACACCGTTTATCCAGAAGTCTTTTTTGGGATTGCCGGTAACTGGGAAACTGCAAGCGGAGTAGTTTCTGCCCGCGGTTGGTTAGCCACCTTCCACTATGCCCTCGGTGTCCTTTTCTTACTCGGGCATCTCTGGCACGCTATTCGCGTTCGTGGTGCATTTGCTGGATTTGATTTCAAGCAAGGCGATGTCATTCGTGCTTACCAAGAAACAGAAGAAGGAAACTTGGCGACCCCAGTGAATGCCAATGATATTACACTGAAATTCGTTGCAAATTTACCCATTTATCGCGATGGTTTATCACCGCTAATGCGCGGGCTAGAAATTGGCATGGCACATGGTTATTGGTTAATTGGTCCCTTTGCTGTTTTAGGACCCTTACGCAATAGCGAGTTTGGTTTATTAGCTGCTTTAATCAGCGCTTGTGCGTTAATCGTTTTGCTAACCGTTGGCCTTTCTTTATATGGCACAGTTTCCTTTGAAAAGCGTTTAGAAACTTCGGGTCGCCCTAACTTTTCACGCACTGTTCCCAATGTTCCTGCTGGCATTAAAACGAGCGAAGGTTGGAGTTTATTTAGTGGCGGTTTCCTCGTTGGTGGCGTTGGCGGTGCAATTTTTGCTTACCTTCTTTTAGATCGATTTGTTGATTTAATTTTATAGACTTTTCTTAAGTCTTAATTATTTTCCTTGTCTTCTTTTTTAAGAGGACAAGGATCGCTTTGTGATGATTTTTAGTATTTAAAAATTAGAAAATAAACCCCTAAAAATAGTTGACAAAATATAGCAATTAGTATTAGCTTTAAATAAAGAAAGCAATCAATTCCCTACATTATTTATTCAACATGAATACTTGTCTTTGCTGCGGAGGTCAACTCTTGCGTCAAATTAGTAGCAGCAGAATCTATTGGTTTTGTTCGCACTGTCGGCAAGAAATGCCGATGCCAATGAAACAGAAAACATTGATTAAAAAATAGCAAATTAATTAAGGAGTAAATATGGCAAAAATTGGATTATTTTTTGGTTCTACCACGGGCAATACTCAAGATATTGCCGAGCGGATTCAAAAAGAGTTTGGTGGTAGTGATGTAGTAGCTCTTCATGAAATTTCGGAAGTAGAAGAAGATGAATTTAGTGACTATGAAAACATCATTATTGCCTGTCCAACTTGGGATATTGGTCAGCTACAAAGTGATTGGGAGGGGTATTATCCAGAATTAGATGAGGTCGATTTTAGTGGTAAAAAAGTTGCTTACTTTGGTGCGGGTGACCAAGAAGGGTATGCGGATAATTTCCAAGATGCAATGGGTATTTTGGAAAGTAAAATTTCAAAATTAGGTGGAAAAACAGTCGGTTACTGGTCAACTGATGGCTATGACTTTAATGAGTCACAAGCAGTTAAAAATGGTAAGTTTGTCGGGTTAGCACTAGATGAAGATAATCAAGCTGAATTAACTGATGAACGCATTAGTACTTGGGTTAAGCAATTAAAAAGTGAATTTGATCTTTAAGAAGTAAAACGAGTTAACGGTTAGCTCTTGTCGGTTAACTGTTAACTTTAATTGTTAATTGTGCAATCAGTTTAATGAGAGATAATGGTTTTACAAATAATCTGTTTCTGCTTTACTTGGAGTTTCATCCTTTTCTGTATTTGGAATGCGTGCCGAGTTACGGTTAAAGGAAAAAATTATCTCAAGACATTACACCAAATCCCGTGTAGTCGTTGTACCTTTTTTACCAATGATCATCGCTTAAAATGTACGGTTAATCCTTATGAGGCGGGAACAGAATCAGCAATTGGTTGCCGAGATTTTGAACCAAAAGCAGAATGTCAATCTCCTTGTTTCAATTGTTCTAAAAAACGCTTCCATAAAGAAAATTTTAATTAACTAAAACACATCTTTATTCAATGTATTCCTTAAAGTCGTAATTAATCATGTCAAAAGAACCGATCGCTGTTTGGTTAACCCCCAATCCTGTTTTTCATGCCTTTCATTCTCCTTTACTCAATCATCTTTCTAAATTGGGATCGATTGCCCATTGGGAATACTTACAAAACCAAGATGAAGGATGTTCTTTAGATAATGCATTAGCCTCTTTACAGGATTATTTACAGACACTTTCCCAACCCGTGCATGTGATTGGACATGGGTTAGGCGGCTGGTTAGGGCTACGGTATTGTCGTCAGTTTTTGACCCCGATAAAATCTTTAACTCTGTTAAGTGTTGGTGCTGATCCGGCTTTAGATTGGCAGGCTTATTACTATAGCTTATATAAACACTTGCGTTGCCCGAAAAAAATTATTCTCGAGCAAATGGTCTATAACTTGTTTGGAGAACAAAATCAAGCGATGACCTATTATTTGTTAGAAGTTTTACGACGAGATTTATTATCTTCTCCTTCTCCTCATTCTCTGTATCAAGAAGTTAGTGGCGAAAAGGGTGGGGTTGATGTTCCTTTATTCGTTTGCGGTAGTGAAGATGATTTAGTCGTTTCACCTACTTCCATTAAAAGTTGGCATTGCTATCTCAAAGCAGGGCGCGATCGCGTTTGGTTAATGCCTTATGGACATCATTTCTTCCATTATTTTTATCCTTCTCTTGTCGCACAACAAATCCTAGAATTTTGGCAAGCGAGTGAGGGAAATACGGAAATTTATACCTCCTCTTTTGAACAGTATTGCCCTTAGTCCTCTCTTAAATTGAAATGATGAGTTGTAAGGAGGAAAAAATGAGCACACTCATCCCTCAATACAAAATTGATTGTCTACTGAGTAGGGCTTAAACGAAGAAACTGCTTAAAGTTAACTGAATTTGTTATTTTCACTCTTCGACAGTAGTAACCTGATACTGTTTAACCCTTGCCTGATGGGGAGGCGATCCTGATTCACCGGCAGTGGTTAGTTCGCCAGTGCTTTCAATTGTTACTTCGTAAATGCCGTGATCGGTTCCATCAGGAGAGGAATAACGAACGCGAACTTTTGCCCATTCTTTATTGGTTTCATCCGCTTCTACCACTTCTCCTGTTTTTAAATAATAAAACCAGTGCCAACCGTGATTTAACCAAATTTCTTGTTCGGCAATCTGTGTCCATTGGTCTAATCCTGTCCAACCGCGATAATACAGTTTGAGATCGCTCAGATTGCCTTCCTGTTTCGTAATTAAATTCATGGCTTCTGGGGTTAAACGTCCCCAGTAACGTCCGTCAGGAAGGCTAATGGCAGTCGGTGCAAAACGATGTCCGCCAAAATGACTACAGCGCCACACTCTGACTTTGGAATTAGCTTGTTGTCGCCAATTTTTGTAGAGAGGATAGCCATAACGAGAACAAGCCGCATCAACATTCCCATGCGTGCAGACGAGTAGATCATACTGATGATTGTTATCTTGCTTGTAGTTACTAAAGTGAGGCAGTTTTGCCGGTTCTAAGAGGAGTGCAGAGGCTAAGTTTCCCAGTTCAGCATTAGGAATGAGATATTCCTCTCGGGTGTAGTGAGCAAATAATTCAGTTGGACGACGGTAGAAGAGAACCCTAGTATAACCTGTTTGAGAATAGTCGGAATCGGGCGCGATCGCGAGTGGACGCAGTTTTACTCCTTTTTCGTAAACCAGTGATTTAATCGCTGGTAAATAGGGCTTTAGCGCTTCGTTTTGATCAAGAGCAATTTCTGACCACGGTTGCGGTAGTTCTACCACTAACCAGTAATCATAATGTCCTGCTGTACCAATGGGGGCTTCTCCCACTGCTTGGGAAATATCAGAACAGAATTGGCATTGAGCAAGTTGATTGGGTAAAGATGACATTAGTTATCAATAGTGTTCGATAATTAATGACATCATATTATGTTTTTGCGCGATCATTGCGTTGATTTTATTCCTAAGGATCAGGTTACTCCTACTTGCCTTCTCATGTTGTTCAAGATGTTCTCTTGATCAGAAGATTACGGTGCCGCCTGATAAGCTAGAACCTTACCAACACGTTTGGCAACGGTCCGAAGCCTTACCCAAATGGGAGATCAAGATTGTTCCCAACTGATAGATAACTTATTGATTGGCAGCTCCCTTGATCAGGATCTCACTGAAATTGAGTTGGAAGTTATTTTTCGATCGTCCAAAAGGGAAAATTCTGACTGGGGTTAATCGTTACCCCTTCAAGATTATTGTGGGCAAAGGCATAATCAATGGTTTGCCAAAGGGGCACATAAGGCACATCACGGGCAAGAATGTCTTGGATTTCCACGAAAATTTCTCGTCGTCGTTCCGGATCGCGCGATCGCCGCTGTTGATCAATCAGTTCATTCATCCGTTCGTTGTAATAGAATGAGCCTTGGGTTTTGGCCCCCCCTTCTTGGCACCCGTTTTCTGCACTCCCTTGACTACAAGATAAAAAGGGATGAATGTAATTATCGGCATCGAGAAAATCCGGATACCAGTCAATTAAAGCCGCCGGATAAATCCCCTTGCTGATGTTACTAAAAAAGGAAGCCGATTCCACGGTTCGCGGTTGAATTTTCAGAATCCCGTCTAATTCTTGTTCTGCCATTGCACTGAGGGTACTGGCCACTAAAGAGCGAATGGTTGACCCCGAAGGATGCCAAACTTCTAGGGTCACCGGATTGGTTGGAGAATACCCAGCCCCTTGCAGTTTTTGCTTCGCTGCTTCAAAATCAGCATTCCCCTTTTCTGTTTGAAAGGTAGGTTCATAAGCGGAAAAAGAAGTGGGAATGAGACTGTAAATCGGTTCGGCTTGCCCTTGTAAGACCCGTTCATTGAGTAATGAGCGATCCATCATTAGCGCGATCGCGCGCCTGACTTCCACTTGATTCACCGCTTCGGTTTGGGTATTCAGCATTAAATAATTGACCGCTGTTCCCGAAGAAGCGATTTCCTGCCATTTTCCCTCACTGGCAGAACTTCTTAAACTTTTAATTTGATTGGGATCAAAAGATTGATAGGCAACATCAACGCCACCGGTACGAAAGGCATTAAACAAATTTGCCGGATTACTGGCATAAATCTGCATATCCACCCCTTCATTGGCAGGCGGGTTTCCCCAATAATCAGTAAAGGGATCAAGCCGTACAGTGTCGCTGGTAAATTCGGTTAATTGGTAGCGTCCGGTTCCCACAAACTTATTGGGTAAAAATTCACCGGCACCGATCTGATAAGCCTCTGGAGAAACGGCACAAGCCCCCGGAAAGGCAAGTAATGCCGGAAAAGCAGCAAAGGGTTGTTTGAGGGTAATCGTCAGCTCATATTCTCCTGTTGCTTGAATATTTTCGATAATGTCTGCTAACAGAAAAGAGGGTTTGCCGCCGTTGTCAATGAACCGCTGTAAGGAAAATTGCATCGCTTCGGCATTAAATGGCGTTCCATCATGAAAGGTTACCCCTTGGCGCAAAGGAATCGTATAAGTTACTCCATCTTCACTAACAGTCGGCATTTCGGTTGCCAATTGGGGTTCTAAATTGGTTGTTCCCAACTGATAGGTGTAAAGGCGATCACTGAGATTATAGATGAGTCCTAGGCCAGCTAGTTCATAGCTATCAGCCGGATCAAGCGTGCGAGGCTTCAGCGTCGTCCCAATTCTTACCCGATTGCTATTTTCTGAAGCGTCTTCGGCGCGTGGGGTCTGTTGTTGATTATTACAGCCGATAATGAGAAGAATACATAAGCTAAACCAGCTGACAAACTTAGCAAGTTGTTTCCACTGTCGAGAGACTTGAAATACAGCGCGATAATCCATTGCTCTTTCCCTTATGAGTAGGGTGCATTAAGGAAACACCCCACAATTGAATTAACTAAGGTTGTTGAAACTGTTGGGTATAGACTTCATCTTCTTTTTCCGACTCAATTTTCAAGTCAGAACGGGGATAAGCCACACATAACAACGCATAGCCTTTTTCTTGTAATTCTGGAGAAACTCCCATGCCATCGGTTTGATCGACTTCTCCTTCTAAAATCAGGCCGGCACAGGTTGTGCAAACCCCAGCAGTACAGGAACTTGGGAGATCAATGCCTTCATTATGGGCGGTTTCAAGAATCGTTTTGTCTTCGGGAACGGTAATGGTATGAGTTTGACCTTGGTGATGAATTTCGACAGTGTAGGTATTTGCCATAAATAATGATTAACGCCCAGTCGCCACTGCTTTAACAAGTTTATGCGTGTCTGATTTTAGCAAACTTAAGGGGCTTTTGGGGGAGGAATCGATGATTGCTATGACGAAAATGCTAAAAAGATTGTTATTGATGTCTTAATCGAAATCAAAAATGATAGAGAAAATTATATAATTAGCAGGTTTCTTTAAAAATCCCACTCTGCTCTGCAAACAATTGTTCCACATTGAAACTAAAGCCTGGAAGAATATCTTCTCCAGCCAAGTCAATGAAAAATTGAATCGAAAGTTAGCGCTTCAAGAACATTTTGAAATGCGTTACCATCGTGTAATGTAGTCTAAAAAAAGGCAGGTGTTGATGGAGCCAGATTCCCTTCCCACTGAGATTATTTTGAGTCATCCTCGTCAGTCGTTGGGAAAAATTCAGCTTGATTCTAGACCGCAACCGGGACAACACGTTGAAATTAATGGCGAAACCTATCGCGTTTTGGAACGCCATCACCATTATCAATATAAAGTGGGGGGATATCGTTTGGATAAGATCTCCCTTTATGTCCAATCCGCCCAATGCCCGGAAGAAACCACTTATTTAGAAGGCAAATGGGTAATTGGGGATATTACTTGCCAATACAATGCTCGTTCAGAACTGTTACGCTGTGCCGTGAACCCGGAAGGTCCCTGTGAAGGTTGTCCCTCCTATGAACCCATTGAGACCTAATTTAAGTGAATTTTTCACCTTCTGTTAAACGCATGCCATTGACAAAATCCCAACCGGACTGAGGGCGTTTTCCAGAACGTTGCACTTGAGACAGTAGCAATAGGCCGCTACCGGTTTGCACGATCGCGCCAAATTTTTTCACAATCGCCACAATTTCTCCGGCTTCTCCCGTTTTTTGAGCAAGGGTTTCCCATTGTTGACGCAGCGCTTGATAGGTCCCTGGCAGTTGCGACCAATACGCTTCTCCCAAGGGAACCGTTTCTAGAATTTTTAGGGGATCTCCGCGCAGGGTAGTCGTACAGTTGGGATAAAAGCCTCGGATTTGATTATGCAGCGCGATCGCGCTTTTTGACCAATTCAATTCATAATCGCTTTTTTGAATCAGGGGGGCATAAGTCGCTGCACTTTCATTTTGCGGGGTCGCTTCAATTTCCCCGTTTTCCCAACGCAATAGCGTCTGCACCAATAAGTCACCCCCAATCTTAGCTAATCGTTCCCCCACGGTTTCGGCATTATCTAGCAAAGCGACAGGGGTGGTTGCTGTTTCTAACATTGCCCCGGTATCCATGCCCGCATCCATTAACATGGTGGTCACTCCCACTTCTGTTTCACCGTTACATAGACTCCATTGGATGGGGGCAGCACCGCGATATTGGGGTAAAATCGACCCATGAACATTAATACAACCCAAACGGGGCATTGCTAGAATTTCCGGCGATAAAATTTGTCCATAAGCAGCCACAATAAACGCATCTGCCTTCAAATCGCGTAACTGCTGTAAGGCAGTCTGGTCTTTTTTCACCCGCTTGGGTTGTAAAACATCCAGATGATTTGCCATTGCCACCTCTTTTACCGGAGAAGGAATCAGTTTTTTCCCTCTCCCTTTCGGTTTATCCGGTTGCGTAACAACAGCAGCAACTGCAATGTCTGGATGCTGCAGTAAAGCTTCCAAAGTGGGAACAGCAAAATGAGGCGTCCCAAAAAAGATAATTTTCATCAGGTTATTCGTTATTCGTCATTGGTCATTAGTTATTAACAAAAACAAAGAACAAATGACCAACAAGAATTTAGCTGCGATTTTGAGACGAACCAATGAGCGGGCGTTCCGTTGTTTCCCGGAATCGTTCAACGTTCTCGTTATAGGCAATTGGTAAGACGCATTCCACATTTTCGTGAGGACGAGGAATAATCACCCAAGTTTCTAATGTTGCACCATAAGCTTTATCCACAGCATGAATTCCTGCATCCATTGCGGTTTTCACTTCCGAGACATCCCCGCGAATAATAACGGTAAACCGGGCACTCCCGGCGCGAATATAACCAACAAGCGTAACTCTTCCCGTTTTCACCATGGCATCGGCGGCGGCTAAAACTCCCGGAAATCCCTTCGTTTCGAGGCTACCCACTGCATCTAGAGACATTCACGTTTCTCCTTAATTTTTATAATTGGTTTTTTATACAATGCCACGATAATTCTACACTCGAAAAGGCTCAACTTCGTCGCTATACGCAATCGGCATCACGGTTTCGACATTATCCGGCGGATTGGGAATCATGTAATGGGTGATTACAGTTCCGTTATAGCTATCTTCTGCTGCAGCAATGCCCGCTTCCATAGAACGTTCCACTTCCGAAACCGGGCCTCGTACCGCCACAAAAAACTGAGCCCGTTCCGCTTTATCAAAAGACACTAGGGTCACTGATGCTGCTTTCACCATTGCATCGGCAGCAGCTAATACCGCTGGAAACCCATCCGTTTGAATAACACCCACAGCAACTGGCATTTTGCTTTCTCCTCTCCATTATGCCCAAAATTTATGCTTTTTATTGTAACTAATCTATGGGTTCGACTTTGGCGCGATACAGAAGTTTGTTGCCATGTCGGTAGCCAACGTAGCGCACCCGCACTGTTGTTTCCGGTTGGACATTTCCGGATAATAGTTGGTGCTGTTGAGGATTATAAGAGACTTCCTCCCCCACTTGTCCAATTCTAGTGACGCCCCATGATTGAAGTAACTTTTCTAAGGGATTAAGTAATTTAATAATCCGTTGTGCGGGTAAATCAGGGTTTTGCGCGATCGCGCTAACGGCGGTTGGCCATTGCAATAGCCAAGACTCAATCGTCTGCAAACTTTCCCGTTGAAACTGTTCTCGCGACGAAGGTTCTGGCAAGACCATTTTTCCAGAGAATAAAGTAATCAACTCATCTACACTAACTCCCAAAACTGACCCCAATGCTAGCAATACTCCCACCCGCATCGACTTCACCTTTCCTCGACGTAAACTGAGAATTTGTTTTTGCGAAACCCCCGCTTGTTGACTCAACTGTTTAAAATTAGGAATTCTAACTTGTTCCATTAAACTTTTTAATATAGGAGTATAGTCATTTTTCACCTCAGCATTTTGTTCTGAAATGGATTGTGATTGCTGATGAACGGTCATTAATTTCCTCGTACAAACATTATGAATTCAGTTTTGATTTTACTGGTTATCACCTACGGATTAAGCTTGATTGGCTCGTTCCTTACCATCACCTTAGCCCTCCCTCTCGAACAACGCCAAGAAGAGTTAACCCTTTTAATCGCAATACAAGGGATTTTAATTGCTGCTGCTTTGGGATTTTATTTCGGAAAAAAAAGTTAAGTTCTTTACTTGGTTCACTCTGAACAATTTTTACCGAGTGTCATTCGCTATATTAGCCAGAACCCAAATCTTTCTCTCAAAAACTCTTTCTTGGGAAAGATGGTAAAAAATGTCAAGTCTTTTTTATAATTGTTAACAAAGTAATTGACTTACCTGTTCAACTTATATAGTGAGGTCAACCATGGAACTATCCTTAGAGCAAGAATTCAATGTTCGTTCCTTTGAAACGCAAGTCCAGCAAATGAGCCGAGAGCAAGCCCAAGAGTTTTTAGTGAAGCTCTATGAGCAAATGTTGGCGCGAGAGAATATGTATAAAGAATTCCTCAAACATGAATGGGGAATTGACCAAGGCTACTCAGCATAGTCTGAGCAAGCCGCTCACCTAAGCTGAGCGACCTCTCTCTCTTGCTTCGTTCATCCGCTTTGAACAAGCTGGGGAATATGGGGCGTTTCAGTTCCTAACACGGGTCAATGGGGGTAAAATTTATTAAGAGATTGAAGATAACTAAGGACAACCGGGTCTATGGTAGAGTTAGGATAATTTTTCAGCATCTTGTCTAGAATTTAGTCAAAACCTTCTCTAACTCATGTTTAAGCGTTGTCTCATTTGCACAGATTTTACTGACGGCTTAGATCGGTTTGCTTCGTTTGTGCCGAGCCTCAGTGCTTCAGGTTTGAATTATATTGTCTTTCTGCATAGTGTTCCTTATTGGGAAGAAGGAGAGATTCCCCACGTTGACGAAGAAAAAGTAGCAGCAGCGAAGAAGCGACTAGAAATTGCGCTAGAAAACGTTCCAGAAGGCGTAGAAGTTAAAGTAGAAGTTCCCAACGGAAAGCCTAGTGATACGATTCCCCGGATTGTTGAGCAAGAAGAGATTGAAATTGTTCTAGCGGGAACACCGATTCGGAGCTTTTTACAAGAAAAAGTTTTTGGTAGTACTAGCCTGAGCTTAGCACGGGCAACGTCAGCGCCGCTGATGATTTTCCGCCCTAATCACATTTCTGTTTACACCAAAGAAGAATTAAATCTACGCTGTCAACATTTGTGGCGGTCGCTGCTGATTCCCTACAACGATAGCGAAGCCGCTCAATATTTAGTGCAACAGATCAAAAAATACCTTCAAGATGATGGCACTTCCACCTTAGAAGAATGTATCCTCTTGTGGGTCATCAGTGAAGCAGGACGTCTCCCACACCAAACAATTGAAAATAGAAGGCAAGAAGCAGAAAAACGAATTGCCGAAGTGAAAGAAGATTTAGAAAGTATCGGCTTAAAAGTGAGTACCCAGGTGCGAATGGGCAATCCCACCTTAGAAATTTTGAATGGGGTTTTAAGGGAAGATGTTAGCGCGATCGCAGTTGGTTCCGATGATCGGGGGGGTTTATTACAGTGGACGGTACAAAGTTTAGCTAATGAAATCCTCCGTAGCAGTTGGTATCCAGTTCTCTTTTTCTCCCAAGCGCGATCATAAACGCTGAGTGAACCTCTTCTAGAGCCCGGAAACATTGCTCGGTGCATCGGTTCCCATAGACTCTAACTTAAACTGAATCTTGGGCTTGATATTTTCAAATTCTCGTCGGAGGAGTTGCTTACTCATTTGAGGACTCGCGTGAGATTCCCAAGCTTGACTCGATTGTGCCCAGTCCTGGAGTTTTTGACGTTGTGCTCCTGCAATCGTGGCAGTCAGAACATGTTGACAGGTACCAGTGGACTCGAGGGCAAAAAATAAGATGCGATAATATCCTAATTCCCCTAAAGCGCGAGCCGTGCGTTGTCCACTACTTGTTTTCAAATCCAAATAACAAGGTAACCAACGCGTTCCGTAGTCTGGATTATACAACGCAGTAATCCAGAGCACCATGGGATGAGGAGACATAATAAATAAAAATTGATTGTATCGCGTACTTAACAAGCGTTTTTCAATATCCTGTTTGTCTAACATGACCCATAAAGAGGGAAATACACTCTGATCTGAATTAATTAAACGAGGAAATACAATTTTTTGCCGCGGTTTATCTGCAGGCCAAGCGGCATGCAAATAATAATTCTCATCAGTTGCTGTTGTCGTTTGAGCAGGATGGGTCTTCGCGTAATCAGTAGCGTTAGCGGTTGCATGATTAGAAAGAGATTTACTTTTTGCAATCTCTTCTTCAATCGCCGTTAAGTCTTGTAAGACTTCATCCATTTCTTGCGGACGATTTTCTGGCTCTTTGGCTAAGCATCGATCAATTAAATTTTGTAGGGACTCGGGAAGGTTGAGATCATCGCGGAATGGTTCAGGCAAGAAGTAACGATGCGCTTGATACCAAGCCCCAAAGGAATTATTTTCAGGAAGAATGGGCATTTCCCCACTAATCATTTCATACATCATTACTCCCAAGCTATAGATATCCGAACGATGATCCAGCTCTTTTCCTTCCATTTGTTCTGGAGAACAATAAGCAAGGGTGCCTTGGAAAGAGTGAGTTTGATCACCACTAGCTTGAATCAGTTTTGCAATCCCAAAATCAAGAATTTTCACCATTTCTCCCAGAGTAGTGTCTTGAATCACTAAGATATTGCTGGGCTTGATATCGCGGTGAATAATCGGACACAATTCTCCTTTGAAGAAAATGCCTTTATGGGCGCACTGTAGTCCTAGACAAATTTGTCGACTTAAACGTAAGAAACGTTCTAGAGAAAGCGGACGATGTTTAATTAGTTCATTGAGTCCTTTTCCCTGTAAAAATTCCATCGCATAAAAGGGAACATCATATTCATCAACGCCATAGTCTCGAACTTGGACAATGTGAATACTTCGTTCTCCGAGTAAAGCGCAGATTTTTGCTTCCTGTTCAAAGCGAGTGCGTCGTTTTTCATTAAGGACGGCTTGGGCAACAAACTTGACAGCAACCGTCAAGCCTCCTAAGACAATATCTTCAGCACGATAAACTTGACCCATCGCGCCTTTTCCAACCAACTCGATTATGCGATAACGGTTTGCGAGTAAACGACCCTCGTTACGGTCTTCAGTCATTTTTCAGAGATAACATGCAGATGAAGAACAAGAAAACTTGGAAGATGAAGACAATGATTGAAATCAAGAGAGCGAAATATCCTTCCTGATTTTTTATAGATCACTCTTGCCTAATTTTAATTCTCTTTTTCGCCATCATGATCATGTCTTAATCACTAATTTTTTATCAATTGTCTTTTGATCTTATCCAGTAATCCTAATTGTTTTAGGTAGAAGAGCGAACTAGTGTTGCTTCAAGTGTACTCATGATCTGATGTCCATAAGTGAGACAACTACAAAGGCGATAAGACCCTGTACTTTCTTGATAGAGTGTTTCAAAGCCTTGGCGACGCTTTCGGTCATTGAGCACCCAATAGCGTTGTATAATCCAAGTGGAATTAATCCAGCCATTGCCTTCTAAGTTGCCCAAAATATTATGCTTGAGGACAAACGTATATTGATTTTGTGGAAAAGCTAGATATCCCTGATAAACAAAAGTGAGTTCACACTGCTTTGATAAATGATTTTGCTCAGATATTTGTTTGGTGTTAGGGAATTTCAGTTGTTGATGCCAACAAAACCAGTTGGGTTGATTCCAGGAGATCATTACTGTTCCCTTAATTGAAAGGGGCGTGAGATTGGCCTCGCACCATAACCCTTCCAGAGTCCATCGTCCGGGTTCAAGCAAAAAAGTGTGTTTCACAGTCACAAAAAAAGAGTGTTTCTGTTACATTTATTTTGGCAAAAAATGAGTGAGATCAAAATCGGGTGGTGGTTGGGCAGTTGGAAAACGTTCTTGATTTAAGATTAACAATAACCGATCACTGTAATCTACTGCACCACGTAATTCATCTTCTAATAACTCTAACCCCCCATTGGCTAACCCCTCAATTAACCTGATCCGTTGCGCTTGTGCTTGGACATCGTAAGGAGAAAGCAGAGCTTTATCTTGAGTGTACGCGATCGCGATCAATTTCAGTGCCCATTCATATCCCCGGGAAAGAAAGATTTCTAAGCTAATGGGTGCTGGGTCTTGACTGATGCCGCTTGTAATGGGAATATAGCGCTGATAGTTTCCGCCATAAGCAGCAGCAAATAGAATGACATCAGCATAGGTTTCAAAGGTTCCTTTTGTTTCTTCCCCCATCGTTAGGGCTTTGACGAGATTTGCTTGCTTCTTGGCAACGCGAATGCGATGAACTGCCATCAGTGAAATACTCTGCCATGACGCTCGGTTTTCCTGATTTTAGCTTGTACTATTAGTTTTTTTCAGAAAAAAATCTGAATTCTTAGTCGTTCCAGGCTGTCCCTTCCGAATCGTCGAAACTTTCAGCAATTTTTTGATTTTTCTAGTTTTGTCTTAGTTTAAAGACAAGGGTAACTATCATAGATTGATCAAGCACTTCGCTATCTTTCTCGGTAATAGATTAAATGAGAGCGCGATCGCGCAAGTCGGTTCTCGAAAAGAACATCGTGCTTGAAAGATGAGAGTTGTGAAAATATATGATATGGCTTAACAAAACTTGACAACTACTTAAGAAAAGGAGTAACCTAGGGGAAAGGTTTTTTTGAACCTTGTAATTTCATATTTCATTACTTAAAGTAAACGGAATCATACCTACAATGACAACCACCTTACAGCAACAACAAAGCCAGAAC
>CAZAYV010000089.1:4006-17974 GCA_964489465.1 uncultured Dactylococcopsis sp. | reverse complement strand
TGTAAGGTGTCTCGATGAATTAAGAATCCAACTTCTTTAGATGTTGGAGCGTCAAGCCTCAGTTATGTGTTGTGGGAAGAAGAAGCGGTTCCCATTGTAGTCTTAGAAGTGATTTCCAAAACTTCTAATCAGGAATACACAAAACAGAAAGAAATCTATCAAGAAATCGGGATTCAATATTATGTTGTTTATAACCCACAACGAAAAAGAAAGCCTGCTTTAGAAGTTTATATCTTAAACAATCAGGAATATGTTTTACTAGGAAATCAGTCTCCAATTTGGTTAGAAGAAATTGGATTGGGCATTGGAAAAGAGATTGGAACTTATCAGGGAATAACGCGGGAATGGCTATATTGGTATGATCACAAGGGAGAGCGATTATTAACCCCAGAGGAACGAGTACAACGCTACGCGGAAAGGCTACGGGAACTGGGAATTGATCCTGACTCTATTTAATTGAGTCATGGGTTAAAACCCACTCATATCTAATTACACTCCAGAAAGCTCTTTTTTGCCGCACTTCCCTTAAAATTTGATTGGAGATTCAAGAACCCATTCAATTATGAGTTATCGCATGGAACGGCAAGCCTACGCCGAAACTTTTGGTCCCACAACAGGCGATCGCGTGCGTTTGGCAGATACAGAATTATTCATTGAAGTGGAACAAGATTTCACCACTTATGGCGAAGAGGTAAAATTTGGCGGTGGCAAAGTGATCCGCGATGGCATGGGACAATCCCCAATTTCTCGTGCGGAGGGCGCAGTGGATGTGGTGATTACCAATGCTCTGATCCTAGATTGGTGGGGAATTGTAAAAGCGGATGTTGGGATTAAAGACGGTCGCATCTTCAAGATTGGCAAAGCAGGCAATCCCTATATTCAAGATAATGTCGATATTATTATTGGTCCCAGTACCGAAGCGGTGGCGGGGGAAGGGATGATCTTGACCGCTGGAGGAATTGATAGCCATATCCACTTTATCTGTCCACAACTGATTGAAACCGCGATCGCGTCTGGCATTACCACGATGTTTGGCGGCGGAACCGGTCCCGCTACAGGAACCAATGCCACTACCTGTACGCCGGGATCATGGAATCTCCACTGGATGCTGCAAGCCGCAGAAGCCTTCCCAGTGAATTTAGGCTTTTTTGGCAAAGGCAATAGTTCGCAACCCCAAGGAATTGAAGAACAGGTCATCGCCGGGGCAATGGGCTTAAAACTCCACGAAGACTGGGGAACGACACCTGCTACGATTGATACCTGTCTCTCAGTAGCCGATCGCTATGATATCCAAGTTGCCATCCACACCGATACGCTCAACGAAGCGGGGTTTGTGGAAGACACCATCAACGCCTTCAAAAATCGCGCCATCCACACCTACCACACGGAAGGCGCCGGTGGCGGTCACGCCCCGGATATTATCAAAGTTTGCGGTCAGAAAAATGTTCTCCCCTCTTCTACGAATCCCACCCGCCCTTACACCACGAATACCTTAGAAGAACATCTGGATATGCTGATGGTGTGTCACCATTTAGACCGCAATATCCCGGAAGATGTCGCCTTTGCCGAATCGCGGATTCGTCGAGAAACCATTGCCGCAGAAGATATTTTGCATGATTTGGGCGCATTTAGCGCGATCGCGTCGGATTCCCAAGCAATGGGGCGGGTCGGAGAAACGATCATTCGCACTTGGCAAACCGCCCACAAAATGAAAGTGCAGCGAGGCTTACTGCCTTCTCCGGAAAATAGCAGCGAAACTCACGATAACTTCCGCGCCAAACGCTACGTTGCCAAATACACCATTAACTCTGCGATTATGCACGGCATTAGCCATGAAGTGGGTTCCATTGAAGAAGGAAAACTGGCGGACTTGTGCTTGTGGAAACCCAGTTGTTTCGGCGTCAAACCGGAAATTGTCATGAAAGGGGGCGCGATCGCGTATGCGCAAATGGGAGATGCCAACGCCAGTATTCCCACTCCACAACCCATCGAAATGCGTCCTATGTTTGCTAGTTATGGACGCGCGATCGCTAGTACCTCTCTCACCTTTGTCTCCCAAGCGGGAATGGAAGCCAACCTTGGACAACAACTGGGGTTAGAAAAAACTTTAGTGCCTGTTCGTAATACCCGCCAGATTGGGAAAGCTGAGATGAAACTCAACGCTGCCCTTCCTAATATTGAAGTAGATCCAGAAACTTACGAAGTGCGGGCGGATGGGGAACTTTTAACCTGTGAACCCGCCACGACTTTACCGATGGCGCAGCGGTATTTTCTGTTTTAAAGCTTCCTAGGGAATTAACTTGGGCTGGCTCAAAAAAGTAGCAAACGCTGTTGAGATGAGGCGTTTAGTAATGGTTTCCCCCTGGTTGTGAAAAATCTCCCTCTCACCTTTGCCTCTTCTCCCAAACTCCACTCGCCAATTGTGACTGATTCAGTGATTCCTGCTGATCTCGGGGGGTAACATTTCCCAATTACTCTTAACAAAGATTGCAACCTCTAGTTGTTCAGACTAAGTCTTTCGTATCAGGTAATACCCCCCGAAAATCAATCCTACTAAGTTCGGCATCCAAACACTCAAAACGATAGGGATCATACTCCATGCACTTAAATATTTAAGAAGAAACTGGAGTAAATAATAAGCCGAAACAATTATAAGAGCGATTCCTAAGCTATTTGATTTCCGTCTGACGTCTGTAGTAATACCAATAGAAGAACCTAAAAAAGCAAACATACAGCAAGATAAAGGTAAAGCGTATCTTTCTTGAATACTAATTTTTAACTTTTTAATTTTTTTAATTTGCCCCGTAGGTTTAATAATGCCCAATTGTTGATAGAGCTCAAGAAGATTCATCTCTCTATGATCTCGATAAAAGTTGGCATAGTCAAGAATTTTTTTGGTGAACTGAAGAGGCAACTTGTCAAAGCACTTAACTTGTTCATATAAGTCTTGGGAATTAATCAGATATTGACATCCCTTTAACAGTTGCCATACCTGCTGATCTTCATTCCATTCTGCTTGTTGAGAAACGATAATTTCTTGTAAGTTTTGATGATGATATTTGAGTAAATAAACTTCCTGCATTTGCTGACCGTCAAATCGATCAGCAAAAAATAAAAACTGCAAATTAGATTGAGATTTCTCCGTTTGATATTGTTGATAAATTAAGTTCCGATTATTATATTTAGCTAACTGGGCTCGCTCGACATTCCATTCTTTTTCTAGAAGCATCGCTGCTTTGTAATTAGCAGGAGGGACAATGACTTCTTGGAAAATAAACATCATTCCTGCTATTACCAAACTAATAAAAATAACGGGACTAACGATTCTAAATGAGTGAACGCCCAGACTACGTAGAGCAAGAATTTCATTCTTAGCGGAAAGGTTACTGTAGGTAAACAGCGCTGCGGATAAAAGAGTAAAAGGTAACCCTAAGGTAATAAAAGCGGGTAACTTAAATAAGTGTACATAAGCAGCAACCGAAAAGGGTAAACTATCACGAGTGACAAACTTAACTTGCTCAAACGTAAGACCAACCACTTCTCCCAAAGTTGTATAAACTGCTAAAAAAAATTAGAGGAAAGATTAATTGTTTGAAAAGGTAGCGATCCAACAATGAGATTTTTGAGAACATGAGTTAACTTTGTCTTAGTAAGGTGGATAATCCCCACCCTACCATTTACTTCAATTATGAAACGGCCTTACCTCAATATTGGGTGGAATGCGAAGCTAAGCGTCTGCTACGATAGCGTAATCCCCAGTTTCTCCAGGGGTCTCTGTTTCAACAGAGAGTCCGTAAGAAATACCGTCTTGAATGTCAAAGTCAAGGAAAGTGACTTGATATGTTATGTCACCTATTTCCTGTTCCTGTGATGGTGTCGCAGAATCAATAACTTCACCGGTTTCATTATTCAGCAGAAAAATAACAGGATTAAAGTCATTTGACACTACACCTACCTCTACCGTATCTCCGAGATTTAATCCGAAATTACCAGCAGCGATTGGTTGACCTAATATTTCATCAATGTCATCGAAATAATACTTTTCATCTTCATTGCCATCGCAACAGTAGAAAGAGTCATCCGTAGAAATTTCTTCGACTAGACCACGGTCACTATCAACATCTATCTCATAGTCGTTAACAAGATTAGGATTTTGTGTCTCTAATTGTAGGAAATAGTCATCTCCTGGTTGTACAAAGAGACTACCAGGATTCTCTAGGAAATCAATTCCCAAATCGTCTGCTATATCAGCGACACTTACACGATCGTTACTTTCTATAACTCCACTTCCAATTACTTCTTCCTGTTGAAACTGTTGGTCCCCATTTTTATCGATACCGTAAGAAATTTCGACCGTTCCATCAAGTACGGTTCTTTCAGTAAAGATATCATCAAACAAGTCTAGACTTTCTAGAATAGAATCTTCTACATCTCCTAGTAAACCCGCATCCGCATCTTTATCTGGGGAGGTGAGAAGATAAGTATCTGAAGGATTGTCTTGATTCAGCGTACCCTCTAGTTCAAAGAAAAAGCCTGTGCCGAGATCCTGTGGATTTTGATTTGTACTCATGATTAATCACTCCTAACTTCATAAATTACTAAAGAACAAAAACAACAATGAAGTGAGACTAAAGGTTCTCTCTTTCTTGACAACGCTCTTCGTCAGTTGGACATTCCTCCACCTCAGGAGAATCATCGTTGTCATCGTCGCCATTACTCGAACCGTTGCCACTACAAGCATTAGTCAGCACAACGAGACAGAGTAATAGGAAAAGTTGAAAAAAACTGAGAGAAGGAAATTTCCGGTTTGCTCTTCTAGCCATAAACAAATTACCTCACTATGGTAAATTCACTTAGCAAATTAAGTGAAAAATATAAACTAAAAAAGTGATTTACATCAATTTACTTCCTCAAGGCTACCAACGATAAATAAATCTGTAAAGTGATTTAAATCAATTCTATTTGATATAAATCTAATAAAACTTTAATAATATATATTACAAAAAACTTGTAAATGTATTTTAATCACTTCAGTCTAAGATTTTTCTCATCAGGACACTGAAGTTGATTTTTGTTGTCGTGAGTAGGCAAGCACATTCAGCGGGCGATTCCCAGCGGGTCGGAGAAACGATCATTCGCACTTGGCAAACCGCCCACAAAATGAAAGTGCAGCGAGGCTTACTGCCTTCTCCGGAAAATAGCAGCGAAACTCACGATAACTTCCGCGCCAAACGCTACGTTGCCAAATACACCATTAACTCTGCGATTATGCACGGCATTAGCCATGAAGTGGGTTCCATTGAAGAAGGAAAACTGGCGGACTTGTGCTTGTGGAAACCCAGTTGTTTCGGCGTCAAACCGGAAATTGTCATGAAAGGGGGCGCGATCGCCTTTAGAGCGCGATCGTCAACTCGCTTAATTGTTTTACCCAAAACCCAGCGAGAATCAAACGATTCAAGTGATTGGAATTATGAACATCATTCGGGCTGTAGAAAAACAGAGCGAGCGCCTGAGTTTGAAAACAGCTGAGGTACAGTTCGAGTTAGACAACTGCACTGGGCTAGAGCAAGAAACCTATCAAGCAGCAGTGAAAAATGCCCAAAATCGAGCCCAAGCCATTGCTGACTCAATCGGAGCAACCCTTGATATTCCTGCGGTTTCGGAACCGTTTTATTCCCTTGCCTTACCGGGTTGTTCAATGAAAACTTTTTCCTTCTTAAATGAAACGCAAACTTACAAACCCGGCATGGCAACAGAGTTACAGATCACTCGCCAACTCTTTTTCACCTATCCGATTACTAAAGCATTGCAATAGCGGGACTTAAACAATCGTGAGGCAAAAACAGTATCAAACCCTTACACAGTATTTGTTTGACTTCGATTGAGCAGTTTTCTGGATATAGCGCTACGCGCTGGGGAAAGGAAAAAGGGGAAAGGGTAAAGGTAAGCCATGAGTTGGTTTGTGGATTTTCATTTGTCCTAACCTGAATGAGTAGTGCTACATAGCTGGGTTTCAGCGATTTTTAGGGAGTTGGTGTAAATTCATTGCCATAGCTGGGTTTGAGGCGGTTTTCTTGTTGTTTTTTTGTCTAAGTCCAGTTATTTGATCACCCCTTTGAACTTAAAGTTTAATCATTGCTTTACAAAAAAATACTCAATTCTATGTAATTCTATGCAATTATAAGTAGAGGATTGTCATTGTCGGCAAAAAAAATTCAAAAAAAAATAGAGAGATTCCGATGAAAAAAATTCATAAATTATTAGCAGGAGCTGGTCTCACTGCATTAGGCGCAGTCGGAACTAAAGCTGCAGTAGATTATTTTCGCAATCGAGAAGACGAAAAGGTGATTGATGAATCTGAAGGAGATCAAGAAATTTCTTCTCCCAAAGAAGAAGTTGCTTATGCCGTCGTCAAAGTTGATTCAGTTCAAGACTTTCTTGATACTAGTTTTGGTGATCCAGGTCGTTATATTCCCAACCGTCCCCCAAAAATTTTTGAGTATCAAGAAGAGAGTTACATGGTGATTTGGGCAAGAGATAATAAACAACAAAAAAACCAGATGTTAGTGTTTCAATATACTGACGAAGGACGAGATATGATTGCTAGTGTGGGTTACACTCGCGAAAAAACTGACTACAATTTGCAACTCTCAGACACTCCTTTTGCAGTAGAAGTTAATGGACAAAAACTAGAATCGGGTCAAGGAGAAACTCAAGGAACTAATGATGTGGATTTTGTCTTGTCTTAATTTTTGCTTTTACCCAGGACTCAATTAAAAATTGTGTGATTAAATTCAATTTAATGCAGTAGTTACTGAATCAATAAATTAGAAAAAATCACCGAGTACAATTAGATTGGCGAAATATGAATCGCTACTAAACAATCATTAACAGCTTGATCAGAGTCAATTTACACAGAAGGAACAGATGAGTTTATTTGAGGAAGTGCTTAATGCCATCAATGAGCCCGATAAACAAGCGAATTCGACGCAAATATCACAAATTATTGGTGTGATAGAACAGTTTTCTCAAGTCGGAAATGTCAATGATCAAAAGAGTCAAGCGCTTACTTCAATTGTTGGCAAATACGTGAGATCTGCTTTAAAAGAAAAACAGCAATCCCAAGGAATGGAAGAAGCAGAAGCTGTTATCGAAAAGTATGGCGGAACCTCGCCAAATGCCGAGGCAGTTAATGCTGTAATGACTCCTCAAAAACAACAAGAGATGGCAGAAGAAGCTGCGAAGTCAACTGGACTCAACAGAGAAGTGATTGAATCAATGTTGCCGAGTCTAATTCCTGTCGTTCTCAATTTATTGCAAACAGGGGCGACAAAAGTTAAGAATCCAGGGTCAGTCAATAATTCGGTTCTCCAGAGTTTTCTTGATACAGATGGAGACGAAGATGTCGATATTGCCGATGCTCTTTCTTTAGCTAAGCAATTCCTCTCTAATTAAGCGGTTGTTTTTTGCCCTCTTGAACGCGATCAATCCCAAGTAAAAAATTGATCTCGGCCCTGCTTATCTGTGATTGTAGAGCGCGATCGCGCTTTTAATCTTGACTCGACTGTTCTAACCAAGTGAGCAAATCTTCAAGGGAAGTAAAATCTAGGAGCGCTTCGGCTAAAGATTCGGTCTGTTCAAGGTTTAGTTGCTCAATCTGGGTTTGTATGTTTGGGGGAAGCTCTCCAAAGCAACGGGAAAGTGCGCGACTGGATCAGGTCATCCCCTCTAAACTGTTGGATTTCATCTTCCCCACCAACTAAACTACAGACAGATTAGGATCGCTATAGGAAAGGTAGATTAAACAGGACTAGGGTAAAGTAATGACAATCAAAGAGTTGATCCAAGCTGAATTAGAGCGTGTTCCAGAAGAGCAGTTAGAGCAAGTTTATAACTTGATCAGAGAATTCAATAAAAAGACAAATGAAGAGGCTTCGGACTGGGATAGCTTAGGAAATTTGTTGGAAGAGTGCAAGGTGGAAACAGGGATTTCTGATCTCTCTTATCAGCATGATCACTATTTGCATGGAACACCGAAGCAGGAAGAAGTTTAGTGAATGAAGTTTTTGTCGATACGGCAGCTTGGTTAGCCTTACTCAATAAATCAGACAGTTTTCATCCAAAGGCGAAGGATGTTGAGAAATCTCTGCAAGCCAATAGACGTTTATGGGTAACAACCGATTTCATTCTAATTGAAGTAGCTGATGCTCTATGTAGTGTCTCTCAGCGTTCTCAAACTGCTAAGTTGATTAAGAATTTAAAGAGACTGAAATCTGTGTTGGTCGTGGCGTTAGATCCAGAATTACTCGAACAAGGTTTAGCCTTATATGAATCGAGACTTGATAAAGATTGGGGGTTAACTGACTGTATTAGCTTTGTCGTGATGCAACAGAGAGGAATTACGGAAGCATTTACGTCTGATCGGCATTTTGAGCAAGCGGGTTTTATCCGTTTGATGAAGCCTTAAATCTTCGACAAAGACTAGACTAGATAAAAACGTTTGAAAGCTTTGGCACAAAGTCGAGGAATCAGTGTTAATAAGCTTATGGAAGAACTTTCGACGATCGCGCTGACTGAATTTGATGCTCACACCCGTTTTCAAGTAATGGCAGCTAGAGGGAATTCTGAAGAAGGATTGAAATTGCTGGACAAACTTGATTACCTCACGAATCAGAAAAACGAATCAAATTCATCCTGAATAATATAGAAAAGTCAGTGCGATCGCGTGATGGGGTCAGACCAAGAATGACGCGATAACCCCCAAGAGGAGAACTTGATCTCGGCGCTGTTATCAACTAGAGACTTAAAGCAGAAAACCTTACTTGCTTTGAGACGTATTAATCGGCTCCCATGCTGTGATTGTAGAGTGCGATCGCGCTTTTAATCTTGACTCGACTGTTCTAACCAAGTGAGCAAATCTTCAAGGGAAGTAAAATCCAGCAGCGCTTCGGCTAAAGATTCGGTCTGTTCAAGGTTCAGTTGCTCAATCTGGGTTTGTATGTTTTGGGGAATCTCTCCAAAGCAACGGGAAAGTTGTCGCAGTACCAGTGATTGAAATCAAGTTTTATTTGCGCTTCCAAAAGAATAATTGGATGATTGGGATTATCTGATTGTGGAAACATTAACCCATCAGTGCGAAAGCTGAATGCTTTGACTTCTTGGGCGCGAAACTCATACTCACAAGGAGGGATTTCTCCCATCAACTCAAACGCGATCGCGGGAGAAGTCTGAAAAATTTGATACAAGATATGATCGGTTCTAGTAGGTTGATTTTACTTAATCAACAGCGTGATTCCTACGGCTCGGTGTCCGATTTACGCGCTTCGTAAGCTCTCCCTGTGGATAAGGTAGAAAAGTCGGCGCGAACTCCTCCTCAAAAAAACTTGGTTGTTCGCATCGGTGAAGAACACAGATTATGTAGAGTCTGCTATCTTAAGAAATTTCGCCAACTTAATTATTGTGATTTTGAAGGCGATATTTTATGATTAAGGATAGTCGCTTGTGGCATAACTAAAAAAGTCTCAGAACAACTTGAGATTATTGATCAATTTGTTTTTACTTGCAACCGCTAGATTCTATTGGGGATCAGTACCCACCCTCCTATTTTAAAGAGTAAAAAAAGTAAAATGCAATGGGATATAACAAAGGAGATCGTTACGAAGAAAAAATTTTTGAAATCTTACAAAAGAAAAATTTGTTATCTCCAGAAGCAAAGCGCGGTGGAAGTAGTAGCAAGCCTGATCTGATTTTTTTGCATCAATCACGTGCCAGTTTCCTAGAAGTCAAACTTGATCTCAAAGCAGACTATGGACAAAAAATGTTGAAATGGGAGAACGGGGTTTGGTCTTGGTGTCGTCATGATTCCGTCACTCAGCTATATTCACATTTGAAAATTTTAGATCATATTAACAATAAAAAAATTATTCCCAATCGCTATACAATCCGAAAAGAAGCAATTACTCAAGCCCAAAAAACAGAAGATCAGCAGCAATTTGAAGATCAACACGAAATTGATATTAATGCCCTTTATCAATACTACACCAATAGAAATTGTTACTATATTCAAATTGGAGGTTATGGTTTCTATCATTTAGAACAAGATATCCTGAATTTAGGAACACCCCAATTTAAGTGTAAAATGCTATTACGATTGCGGGCTAAAACTATCCACAGTCAGCCCTTATATAACTATGGCTTTTATGCTGTCCTAAAACCTAAGGGGAAACCGCAACAAACTTCCCCTTATGATTTGGAAGAAAAGGAGGATCGTATTTTTCCTCCAATACAACCTTAATTCTAAAAAAGTTCTAATTGAACCAATTGAGAAGTTTCATTTTTCGGTTTACGATAAGTAAAAGCATTTGCTCGAACCGAATCGATTTTCGGGAAATCGATTGCTTTTTCCATGTTTTCTTTTTCTTGATCTAACTGCAAAATGGCTTGACCAATTGCTTTCGCCATCAGCGGCGGAACTGCATTTCCAATCTGTCGCCATTGTTGGGTAACCGTTCCACAAAAAACATAATTTGCAGGAAACGATTGAATTGCTGCTGCTTCTCTTGCAGTGAGATATCGGTCTTCTGTCGGATGATAAAAGGTTGTGCGACTAGTATTAATTGTTCCGGCACAAGCGGCTCGATCAAGCCGTCTTAATTTCGCTTCTCGAAAACGTCTTTCTAATAGCTTATCCCAATCAATATCAAACCATAATTCAGGCGGTAAATAAGCCTTTTGGTCTTTTTCATAGCGAATACTTCCTCCTTCTGGGATATAGCTTAAACGTTTTTTTTCTAGGGAATTGGTAATTTGAGCTTTTTCTAAATCATGATTCAATATTTGATTATTATCTGTTTTTAAATGATTAAATGCCCAATCTACTGTTCGAGGTAAGGAGAGGTTATCTTCCCCTTCCTCAGAATCAGTAAATAAAATTTCAGGATACAAGTTTGTGACTTGAAAGCGATTCGCTAATAAAATCGTTCGTCTTCTTTTTTCAGGAACACCATAATGATGTGCTGATAAGACTTTTATATCAACGCGGTAACCGATTTTCGTAAAACTATCAAGAATCACTTTTAGGGTTGGTTCATTTCTTCTCGATAAAAGTCCTGTGACATTTTCCATAATTACATAATCTGGGCAGAGACTTTTAATAATGCGTAAGAAGTCCCAAAATAAAAAGTTTCGTTGATCTTGATGATTATTTTGACCAATGGTAGAAAATCCTTGACACGGCGGCCCTCCACAAATTAAATCGATTTTTTGATAACCGACTGCCTCCTGAATCTTCTCGATAGAAATTTCTCTTAAATCACCAATAATCGTCTTAGCATTTTGATGGTTGATTTGGAATGTTTCAATGGCTATTGCATCATGATCAACCCCCAGTAAACATTGAAATCCTGCCATTTCTAATCCGCAGGACATTCCACCAGCCCCTGAAAATAAATCAATAAATTTCTTATTCATTGTGTTACGATGCTATCTTTAGTATTTATATTTATTTTGTCGCTCTTTTGCTCTAATTCTGGGTTTAGTATGAGCGACTTTAGCCACTTTTTGCCATTCTGCTTCCTCTAAAATAGCATCTAAAACATCTGATATATTGCATTTCTGTTCAAAAGCAATTCGGCGCAAGATGTCATGATGTTCAGGTTGTATATAGACGGGCTTTCTTTGTGTTTGAGGCATTTTTCCTCATTTATCTACTTTCTCTAAAATTATACCAGAATTTAGCTAATTAGCTAAATATTTTTAGGTAAAAATTTGCTTTGATGTTAATGGCTAAGATGCTTGCTTTGAGAGGGTGATTGTTAAGTGTGCCCTGTGAAGAATCAAAAAGAACAATAGAATAAAAGTAGGATGAAATCACCCTCAATTAACGCCTATGCGTCGCCCGATCGCGCCGATAAAAGTAAAATGGGAAAAACTCCCCCCAGACTACACTCTTCCCGATGATCCTGTGGATAATATCGCTCAACCCCTCCTCGCCGAAGCCCTTAGCGATAGTTTAGATCTGGCTGGTTATCTGGGGAAAACTGCCTTTACTTGTACCAATTACGGCATCTGCGCTGTTGTGGATGGCAAAATTGTTGTCAAAGCTCCCGATTGGGCTTATGTGGAGCAAACTTGGGTGTCTCGGGAAGCAATTGAAAGAAGCTACACCCCAAAATTAGAGGGGGAGATTCCAACGATTGTCATGGAATTTCTCTCCGAAACCGAGGGAACCGAATACTCCATTAAACCCACTTATCCCCCTGGAAAATGGTTTTTCTACGAACAAGTTTTGCAAGTTCCTCACTACGTTATTTTTGATATTGCTACAGGGGAATTAGAAGTTTATCAGTTAAACTTGTCTCAGGTTTATGACTTACAACCACCTGATGAGAAGGGGCGGTATTGGATTGCAGGATTAAACTTATATTTGGGCGTATGGGAAGGAACACACCGTAATCGTAGCGGTTACTGGTTACGCTGGTGGAATGAACAGGAAGCGTTATTATTGTGGGGAACTGAGTTAGCTCAAAGAGAGCGAGAAACGGCCCAAAGAGAGCGTGATCGCGCTGAACGTCTTAAGGCTCAGTTGCGCTCATTGGGGATTGAACCTGAGGATAGTTAAAATTTAATTAAGTTGGAGAAGTATTGAACCACTCCAGACACAGAGGATTCACCACAGGGGTCAATATTGATCAATTGCTCGAAAGGAGAGTACAAAAAGGTGATTCAGTTACCAGTTACCAAATTTCTTTACCAACGGGATCACCCCAATCCATTTCTACTTCAAAATCTTCTGGGGTTACCCCTGTCAGTAAGTCGTCTAGGGTATATTTTTTCCTTCGTCGTAGAATCGGAGGAGCTAAACGCTTGATCCACTGTTTGATTGCTCTCATCATGGCTGGTAACACTGACTGTATTTGTATATTTATGAAGAAACAGTGATTTGTGAGCCTTGATCGGTTTTTGTTACTTCAATGCGGTGCTGAAAGGCTTCTTTAAATTGTGGCATATGGGTAACAGCCAAAATACAACAAAAGTCAGGCGCGATCGCGTTGATAGCTGCAATTAAACGTTCACAACCTTGGTTATCTTGGGTTCCAAACCCTTCATCTACAATGAGTAATTGTAAAGCGGTTCCCGCCCGTTGCGCTAACAGTTTGGCTAAGGCGAGACGAATGGCAAAGTTAATCCGAAAGCCTTCCCCACCGGAATAAGTTTCATACGCCCTAGTTCCATGAGCATCAGCAATAATAATATCTAGGGTATCAATGAGTTTAGTTTGCTTTTTGGAGCGTCCTTTTCCGGCTTTTTGAGTGAGGAATTGCACGTGCAATTGGTTTCCAGTTAAACGGCTAAGAATTTGATTGGTTTGGGCTTCGAGTTGCGGTAAAACGTTTTCAATCATTAAGGCTTGAATGCCATTTTTACCAAAGGCTTGCGAGAGTTCTTTATAAACAGTTTCTTTCCGCTTGAGGGTTTTGAGTTGTTCTTTAGAGTTTTCATATTTGGTTTTTAATTCCTCAAGATAATGCAGTCGTTGTTCCAGTTTTCCTTTTTCCGATAAATAACTATCTAGCTGCTGACGGTGTTGCTGCGTTTTCTGTTCTAATTGGTTAATTTCAGTGCGAACATCGCTAATCGTTTTGATTTCTTCATTTAAAGTATCGAGTTGCTGCTGAGAGTCGGCTTTCTCTTTTTCTCGATTCTGGAGACGGTCATTCAGTTCGTTTAATTCTTGCTGTTTGTTCGGAAACTCTTCCTTGGCTTGTTGCAGTTGCTGATATTTCAGTTGACTGTTTTGTGCTTCTTGAACTCGATGAATTACTTCAGTATGGCGCGATCGTGCATAGCCTAACTCTTCGATTTCTTGTTCAATCCTTTGCAGTTCTTCCCTAAAACTGGTTTCGGTTTCTGCTATTTTTTCTTGGATTTCATTTCGAGATTGTTCTAACTCGGGTTGACGCTGGTTAA
>CAZAYV010000089.1:0-3906 GCA_964489465.1 uncultured Dactylococcopsis sp. | reverse complement strand
ATTTTTTCTTGGATTTCATTTCGAGATTGTTCTAACTCGGGTTGACGCTGGTTAATTTTTTTCAGTTCTTTTCTAGCGTCTGCCAGTTGTTCGGCTTTACGATCAGCGTAGCGTAAACTATCCACT
The DNA here is from genome assembly GCA_964489465.1 of uncultured Dactylococcopsis sp. GTDB lineage: Bacteria > Cyanobacteriota > Cyanobacteriia > Cyanobacteriales > Rubidibacteraceae > Halothece. Next base: position 3,780 of record CAZAYV010000089.1, on the reverse strand, counting down.
TTTTCTCGCGCGATCGCGTGGGTTTTCTCATCGTAATTTATCTCGGCTAAGCGCTGTTCTAAGTTTTGTAATTCAACTTGATACTCTTCGGCATAAGTTTGTTGTTCTAATACAACTTGAATTTCTCGTTTTTCCCGATTAAAATTTGAGATTTTTTCATGGAGATCGCACACCTCATCAAAGTAAGATTCTAGTTGTCCACTGCGAGACATTAACTGATCATATTCGGCTAATTCTTGGCTGATTGCTTCATATTCTTGGACATATTGATCCAATTCGCGCTTTGATTTCGCTAAATCTTCCCAAATTGTTGCTTTTTCGGTTTCAATCGCTTGATACTCTTGTTGGGTTTTATCCGTAACCCGTTGCTTATGTTCTTCATCAAGAGGGCGTTCACATAAGGGGCAACTCGCTTCTGGATTTTGCAATAATTCTAATTTTTTAACTAAATCTTCTAACTGTTTTTCGTAAGTTTTTTCCGTTTGTTGTAGTCTCGCTTGTACTTCTTGTTGCTGTTGTCGTTTTTCTTGCAAACGTTGGGAATAATTCTGCTTTTTCTTGAGTTGATCTAACTTTTCTTGGATGGAATGATATTCCGCTTCTCGTGCTGGAAATTGGGCTAATTCTTGCTGTAATTCTTGCTGATTCGTTTCAATCTGTTCTAAACGGGCTTTTCGTCGTTCTGCTTCCCGGTCAATTTCTAATTGTAGCGTTTGACGGCGTTGCATTAATGGAGAAACTTCTTGTTGCAGTTGATCCAGTTCTTTGAGGCGTTCACGGGCTGCATTGAGTTTGGTTACTGCTTGGTTAATGTCATCGGCTTGCTGGAGAATTTTTTGGGCAGCTGCTTCTTGGGTTTGTAAGTTTTCTAATTCAGTGTCTAGGCGTTGTTGCTGGAGTTTAAACTCATTAATTTTTTGTTGTTGCTGTTCTTTAAGTTGTTGATACCTTTGATTCAAATCTTGGTAGGTTTGAAATTTTTGGGAGAGCGTTTCTTGTTCTTTTTGCAGATCAAGATAAGTTTGGTAGGCTTGATTAATTTCTGATTCTTGCTCTAACAGTTGCGTCAGTTCAGAGAGATTTTGCTGAAGTTTTTCTTGCTGCTGTTGGAGTTTTTTATACTCTTCAGCTAAGGTTTGGTACTGTTGGTTATACCAGTCGATTTGTTGCTGTTTGGCTTGCCTTTGGTAATCCAAAGTTTGTAACTTTTGCAGTTCTGCTTGATCGTTTTCGTAGGTCGCTTGTAACTGTTGATAATTGGCTTCAACGGTTGCTAAAGATTCCTCAATGGTCTTTTTTTGGGCTAACTCTTTTTCCGTTGGGGCTAAACTTTGTTCTAACTGTTCGCTTTGTCCTTTCAATTTTCGGGAAATATCTTTCGCTTCTTCCGATAACGTTTGATATTGATCCAGTTTTAATAATTCAGCGAGGACTTTCTTTCGTTCTGTGGGAGAACGCAGCATAAATTCATCGGCGCGTCCTTGACGTAAGTATGCTGAATTAATGAAGGTATCATAGTCTAATTTCAGTAACTCATTAATTTGCTTTTGTGTCGCTTTAACCCCTTTTGCAGTTAACGATTGAAATTGATGATTGTGTTGAACTTGCAGTTCTAAAGATGCACTTTGTCCTCGGCGACGACGACGCAAAATGCGATAAGTATCCCCATTACATTGAAAGCGAAAGTCTACCTGTACTTCTTGGGCACTAGAATTAATCACATCTTCATCAGAAGCGGTGCGAGTTTTTCCCCATAATGCCCAAGTAATCGCTTCGAGAAGCGAGGATTTTCCCGCACCATTTGCCCCACAAATACAAGCGGTATGCAGTCCGTTAAAGTCTAAAGTTGCTTGTTGATAACTGAGAAAATTGGAAAGGGTCAGTTGTTTGGGAATCATAGGCGTCAACCGCGCGAGCAAAAAATCTTTTTGGGGAACTTTCCTTCTGAAAAGAAAAAGCCCCTACCAAATAGTAATCCGAAATCGGTAGGGGACGCCAACTTCATAATCCCAACCAGTTATTTAACCGTATTGTTCTTCGGGATCAAGATTGAACAACCGTTGCAGAGACTGCACAGTACGACGACGCATTTCAATATCTTGTTGTGCCCGGAGTTCTACCATCGGTTCGTGGAGAATTTTATTGACAATCCCGCGGGTGAGGGCTTCAATTACTTCTTGATGTTTTTCTGCAAACTCAGTTCCGAGACGAGAGAGGGCTTTTTCTAATTCTTGTTCGCGGATGGTTTCTACTTTTTCCCGCAGACAGCTGATGGTAGGAACGGTTTCGAGGGAACGCCACCACACTTCAAACGATTCGACTTCTTCATCTAGCAATGCTTCGGCTTCTTGCGCCATTTGCCGACGACTCGCGGTATTTTTTGCCACCACTTGTTTCAAGTCGTCCACATTGTAACTATGCAAATGTTCTAATTCTTTGACATCACTGGCAATGTTGAGGGGAACAGAAATGTCAAACAGTAAGAGGCGACGTTCGGGGTCGAGATGTTGTTCTAATTTCGCACGATCTAAAATTGGTTCACTGGCTGCGGTACTCGTAAAGACGAGGTGAGATTCACTAATTACCGTCATCATTTCTTCAAGGGGATGCAGTTGCAGTTCCACCTCAGTAAATTGTTGGGCCAGATCCGCCGCCCGTTTTGGAGACCGATTAACAATGGCAATGTTGGTCGCCCCTTTTGCGATGAGATGCTGCACTAATAACCGTGCCATTTTTCCCGCACCAATAATTGTGCAGTGGTAACTTTCTAAATTATCTACTTTCCTTTGGGCGAGTTCTACTGCAGCCGAACTAATGGACATCGCACCCGTTCCTAAATTCGTATTACTGCGCACTCGTTTGCCAGCCGAGAGGGCTTGTTTGAAGAGACGATCGAGCAATCTGCCAATGCCTTGATGCTTTTGCGCCAATTTGTGGGCGTGTTTCACCTGAGACAGAATTTGTCCTTCACCTAACACTAAACTATCTAATCCTGCTGCCACTCGCATCAGATGACGCAGGGCATCTTGATGGAGGAGGATAAACAGATGGCGTCGCAGTTGAGAAATGGGGTAAGCACTGCGTTCGGAAAGGAACTGGGTAATTTCGTGAACCCCTTGTTCGGCATCAGTGATGACGGCATAAATTTCTAAACGATTGCAAGTGCTGAGGATCGAAATCTCCTCAATGTGAGGCAGTTGGCACAAGTGCGCGATCGCGCCTTCAATCGCATGATCTTGAATACTTAATTTTTCTCGCACCGCCACTGGGGCAGTTTTATGGCTTAAACCGACAACTACAATGTTCATGTGTTCTCCCAAGGATATTGTCTTCTTCGCGTCAGTCAAAAAAAATTTATAAATTTTATGGAGTCTAAGGGATCTCCCCTCTATCTTTTGCAATTTATACGGAATTGTGTGCCAAAAGATAGATTTTGAAAACAAACTTTGTAAAATTTTCTAAATTGCAAAGTTAGTCATTGGTCATTAGTTATTAGTCATTGGTCATTCGTCATTGGTCATTCGGGAACAGTGAACACGGGATCAAATATTCTCCTTGTCTCCCCCTCACCGCCTTTCCTTGTCACCCTCTCTGGGAAGCTAGTCACTGGTCAAAAGAATTAGAATCACGTTTCCGACTAGCTGCTACCTGTCCATGAATATTCACGCCATAGGGAACTAAGTAAGTTAGAAGCGCAGACGCCCAACGACTACGGGTCATCTTTCCCTGTACTAACGCAGCGCCATGATTAATCGCAAGTAAAAGGGTACCAATGATCAA
>CAZAYV010000088.1:0-18211 GCA_964489465.1 uncultured Dactylococcopsis sp. | reverse complement strand
TTCCAGGAGATTTTTACGAGCAAGAGAAACCATAAAAAACAAGTGCAATAAAAATATTGATCAATCCTGCTAAAGAAATGACAACCCGGGTTGGATTGAGACCGGGGTTAGGTTTTCGGGATTTGGGGTTCGGGAAAAAGACCTCGTCATCTCAATGATTGCCCACTACTGCTGTCTAACGATAGCAATCTCTCCATTCTCTCAGCCAGTACCGTTAACAGTTAACAGTGGACTTAAGAATGAGGTGGCGTAGGATGGACCTGAAAATTGGAAGGATGGATCTGGGAGAGAAGCGTTTCCGGTTGTGCTGTTCCTAAGAAGATCTTAGCAACACTGATTCTTGATTATCGGCATTGGGTCTCTTTTTCGCGCCGCCAAAATAAGGTTGAAAGAGAATCAGCTTGGAATAGGAGAATAAATGCCCTGATTCTGACTCGCGCTTTTACCCTGACCATCTGCCCAAAGAAAACTGGCTGGCTAATTATACAGTGATGTTTTGAGCAATCTATATCATGACTTTATTAATTCAGTATATTTGGCATAGTCACAAATTATTTGTTAATGATACAACAATGTTATGCCGCAGTTGCAGCATGACTCATTCTCTTCTACCCATTTCTTTAGGATGACTTTTCCCGTTGTTTTGCGGCAAAAGCTTAAAGTCTTGCAATGGTGAAACAACGTTCTGCACTGTCTATTCGTGGTAGGTTGTTGATTTATATGAACAGTAGTTATGGGGATTCAGATGACAAGCTCCTTAGTTCTCTTACGATCCAAGCTCTTCAGAAGTGCGTAAAAAATAAGGATACCGAGGGCTTTAAAAAGATATGTCAATCTGAAATATCTAAATTTCACTTGTATGCGAAAGATAAAACTTCCGATTGGAATCGGTTTATCAAATACGTTGAAGAGAATTTCTCTGGCATATACCCGCATTTAGTAACAGATGCACTTGTAGATTTTCTCACTCAACATGAATTTCGAAGGCAATCATCAAATGACTCGATAAACCTTCCTTATCCTTTGAGCAACGGTGCAAAATTTTTACTAAAGAAAGAAAATATTGAATCTAAGGTTACTCAAGCAATTGAGAATTCAAAGTTAGATGATGAGGTTAGCTCTGATTTTGTTACCGCTCTCAATGAATGTGTTTCCAGCAAAAATCCACAAGCTTTTGGGATGATTGTCCGCAGTGAATTTGTTTTTTCACATCTATATCAGAAAGGAAAAGAGAAGGAACTTAGTCATTTATTAGAGTATCTGAGGAGCAATTTCCCAGAGATATATTTTGACGCTTCGATACAAGCCATAACAGAATTCTTACTTCAGCAACAATTTTTCAAAGAAGCTACACATGGAGAGATGGAAACATCTCTTAATTCAATATGTCAATCCTTAGCTATTGCTGGAGGGGTAGAGAACAAGGCTAAAGTGATGGTGGAAATTGCCAATCAGCTTGAGACTACTCAACAGCCTCAAAAGAATAAAGAGCTTCAATTTGAAGAAGTTCCAAGCCAAAGAAAAATCATTGAGAAACGCAAGTTCCCTGGAAAACTCAAGGTTTTTGCTTCTTGGTATCTCATTTGGAATACTATACATCAGATTGTTTGGGACTTAATCTTCGCTATTGTACTTTGCAATATGCTTATTGTTTGTACTAATAGCAACTTGCCTGTACTCCGAGCCAGTAGAATATTGCTTGCCACTTGCACATCGATTGTAAATATAAATATGCGAATGAACAGCAAAGCCAAAAAGCGCTGGAAGTTGAAATACGGAGATGTAAATTACAATAACAAGGGTCTTTAACCAAAATCAATGACAGTACTTCTAACGGTTTTTTCTGGTGTTATAACTTTTGTGCTGGGGCAGTTAGCAATCAAATTGCTTGTAGATCCGGTTCATGACTTTAGAAAAACTGTTGCTGATACCGCTCTTGCATTGATCGAGTATGCAAATGTTTATGCGAATCCTGGAGTAGCCGGAAGCGAAATTGAAAAGGAAGTTTCAGAGGAATTGAGGCGCTTATCTTCACGTTTAAACGCACAGATGTATTTAATACCGTGCTATCCCATCACCGCCAAAATATTTGGATTACCTTCGAGAAAGAAAGTTGTGGATGCTGCAAGCAATTTAATAGGTCTTTCTAACGGTGTGTTTCAATCTGCGTCTAACCTAGTTTTGGTTAATGTCGAAAGAGCTGACAAAATTCATAAGGCACTTGGAATTTTTATTCCTGAAAATGAGCAAGTTAAACTTAAAAAATAACTTCCCTGTGTGTAAATGCGGCATAACAACCCCAACGCAGCGGACGGACAAGAGCCGCTGGTACTGAGTTCGAGGTAATCTGCCGCCTCTCCTTGGTAACATTAGATCGCTATATATTGGTGGTTTTATACACAAAATGACATGGAAGCCATTTTTCTTTTTTTTATAGTAATTGCACCTTTTATAATCCAAGTCGCTATAGTGAGATGGGTGTTCAGAATTGATCATATTGTGATGATTTTGGAAAAAACAGTAGCTCACCTCGAAGATATCAAGAAGCAGAATAATGTACGAATAAAGCAACAAGATGAAATGTTGGAGTTACTTGACACTGATATAGAAAGTTAGTACTTGCGTAACATAATCTTGATTCCGTATAAAGCGCGATCACTAATATTTTAGGGTGCTTTACTTAACCCTCCTTCTTGATTAAGATTTAACCCTTCTCAAATCAGCAAAATATCAGCCAATCGAGTAACAAGTTTTCGGCTCAAATTTTGGTCAAAAAGTAGTCTCAAGCGGCGCTCACCGAAGCAACTAAACGATGTTCACGATCAGCTGCAAACTCTAAGCAAGCTCTGATATCTGCCTCTGTCAGTTCGGGGAAGTCATCAACAATTTCAGGAATAGACATCCCAGCAGCTAGCCAGCCAAGAATGTCATAAACCGTAATTCGCATTCGGCGAATACAAGGCTTCCCTCCACGTTGATCAGGTTCAATCGTAATGATGTCGCTATAGCTCATAATACAGAGAAGAAGTTCACATCTACATTTAAGTCTAAAGCAGGCTAACACCGCGCTGCAACGGACGGCATCGAAATCCTAGCGGAGATGCTAAACTTGCTTGCCGCCGTTGAACTATGCCGTTAGATAGCAACTAGTACACGAAGGCGCAAAAGGAGCCAATGCTTCTCGGTTAGCGATCGCGCTTTTCCCCTGACAATCTGCCCAAAAAAAACGGCTAGTTGATTACACAGCGATGTTTTGAGCAATCTGTATCCTGACTCTATTAATTCGGTATATTCGACCTAGTTACAAATTATTTGTTAATAATACAACAATATTAATGGCAGTTGCAGCATAACTCATTCTCTTCCACCCATTGCTTTAAGATGACTTTGATCACAAAATATAATGTAGGGTTTTATCCAATTAACATAGAGCTTTTCTCAGTTTTGTAAAAATAATGCTTCAAACGAATAACATCGCTAACTTGTTCAAGGAGTTTTTTAGGAGAGGGATAAATCAAGAATAGATCAACAAAGCAGGGAGAAAATCTTACAAAAGTCTTCTGAAAAAGGTATCGAAATATTGCGTGTGCTAGCCCTTTCAATCCGCTCAGAACAAGATTTTGGTAGCCTTCCTTCTATTCGTATAACTGTTGGTGCCTTAAATCGCTCTACCAATACCAGTGAAGTCTCTGCTACCTTAAATAACTATCGACCACCTTATAGCAAGAAAGCTGGTTTCGAGCCTTTGCCACTCAGGGAAGCGTTGAACAAAATCGCCCATGCAGATCCCAATAAGGCTGGATTTTTCGCAGATGAGGTCATCCATGAGCTTATTCTTTCTGGCAATCATGGAGCTAATACTTGGATAGCCATTGTTTCGATCGCTGATCTTTGCCGTGCTATCAAGTCTCTTCCAGACCAAAGCTTACAGTCAGTTTAAGTGAACAGCGATACAATAGCCTTATGCAGTTTGAGTGGGATGAAAACAAGGCAGAGCGCAATCTGTCAAAGCATGGAGTCTCATTTGAGGAAGCAAAAACTGTTTTTGATGATCCTCTCTATGTTGATTTCTACGATCCAGACCACTCTGAAGATGAGGAACGATATCTCATTGTTGGAGAGTCGAACCAAGGACGAGTTTTGATTGTGTCGTATACCGAACGAGGAAATTCGATTCGACTCATCAGTGCAAGAGAAGTGACACGAACTGAGCGAGAAGCTTATGAGGAGGGATGAATCAAGGATGGAAGATGATTTGCGGACAGAGTATGACTTGAAAAGCCTACGAGTCAGAAGATTGGGTTCAGGGCGAAAGAGTTTCGGCTCGACAACAGTGCGTCTAGAACCAGATGTTGCAGAGATGTTTCCAAATGCTGATGCAGTGAATGAAGCCCTACGTTTCCTGATGAGGGTGATGCAGCAAAATCAAGCATCTGCTCCTCAGCCGCAGGCTAACAATTCAAATGCAGCGGACGACTAAGAGCTATCGGTGTTGAGTTTGAAGCTATTTATCGCCGCTGATTTGAGCCGTTGGAGTTACTTGACACTGATGCAGAAAGTTAGTACTCGTGTAACATAATCTTGATTCCGTATCAAGCGCGATCGCTAATATTTTAGGGTGCTTTACTTAATCCTCCTTTTTTGATTAAGATTTAACCCTTCTCAAATCAGCAAAATATCAGCCAATCGAGTAACAAGTTTTCGGCTCAAATTTTGGTCAAAAAGTAGTCTCAAGCGGCGCTCACCGAAGCAACTAAACGATGTTCACGATCAGCTGCAAACTCTAAGCAAGCTCTGATATCTGCCTCTGTCAGTTCGGGGAAGTCATCAACAATTTCAGGAATAGACATCCCAGCAGCTAGCCAGCCAAGAATGTCATAAACCGTAATTCGCATTCGGCGAATACAAGGCTTCCCTCCACGTTGATCAGGTTCAATCGTAATGATGTCGCTATAGCTCATAATACAGAGAAGAAGTTCACATCTACATTTAAGTCTAAAGCAGGCTAACACCGCGCTGCAACGGACGGCATCGAAATCCTAGCGGAGATGCTAAACTTGCTTGCCGCCGTTGAACTATGCCGTTAGATAGCAACTAGTACACGAAGGCGCAAAAGGAGCCAATGCTTCTCGGTTAGCGATCGCGCTTTTCCCCTGACAATCTGCCCAAAAAAACTGGCTGGCTTATTACACAGTGATGTGCTGAGCAATCTGTATGCTGATCGGCTAGTTCAGTTGTGATCTATGGTCGCAAAGGCAGACGAGCTATGGCTTAGTCTAAAATAAACAGGATCGCGAACTGAAACGCATGAGTGAAACTGTTTATATCGAAACCAGTATTCTAGGATACCTTACTGCCAGATCGACAAGGAATTTGATTTTGGCAGCAAATATAGAGGTGACAAAGGAGTGGTGGGAACTTCACAGCAGTACATTCACACTCTTTATTTCGCAAGTTGTCCTAGATGAAGTGGCACGAGGAGATGAAGAAATTGCACTGAAACGCCTGGAAATTATTAATGGTTTGCCATTAGTGGAACTCAATCAATCTGTACGAAGTTTAGCTGCTCAGTTTCTTTCGCGGAGCAATCTTCCTCCCAAGGCTTCTGACGATGCGGTTCACATTGCAGCAGCCACCGTCCACGGCTTGGATTACCTGTTAACCTGGAACTGTAAGCATATTGCAAATGCCCAGATTCAGAGGAAGCTTGAGGAGATCGGCCTTGATTTTGGATATCAGTTACCCGTAATCTGCACTCCCTACGAATTATTAGGAGATTGAGCCATGTGGCAAGATGAAATCTTAGATGAAATTCATAAAATCCGCGAAGAACACGCTAAATCCTTTAATTACGATTTGGATGCAATGTTTGCAGATTGGCAGAAGAAGCAAGCAGAAGGCGGAAGAGAAGTTGTCAGCTTGCCTCCGAAGCGCGGTCTAACAATACGTTGGAGCGGACAGGCAGGAGATCTCGGTGAGGATGCAGAGGGTACTAGCCGCCACTCAACTTAGCCGTTGGAGTTACTTGACACTGATGCAGAAAGTTAGTACTCGCGTAACATAATCTTGATTCCGTACAAAGCGCGAGCGCCGATATTTTAGAGTGGTTTACTTAACCCCTCTTTACAGAGAAGAAGTTTACATCTACATTGAAGTTTAAAGTAGGCTAACACCGCGCTGCAACCGACAGTATCGAAATCCTGGCGGAGATGCTAAACTTGCTTATTACCGTTGAACTATGCCGTTAGTCATACCGAAGTGGTCTAGATAAGGCGCGATCGCAGAACCCAAAAAGCACGATCATTGTTAGAAAATGATAAAATTCAATTATTGTCAAAGTCTAATTTGGGCGTTAAATGCAGAGTTAATCGACATTAAAATAGAGAGCGAGTTCTGAGTTTGGCAAATAGAAGGGTAAACCCAAATGTTACAAACATCATCTAAAACACTGACCTTGACCGAGTTTTTGCAATTACCAGAAACGAAGCCGGCGAGCGAATATATTGATGGTCAAATTATTCAGAAACCAATGCCTCAAGGTAAACACAGTGTTATCCAAGGAGAACTCGTATCTGCTATCAATGGTATAGTTAAGTCTAAGCGTATCGCTCGTGCGTTTCCTGAGCTACGTTGTACCTTTGGTGGCCGTTCAACTGTTCCTGATATTGCAGTCTTTCTTTGGAGCCGCATTCCCCGCGATCAGAATGGGGCAGTAGCTAATACATTTCCTGTTGCGCCAGATTGGACAATTGAAATTCTATCTCCTGATCAAAGCCAGACAAAAGTAACAAAGAATATCCTTCATTGCCTGAAATATGAAACCCAAATGGGGTGGTTAATCGATCCAGATGAACAAACTGTGTTTGTCTATCGTCAAAATCAAAAACCTGAAGTATTGGACGAGCCAGATCAAGTTGTTCCAATACCATCATTTGCAAACGAGTTTCAACTTACAATCAAAGATTTATTCGCTTGGCTATTGGAGTGAAAATAGGCCTTTTAAGCCCTCCAGTGTAAACTCCAGAATTTCAAGATCATGAGTCTTTGCAAGACTAACCTAAGCTTCGAGTCAGATCGGCTTCGGTACAGCTTAAAATAGAAAAAAGTCTTACCATCTGTATGAGCGAAGCGGTCTATATCGAAACGAGTATATTAGGCTATCTTACTGTTCGACCCGGCAGAGATCTGGTTGTGCCTGCCAATATTGAGATAACCAGGGAGTAGTGGGATACTCGACGTCGCTATATGGAAAAACAGTTGCGAGTGGAGGTGATGATGGCAAAATAAAACTGTGGAATGTAAAAAATAAAACACAAACAGGTGATTTATAGAGACATAATAAACCTGTAATTTTGTCAGCGTTAACCCTGAGGGGAAATTACTTGCTAGTGGCAGTAAAGACTATACTGTAAGAATATGGCAACTGCGCTAGGTAATAATGAAGTAATATGCTAGCCCTAAGTTATCCACATATCGAAAAGCCAGAGAATCAGCCTGCACGATTACAGCGATTGCCCCGTATTCGAGTCGCACAGATTGTCATGGATTATCTCGCCTATGGTTGGTCTGTAGAGGAAATATGCCGACAGCACCTTTACTTAAAACCAGCCGAAGCTCATGCGGCAATGGGCTACTATTTTGACCATCAGGAAGAAATCGACCAAGAAATCATCCAAGAGTGGGAGCAAGTGCAAACTAGCACCACCCAAGTAGCTAGATCACCTTTTTACACCAGAATGAAAGCTAGAGGGCTGCTGTAAGTGGCTATTGCTTTGTATATGGATGTTCACATTCCTCAAGCTATTACTGATCAATTGCGTCGTCGAGATGTAGATATATTGACGGCTTTTGAAGATGAGTGTCACGAACTCGCTGACGATCAGCTTTTATTAAGGGTGACTCAACTTAATCGAGTTCTGTTTACCCAAGACATTCGATTTCGCGTTTTAGCCGAAACCTGACAAGTAGAAGGAAAGCAGTTTTCTGGCCTGATCTTCGGTCATCAACTTGGAGGTACAATTGGTCAGTTTGTCAGAGATTTAGAATTGATTGCCAAAGCCTCGGAATCCGATGAATGGATGAATGCAGTTGAGTATATCCCGTTAAAGTGAAAGATAAAGCACATAACAACCCTCTTGCAGCGGACGGTTGGGAGATTTTGATGGAGAAGCAAAGGTTAATAGCCGCCGCTGAAGGGGAACGTTCGAGTTATAGTGATTCCAAATAAGAACCATACAATGAATGAGGTCCAAGTACAGAACATACATACCTTTAACTCGGCTGTACGGAAATAAATTGGAATGACTATAATTGACACTGATGCAGAAAGTTAGTACTCGCGTAACATAATCTTGATTCTGTATAAAGCACGATCGCCGATATTTTAGGGTGCTTTACTTAACCCTCCCCTTTTTGATTAAGGTTTAACCCTTCTCAAATCAGCTAGAATTGCTATTGTTCATCCTCAAACCTCAGTCCTAATTATGACAGGACGACAACCCCGCTATAGCAAGGAAGAATATGCTCGCCGTGGCGATGAGATTTATGAATCTCAGGTCCGCCCCCAAGTTGAGGCAGGTAATTACGGCAAGATAGTAGCAATTGATCTTGAAAGTGGAGACTTTGAAGTTGACAAAAGCGAAATTGCTGCTTGCGATCGCCTCGAAGCCCGTCACCCAGACGCTCAAATCTGGATGGTCCGCATTGGTTCTCGCCATGTTCGTCGATTCGGCGGACGCACCAAGAGAACCGCATGATTACCGGAATCGTCAACGCGGAGTTTGAACCGATTATTCCACATTTTTCAGTTTGTGACTCCGATGGCAAAATTTATACACAAGATGCGATTGTGGATACAGGCTTTAACGGCTGGCTTTCTCTGCCTCCAGACCTAATCACTCAACTGAATTTGACATGGAAAAGGCGAGGACGAGCAATTCTTGGAGATGGTAGTGAATGTATTTTCGACGTTTACGAAGCAGTTGTAGTCTGGGATGGGGCACTGGTCACAATTCTAGTAGACGAAGCTGATTCAGAACCACTTGTTGGAATGTCGCTGATGGAGGGTTATCAGCTAATGATGCAGGTTTTTGAAGGCGGACAGGTCGAACTCTGCAAAGTTGGCACAGTCTAACAATCCCGTTGCACACCGACTGTATCGAGTCTTGTCGTTAACTCCGAGAGGCTACTAGCGGCGGGTGAAGCGGAACGTTGGAGTTACTTGACACTGATGCAGAAAGTTAGTACTCGCGTAACATAATCTTGATTCCGTATAAAGCGCCATCAAGATATTTAAGGATGTCCTAACGGACTTTTATTTATTGGGGCGCAATTCATGAGGGGCTGAGTGCGGAATCCCATTCCGTCCTCACCTTCGCTCCGGCTTGAACGCCCCATCTACCCGTTAAGCCTGACGCCTATAACGGGAGTCCTCTTGCGCCATCAAGATAGAATTTATTTGTATAATGATGGCTGTGTTCCAACAGAGAGTACTGAACACATGAAAAACTATCTTGAGCGCTTAAAAATCTTGGCAAAACTAAAAGTTGACTAGTCGAGTCGAATAACTAGCTTATGAGAACCTTCACTGCAATTGTCGAGCGAGATTCTGAGACTAACCTCTATGTTGGTTATGTTCCTGGGTTTGCTGGAGCGCACTCCCAAGCCGAAACTTTGGATGAGTTGCACGAGAATCTTTGTGAAGTAATTGAAATGCTCCTGGAAGATGAGGAAATAGTATTCAAGACGGAGTTTGTGGGGACACAACAGATTGTGGTTCCCTAGGCAATGAGTAACCTTCCCGTTTTGAAGCCGCAAGAGGTTGTACGTATTCTAGAAAATTTAGGTTTTGTCGAGGTTCGTCAAAAAGGTTCACACAAGCAGTTTCGCCATGAAGCTGGTCGAGGGACAACTGTTCCCTTTCATAAAGGACGTGATATTTCTCCCAGACTTCTACGACAAATTGCAAGTGACATCGAATTGACTGTTGAAGAACTGCTAGAGTCGCGGTGAGGTCTAACAAGCCGCTTGCACCCGAATTTTGCTTTACTAGATTTGAATCAGTCTGTGCTTGATCTGGCAGAGCAGTTTTTGGAACGCAGTAGCCTTCCTACTAAAGCCGATGTTGACGCGGTTCATATTGCAGCCGCGACTATTCACAACATGGATTATCTACTGACTTGGAATTGCAAACATATTGCCAATGCCCAAATTCAGCGAAAATTGGCAGAAATTAGTCTTGATTTTGGGTATACGTTGCCGATTCTTTGTACACCCTATGAATTACTTGGAGGTTAATTATGTACCGAGATGAAATTGTCGAAGAAATCCACAGAATTCGAGAAGAGTATTTTCGCTCATTCAATCATGATTTGAAAGCTATCTTTGCTGACTTACAGAAACAGCAAGCGGAGAGCGGAAGAGAAGTTGTGGACTTATCACAGCAAAAACTGAGTCAAACAACACGTTGGAGCGGACGGATCAGAGATATTGGTGATGAAGCAAGAGAATCTAGTCGCCGCTCAACTTAGCCGTTAGCCCTCTAAGTTATCAATGGGACTTCAGTTTTAAGGCTATCTGTGGGTACTCTACCAATTGGACTTGCATGAATATTTATTCGACAGATTTAAAGAAACGTGAACCGAAAAGATCCAGCGGGATATTACGCTTTGCTAGGTGTCCCCGATACTGCATCGGCTACTGAAATTAAGTCTGCATTTCGTCGGAAAGCAAAAGATCTTCATCCTGATCGAAATCCGTCACCTGATGCGGTGAGACAGTTTCAGCATCTTAGTGAGGCTTATGAAGTTTTAAGCAATCCTGAGACCCGTGCGCGATACGATACTTTATATGCTCAAATCCCTCAAGCTAAGACAGCATCCCACCACCAAGTAGCACCAGAACCTATTGTTTGTTCCTGCTGCAAAAAAGTCACTGCTCAGCCAAGATATATTATATTTTTCCAAGTTACGAGCTTTATTGTTTTAACTATTCGCACTCCAGTTCAGGGAATTTTCTGTCCCAAATGTGCTGAAAGTAAAGCAATACAAAGCACAATGACCACTTGGCTTCTGGGTTGGTGGGGACTGCCCTGGGGCTTAATTTATTCAGTGTCAACAATATTCCAAAATCTTTTTGGCGGAAGTAAGCCAGATGAAGTAAATGCGCGTCTGTTAACATACCAAGCATGGTTATTTGCAACCCAAAATAAATTTGAACTTGCACGTGCCGTTGCAGCAGATGCTCAAGACTTTGCAAAAAAAATCAAGAAGGAGGATGAAAGAAAAATCCTCAGCTTAGTAGAAGAAATCCTTTCTGCTTTAGATACCAAAACACCGATTAAACGATTGAAAAATGTTTGGTCAATCCCTAATCGAGCTTTTTATTTACAAGGGAGTATATTAATCGCTGTTGCTGCTCTATTTTTTGTCGGTTCAGTTGCTTATGTTCCAACTGAAACTAATCAAGTTAGCCCGGTCGGATCGCCTACACAACCTGATACAAGTTCACCACTACCGCCAAAACCTGAATATGTTCGTCCAACTACAGCTGATAATGGTGTTCCGTTCCCTTCTACATCTAGTTATATTGATGGTTATCCGATACAGGCGACGGACGGTTATTCAAACGTGATTGTAGATAATTCACAAAATGATTCTGACGTATTTGTCAAATTATTTACTCTAGACACGAATCCTCCAGCGCCAGTACGAGTGTTTTTTATTCGTGCTAACGAAAAATTGACAATCGAAGATATTAAGGCTGGTAACTATGATGTCAGATATCGCGACCTTGATTCTGGGGCGCTTGCACGTACAGACCCCTTTGATCTCAGAGAATTTGAAACTCTAGAAGGAATTGAATTTAGCGAAGTTACTTTAACTCTATACAAAGTATATGGTGGCAATATGCAGACTCATTCAATCTCAGAAAATGAGTTTTGAGCTGGGAGAGGGCTAACATTTTTATGAACGTGAACCCGATACTCAACCCTGGGTGATTCGGATTGGACATCGAGCAGTTTTCCGTTTTGGCAGTCACAGCCTGAGAACGCCTGTATGATGATCGTTGTGATCAATAATAATTGTGAATCAATTATTAAATTTGCAGTGGGGCGTATCAGTTCATCCAAAATAACTGTGCAGCGGACTGAATAAAGCGATTGGTTTGTCATTCAAGAGTATTGGCAGCTGTTAACCCCAAACATTCAGCAAGAACAAATGAAACAGATCCCTTCTCACATCCACGTAATCTGAAGAGATCAAGATAGGCATACTTAGCACAGTTCCTTGTTTAGGGCGGCAATGGGGACGGAATAAGACCGAAAAATCGATTAAATCATAATTATTTTTAAATCTAGATCAAAGAAAAGAATAATTTAAATTACTATTAACTTGGACACAATCGAGCAGATAAACCGCTATATTAGAACAATGTTTACTTAAATCCCGAAAAGAAGCATGAAGCGACAATTAACCCTCCTGACCTTTTGCCTCGGACTTTCTTTCTTTCCTTATCCTAGTCAGGCTCAAGAACACCAAGGCTGTTATATGCTTGACAGTAATGGTCGTCCGGTTGATCTCAACGGTTTATGTGAAAATCGGACTGCGACTGCGACCACGCCTGGGGTCTTTCGAGCACCGATTAAACGTCGCCAAGCGGGAATTCCCATTATTGAAGTGAGCTTTAACAATCAACCCACCGTTGAGATGATGGTGGATACCGGGGCAAGTGCCACTTTATTGCCAGATAAAATTGCTAAGCAATTAGGGATTAAAAAAGAAGGAATAATTGTTGCCAATACACCGAGTCAGAGAGGCGTTAAGTTTCCTGCCGGACGAGTCAACTCGATTAATGCTGCAGGTGCAGAGGCTAAAGATGTGGTTGTGGTGATTTCACCAGCGTTATCCACAGGGTTATTGGGACAAAACTTCTTCAGTCGTTATGATGTGGTGATCAAAGAGAATGTGGTAGAGTTCCGCGACCGCTGAGGGCTCGTCAAACTTGGTAGAATAGGTACTCTATTATCGCCTTATTCATCACAATTACAGCACAAATTTTATGGGTAGCATCTTCGGACAACTTTTTCGGATCAGTACCTTTGGCGAATCACATGGTGGAGGTGTGGGTGTCGTTATTGATGGGTGTCCCCCGCAACTTCCGCTGTCGGCTGAGGAAATCCAAGTGGAGTTAGACCGCCGGCGACCCGGACAAAGTAAAATTACAACACCTCGTAAAGAAACCGATACCTGTCAAATTCTTTCGGGGGTCTTTCAAGGGAAAACTACTGGAACACCGATCGCGATTTTAGTTCCGAATAAAGATACCCGCCCCCAAGATTACAGCGAAATGGCAACCACCTATCGGCCTTCCCATGCTGATGCCACTTATGATGCCAAGTATGGCTTTCGCAACTGGCAAGGTGGGGGACGCTCTTCGGCGCGAGAAACCATTGGACGAGTGGCAGCCGGGGCAATTGCCCAAAAAATTCTCAAGCAATGGGCGGGAGTGGAAATTGTCGGCTATGTCAAACGCATTAAAGATTTAGAAGCCCCCATTGATACCAATACGGTGACTCGGGAAGACGTCGAAGCCAATATTGTCCGTTGTCCTCATGCCGAGTGCGCCCAGCAGATGATTGATCTCATTGACCAAACGCGACGGGAAAAAGATTCCATTGGCGGGGTCGTTGAGTGTGTGGTGAGAAATGTCCCCAAAGGACTGGGGGAACCGGTTTTTGATAAATTAGAAGCCGATTTAGCAAAAGGGCTGATGTCTCTGCCCGCGAGTAAAGGCTTTGAAATTGGTTCAGGTTTTTCTGGGACGTTACTTCTCGGTAGCGAACACAATGATCCATTTTATACCGATGAAACCGGGAGAATTCGCACGCGGAGCAACTATTCTGGCGGCATTCAAGGCGGTCTCAGTAATGGAGAAAATATTATTCTCCGGGCTGCGTTTAAACCCACCTCGACGATTGGGAAAGCCCAAGAAACCGTTACCAGTAGCGGTGAAGCGACAGAACTCGCTGCCAAGGGACGCCATGATCCTTGTGTCTTGCCTCGGGCGGTGCCGATGGTAGAAGCGATGGTGGCTTTGGTTTTATGCGATCATCTCTTGCGCGATCGCGCCCAATGCCATCTTTTCGAGCAAGAGGAATAATGGTAGTACAGAAAGTAACAGAGTTTGATAGAATCTTATAGAAAGTTTAAGATACTCTCATATTTATAAATGAATATATTGATTGCTGGGGCAACAGGCACGCTCGGAAGACAAGTCGTTCGGCGAGCGCTTGATGAAGGTCATCAGGTAAAATGCCTTGTGAGAAATCCCAGAAAAGCAACATTTCTTAAAGAATGGGGGGCAAATCTCGTTAAGGGCGATTTATGTCAACCCGAAACCTTACCCCGCACCTTAGAAGGGGTTGATGCAGTGATTGATACGGCAACCGCCCGTCCCACGGACTCTTTGAGTATTAAAGAAGTGGACTGGGATGGCAAAGTGGCTCTCATTCAAGCCACACAAGCGGCTGGGGTAAAACGCTATATCTTTTTCTCCATCCTCAATGCCGAGAACTACCCTGATGTTCCCCTAATGAATATTAAACATTGCACGGAACAGTTCTTAGCCGAAACTGACCTTGACTACACGATTCTCAGACCCTGCGGCTTTATGCAAGGCTTAATCCCGCAATATGCCATTCCCATTTTGGATAACCAAGCGGTGTGGGTAACGGGAGAAAGTACCCCCATTGCTTACATGGATACTCTGGATATTGCCAAGTTTGCGGTGCGGGCAGTGGAAGTGCCAGAAACCGTAAAACGAACCTTTCCTCTCGCGGGATCCCGCCCTTGGACAGCGGAAGAAATTATTAATCTTTGTGAAAATTTATCTGGCAAGACCGCCAAAATTTCTCGTTTGCCCATGGGGTTATTACAGTTTCTTTCTCGGACGATGCGCTTTTTTGAGTGGACCCGTAATGCCTCAGATCGGTTAATTTTCGCCAATGTTTTAGTCAGCGGCCAGCCTTTCGATGCTGACATGAGCGAAGTGTATGATATCTTTGGGTTTAATCCCAATGAGATGACAACGGTTGAAACCTATTTACAGGAATACTTCTCGCGCATCATGAAAAAATTAAAAGAAATTAACTACGAGAAAGAGAAAACGAAGAAGAAAAAGAAAACGCCTTTCAAATCTAAATCTTAATTTTGGCTTCAATTTCAGCTTTTGAACCAGTTTTTTCTGCTTAAATATTAAGATAAGAGAACACTCTTGTCGTGGACATTAACACTCTACACACGGATTAGTCGTCGTGCCGAAAATAGGCATTATCTACAACGATAATAAACCGGTTGCTTGCGACATTGCCAACCAAGTCCAAGCGCAACTGCAACAACAAGGATGGGAGGTTGCTCTCGCCACTGGTGTCGGTGGACTGTTGGGATATTCCAGTCCGGATAGCCCCGTCTGTCATACCCCGCTGGATAAGTTAATTCCTCCCGGTTTTGATGAAACCATGAAGTTTTGTCTGGTTTTGGGTGGGGATGGAACGGTTTTATCCGGTTTCCGCCAGCTTGCTCCTTATGGCATTCCCTTATTAACCGTCAATACGGGACACATGGGGTTTTTAACGGAAACCTATGTCAATCAACTCTCCTCCGCCTTAGAAGAAGTTTTAGCCGGAAACTACACGATTGAAGAACGTTCCATGCTGACCGTTCAGGTGATGCGGGGCGAACGGTTACAGTGGGAAGCCCTTTGCTTAAACGAAATGGTGCTCCATCGAGAACCCATGACCAGTCTGTGTCATTTTGAAGTGGTGGTGGGTCATCACGCACCCGTTGATATTGCCGCTGATGGCATTATTGTTTCCACGCCGACCGGGTCAACCGCTTACTCACTCAGTTCCGGGGGTCCTGTTGTTACCCCGGACGTACCCGTTTTACAGTTGGTTCCCATTTGTCCCCATTCTCTCGCTTCTCGGGCGTTAGTCTTCTCAGATCGCGAACCGATTATTATTCATTCTGCCAGTGATGAACATCAATTAGTGATGGTTGTGGATGGCAATGGCGGTTGTTATGTACAACCCAAGGATGTGGTTCACCTTGCGCGATCGCGCTACTCTGCTTATTTTATCCGTCTCCAACGCCCAGAATTTTTCCGGGTTCTCCGTGAAAAACTCGGTTGGGGCTTACCCCATATCGCCAAACCCACCTCGGTCGAGCTACCGTAGGAGTTAATCTCTAATGGAGACAACATCCGATGACTATGCCTCAACCGTCAGTGTTACTCATTGAGAATGACCAACAGTTGGCGCAAACGGTCAGTTTAGATTTAACCAATGCCGGTTATACCGTTACGGTTGCCAACCATCCTGACCAAGCCAAACCTCAATTTCAAGAACTGCAGCCAGCGTTAGTCGTAATTGATCAATCACGATTAGGCGAAGCGGGATTGACCTTGTGTCGTCAGCTGCGAGGACATAATAACCCCGTGCTCATTTTATTGTTTATGAGTCAAGATACGTTGCCGGATCGTGTGGCGTGTTTAGAAGCTGGGGCTGACGACTATACCCTACTCCCCTACCAAACTGACCAATTTCTGCAACTGGTTCAACTCTACCTCCAACCCGCGACTACTGTTCCCGAACAACTACAATTCAGTGATTTAGTGCTCGATTTATCCCATCGCTGTGCCAACCGCAACGGACGCAAAATTGAGTTAACAGTCAAAGAATTTGAACTCCTTAAATATCTAATGTCCCATCCCGGGGAAGTTCTCACCCGTGAACAAATTTTAGAAAATGTTTGGGAAGATAACCACGGTGGAGAATCCAACGTCATTGAAGTTTATATTCGCTACTTACGCCTCAAAATTGAACAAGGGGGATATAAACGCCTCATTCAAACCGTTCGTGGCGTTGGTTATGTCTTGCGGGAATCTTAACTGCTATATTCTCTAGATCTTATATTTACTCCCATTAATCGACCAATTCGAGTAAACATAAGATCAGCAAGTGGAGACTTATTAAATTTCATCAAAAGAAAACTAGCAATTACCGTACAAATTACGGCTAATCCCAAACAAAGAACATTAGCCAGAACATCACTCACTAGATTATCAGGATCAATAACCAATAGGACAATCCCCCTAGCACCTCTTGTAAAAGGTTGATGAACGAGGTAAATATAGTAAGACCAAGTTCCAAGAAATGTCATTGCGTAAAATACACTAGCACTAATTTTTTGTAGTAAGTAAGCCAAATTGAATGTCCATAAAATTAAACCCAACGCAATGAAAAAGTCAGAGAAAATCCATCCCCATAGGCCAACATATAAGAGTCCTTGTCCCACTAACCAGATCAAAACTCCTACTAGCCCCATTGGAAAATTAAGCAATCTCTTATTGACTCGATTTCGATCTTTGAATAATGCAACTGCAAGAATCATCCCTAGTACAAATTCACCAATCCTTGAAAAAATGAATCCAAATGGTGCTCGTTGTTGAAAAAAGCCGAAAAACTGATCAGTATTCTGATCGAGAGGTTCAGGTAATTTTGGGAAAAAAGGGAGAAAGCGTTGACCCTCATAACTCATTGGCGATCCATCTAACCAATAAATAGCGACTGCTCTGTAAAATAATTCTATCCCAATGGCAATTAATAATAGTGATAAGCATCGTTTCCAATTGGGGTTATCTTTAATCCAACCATATAACAAAGGAAAGAGTAGATAAGCTCCCAAAATAAATGGAATATACCAAAATGCTCCCGTTGCCCCACCTTTAAAATATTCAAATACATTCGTTAGTAAAAGTAAATCAAGCCCAGTTCTAACCAATGCAATCCAGAGTGGTTTATTGAGAAGAATTTGAAACATAATCAGGAGAGGTAGTGACAGAATAACGGCTACCCAATAGGTAGGAAAGATGCGCCGACATCGCTTGAAAAACCATTTTGGCCATCGAATGAATTCTGCCTTATTGAGACAGGAATAGGTCAAACCTAAGCCACTTAGGACAATGAAACAATGAACGCCTTGCCACCCAAACCAACCGTCTTCATAATGAACTAAAAATATCCAAAAGATAGCAACTCCTTTACAAAAATCAGTAAGCTGAAGGAGATCAGGATTAAAATCAGGATTAAAATCACGAATATAGCAAGCGTACATCAGTTGTAAAATAGTTATATCAATAAGTTCGGGAAAAT
>CAZAYV010000087.1:0-18329 GCA_964489465.1 uncultured Dactylococcopsis sp. | reverse complement strand
TCCTTGTGGCATCCGCGATCGCGCCGTGGGCAGTCTCCAACAATTTCGTCCGGAGATTACTTTATCCGATGTACGCACAACCCTCATCCGCCACTTTGCAGAAGTGTTTGCCGTAGAACTTTATGAATGAAAGGTCAGCACTCACTAGTCAGCAACTACCAAGACAAGAAGGGAGATCGTGAACAGTGAAAGCCAGCGATGGCAATTATTTTCGGTATCTAATCAAATTCCAGCATCAACTTTTGACAATCAGATAAGTACCGGAGCCAATCATCAAACTTCCAGAAGCGACCTTTGCCGGTTTTGCAATTGAGAATCTCAGAGCAATTGTTGCTACTTTTTTAGCGAGAACTGCATAAGTCAGCTTTACTCCTCCCACAGTCAAAATAATGATCCCAAGCACCCAGGCTATCTTAACGTAGCCCAAGGTTGAAGGCTCTAAGAAGGTTGGAAAAAGACTGGCATAGAAAAAAATAGCTTTTATATCCCCCAACGTTACCAATAAACCGCTCAGGAAGCTGGCTACAAGCCCACCAGTTGAAGGGGAACGCTCCAATTTGATGGTCTGATTTCGACTCCTGATCAGGCTGATACCAAACCAAATCAGGTAGACCCCGGCTGCGTATCTAATCAACAGAAAAAGTGTCCCCATCATTTCTGAGAGAGCTGTCAAGCCCAGAATAGCTAACATGGCAAAGATGAGATCGCCTAAGACAATGCCAACTGAAACCGCTGTGCCATGCCATAAACCTGATGTTGCAGAATGAGTCACTACCAGAGCGACGCTAGTACTGGGAATCGCAGCCAGAGTCAGCATTATTGTCAAAAGAGCTAAGGTATCCAGGATATTCATTATTCCTCTAACTCAAAATAAATTGTTTCTCAGCCACCAGTTACCAAATCACCAATAACTAATGAGCAATGACCAATGACTAATGACCTTAACTCGCTTTCCGCTTCGGCTTTTGCTTTTGCGGCACTTCCTTCCCTTCAGTAACATTGAGCGTTGCCCGACCATTGCGAGTCACCTTAAGCATTTCCTTCAAATCATTTTCTAAATCCATGAGTATGGATGCTGCATATTCCTCTGCTTCCCGACGCAATTGTTCGCATTCGGCTTCTGCTTTTTGGCGGAGTTGTTGAATTTCTTGCCAAGTAGCTCGACGAGACTCATCACATTCTTGCTGGGTTTGAGTTTGGATTTGTGCCGCTTCTTGACGGGCTTGCTGAACAATCCGCGTTTGACTCTTAATTTGCTCAGCTTCTTGGTGAGCTTGTTCTAGCAAAGAGTGACGTTCTGCATGAGCTTGTTGAAGGATACTCTGCTTTTCTTCCAAGATGGAATAAGCTTCATCGAAAGCCGCATCAAGGTTGTCCCAGACCTCATCCATACGACTAAAAAACTCCTCCTCATTAATAAACTTATAAGGAGTAAAGGGAAGATTATGGCTAGTACTGATACACTCTTCCACCTTTTCCAACTTTTTTTGGATGATTAATTGTTCTGGGGAAGGTTGGTTTTCTGAGGGGTTGGATTCGGATTTGCTGTAGGAGTTATTGCGTAACATTTATACACATCTTGGGCAACACTTTTAGGAATTAGATGCTCAACCGAGCCACCGAAACGAGCAATTTCTTTAACAACACTGCTACTTAAGAAACTATACTCATTGGACGTCGCCAAAAATACAGTTTCCATGCCTTCCCAAAGGGTGTGATTGGTGTGAGCCATTTGTAACTCTTTTTCAAAATCGGATAACACCCGTAACCCTCGCAAAAGCACTTGAGCATTCCGCTGTTTGGCATATTCTACCGCTAAGCCAGCAAATTGATCGACTTCTACACTAGATAAATGCTGAGTACAATTTTCAATTTGCTGGATACGCTGCTCCGCAGAGAAGAGCGGCTCTTTTTTCGGATTACACAAAACTGCCACGATCACGCGATCAAACAGTTGCGTTCCCCGTTCGATAATATCGAGATGCCCAAAGGTAATGGGATCGAAACTACCAGGGTAAATTGCAATCACCAGTCTTCCTCGGGAATAAATTAAGCCTACAGTGAGGATTATAGTCGTAGATAGGTTTTTGACCAAGTATTTTTTCTTTCACGCCAAATGTTATGAACCAAAAAGAGGAATAATTTCTAACCACTACAGGAAATTTTACACTGATAATATTAAAATCACTCAATTATCGGCATTTTTCAGTAATTTCACGAATTATATTCTCAATTTCGGCGGTTAAAGCCTGAATCATTTCAGAATAAATGGACAGTCCTTGTGTCAGGTTACATTTCAAGGCAGCGATCGCGACATAACTGATTTTGAAACCATTTCAGGCTTTCTTTCTGCATCAAGGCATCACCTAAGCCTTGAATTTTCATCGGACAAGTCTTGAGACGAGAAAAATTTTAGAGACAAATGCTCATCAGTAGGATCCAATGGCAAGCTGAGACATAATTGAGCAAGGAGATTATCCCTGACACCTTATGAACTACTGGCTTTTAAAGTCCGAACCCGATGACTACAGCATCAATGATTTACAGCAAGAAAAAATAGCCATTTGGGATGGAGTACGCAACTATCAAGCGCGGAATTTTTTAAGTGAAATGCAGCCTTTAGATGTTGCCTTCTTCTATCACTCTAATGTGAAACCGCCTGGCATTGTTGGTCTGGCGCGCATCATCGAAACGAACATCCCCGATCCCACACAATTCGATCCCAAAAGCAAATATTACGATCCCAAAGCCACAGCACAACAGCCTCGTTGGCAAACCGTCAAAGTAGAATTTATGCAAAAGTTGGCGCAGAAACTTTCTCTTCCCCAACTCAAAGCCATGTTTACTCCCGAAGAATTAGCCGTCGTCAAAAAAGGGAATCGGCTCTCCGTGTTACCCGTTAGTTCAGACGTTGCTCAACGCCTGCTCTCAGAAATCAAATAGCACGAACAAGGATAAGAACAAATAACCAATGACTAATTACCAAGGATGGATCCCCAATGTTAAGATAATCTATATCCCCCTGGGGGGGATCTGAATCCTTGTGTTATATTACAATTAGTAAAGATTAGTTAAGAAGATTAAAACATTGTTTAAAAGTTCTTGGTTCCCCCTATCAACAACTGAAGTCAGCCAACGACTCCAAATTTACGCCAGAGCGTTCCTACTCAAGCAAAAGCGTTGGCTTGTTTTTGGGGCATCCGGCTTTTTAGTTTCGATTCCAGTTTTTGCTCAAGCGCCTATGGTGCGGGAGTTTCCACTGCTCAGCTTAATCTTAACTCTAGGCTGGATTGGGTTAGGTCTTGCTTGGTTTAGACGCCCAAAAACGTCTCTTTGGGGAGATCTAATGATTGGTTTTAGCTGGAGTTGGTTAGCCGGATCAATCTATTGGGGTTGGTTTCGGTGGGAACCCATAATTCATCTTCCTGTTGAGGCAATTGGTTTACCCTTTGCCTTTCTTGCCTTAGCAAGAGGCTGGGGACAGGTAGGAAATTTATTTTATTTAGGTTCTTTACTGGGAACTGCCCTAACTGATGTCTATTTTTATCTCACCGGTTTAATGCCTCATTGGCGAGAGTTAATGCGGGTTGATCCGGCACTATATAAACCTATTTTCCAAGATGCGCTGGTACAGATGCAAACCCCTTGGAGTGTCGTTTGTGCCCTTGTGATTGTGAGTCTTCTCTCGGGAGTCGGGATTTTTGGCATCAAACAGAATACCCTTCCTTGGTGGGCCTTTAGCGGTGCCGTGTTAAGTACCCTCCTTGTCGACGGTTTATTCTGGATTGCCGCAGCGATGGCTTAGATATTTAAGAACCAGCAACCCTTAATCTGATCATCTGGTATCTGATTCACCTGGAAGTGAGGGGTCACTGTGAAACAAAAATGCCTCAACCTGCCCTGTATCAAGTATAAGGTGTGCTAAGATTAACCTGTTTGAAAGTTTAAAATTATTAAGATAGGGGGTTTGATCCGACCTCAAGGGAAAGCAGAAAAACTAAACCCAACTAACTGGGTCGACGGTTTTCAATTGACAGAAGACTAAACTTTCCTGCTGATGAATCAGTTTCAACCACTGTACTCAGACCCTAGTGATTCTGTGGAAACGCCCTCCTCTATACTTGCTAAGTCAGATTTCTTACTTAGAATGACTGTGAACGCTTACTCTTCTCCTTTTCCCACTTCTGCTGCTGCATCTAATCCCTGTTCCACTGATAGCTTTACGGTTCGTCCAGCACGTATTGACGATCTCGGTAGCGTAACTGAAGTTTTGACTCGTAGCTTTCATCCTTCTCAAGGCTTGGGAATGTTGATGTATCCTTTTTTGAAATTGGGGATTTATGAAGATATTCGCAGTCGCATGTGTAGCGATCGCGCTTATTATACTTGTTTAGTAGCAACGGCTGCCTCTACAGGAAAAGTCACCGGAACGGTTGAACTCTGTCTCAACTGTCCAGAAGGTTGGATTCCAAAGCAATATCAATCCACTTATATCTCTAACTTAGCGGTCAGTCCTCATCACCGCCGACAAGGAATTGCTCAGCGTTTGTTAGGAAGTTGCGAGCAACTGACGAATCAGTGGGGATTTAAGGAAATTTATCTCCACGTCCTAGATAACAATACTGCTGCTAAAAAACTCTATGCGCAATCCGGTTATCAGCAATGTCGAGTCGAACCGAGTGTAACGGCTTGGTTATTTAATCAGCCGCGACGAGTCCTTTTAGGAAAATCAGTTATCGGGTTGTGTGCCAGTAAAAATTGAGAATAAATAGGTGCCCGTAGAAAGTATTATCCCTAAACAAAACTAAAATGCTGGTAGTTAGTAACACCAGCACTTTCAGTCGTTGAGAAGCTATTTTCTCAGATTTTAAGTTTTCCCTTCGGATCGAGCAGATTCGCTGATAATTGGCGTTAAATACACCACTAACGCGCCCAACATAAAGCCGAGGACATTCCGCAGCAGCGGTAACCAGTCAGCAGTCCGAGTGACAACGGGTCCAATGCCGAAGGCAATGAAGAGAATGCCCCAGAGGGGTGAGAAAATTAAGGCCCATTGCCAAGCAATCACTTGGTCTTCTTTGCGTGGACGGGCAGCTAAACCGAAAACGACACCACCGACAACAGAAGTGATGAGGGTGAGAATCCATTGTTCTCTCGGTAAGCCGGGAACGACGCTACAACCGCCTTTGGCTAGACATCCTTTCACGGTATCTAACGACTGCGCGATCGCGTTATTTTCGCCATTTTCTCGCACATAGTACATATTGCCAAAACGGGTTTGGAGTTCTACCCAAAAGGTACGAGGTAGAACATCATAAACATCATCTCCGACGTTAAACGCTAGCAGATTACCCCCACGAGCATCGGCAACCAGTAAGACGCTTTGGTCATTCAATCCCCAATAGTTTTTAACGGCACGACCGGGGGTTTGATCATATTGGGTTAAAATACGTAGCTTCCAACCGGTTTCCGCCTCAAATTCCTCAATGTCCTCGATTAACGATTCTTCCTGTAGCTTCGGTAGAAAATTCGCCAAATCAATAATCGGTGTTTCTTCTTGCGGCAATAAAGAGGGGTCATCATAGGCTTGCGCTGTTAAGGGTTGCGCTAACCATGCCGTTAAACCAAAGCAACAGCTGATCGCGAGGATAAGGAAGCGACGGAAGAAAGGATTAGACATTTTTATATATCTGCTTAATTTCGACATGTTGTTAAATAATTACAAACAAGCCCAAAAACTTTACACTTGTTTACTTTATTTTAAGGATAGTAATGAAAAAGTTACAGGGAAACCATAACTTTTTCTAACCTAAGATAGGTATTCTGGTCATTAGTCATTAGTCATTGGTCATTAGTCATTAGTCATTAGGTCGTTAGGGAACAGGCAATAAAAGGTTCACCTTGTCACCTTGTCACCTTGTCTCCCCCTCACCTCCTCTACCATAAATCCATTCCCAGTACTGCTGGTGCAAATTGCGTGCGGCGGGGTAAATTGAATTCGGACTCATAAAATGAGAAAACTCAAAGGTAATCAGTTTATCCACTGCTGCCGCTTCGGCTTGTTCAATTTTATAGCGCAGTTTACGAAAATCTAAAGGGGGAAACTTCCATGCCACATCACGGTCAAAGCTCTCCACGTTACTCCAGGAGGTTAACCCATATTTACTGGCAAGTTTACGGTTTGCTTGCAGATACTCCGGTAAATCTTGATAGGCCACATTCCCATCTTGAAACGCCACAATATCGACAATTCCCTGTAACCGCGCAAACACCGATTCCCATTCCCGGGTATGTTCATCCAGAGAGATCGCCCGATGACCAAACTGTTTAATCCCTTTAATGTAGGGTGAGATTAAAATTGGCACGTCTCGCAGTTGCTTGAGGTGACGAGAAAGGTCTTCATACACGTGCATCATGCCTTCATTGTAAGTATTAATTTCATGACTGATATACCAGCCACCAAATGCAGAATGATGTCCGTAACACTGGATAAACTCTTCACAAAAGGCTTTATTCAGATCAGTTTCTGTTCGATAATCGCCGTTAAGCCAATACGTCCCTGAGTCATAGGTCCCAAAATAAAATGTCATGTCATAGCGTTGGGCAAGGGTGAGAAATAACTCCACTAAGTCGGTATAGACAGGAAGGATGCCGATTTGATTGTGTAAGGTCTTGGAGGTAAATGTGGCTTGTTCTTTATAACCGCCACGGATTAAGATCACCGTATCAATCCCGACCCGTTGCATGGCAGCAAAATCTTCTTCCCAAGCGCGATCGCGCCAATTTTGAGATGGAATATCATGGGTAATTTCATCAAGAAAAGTGCCAGTAATTGCTGGTTTCATCATTATTCTGCATTATGTTCTGAGAGGGGCTGAGGATTTAGTTTAGTGGGTTTGATGAGGAAGGTCAAAACATGAGAGAAGGACGAATCGAAGGGATTTGGATTAAGCGGTTTAAACGCGGTCCCATGGATGCTGTGGCAGCAGCGGAACTGATCGCACAACGCGGACTAGTTGGAAATGCCGATCAAGGTGGGCGGCGACAAGTTACTGTTATTGATGCTGAAGTTTGGGAAACGGTGATGATGGAACTGGGTGTCAATATCGATCCGGCAGCGCGACGGGCAAACTTCTTGGTGCGGGGTCTGGAGTTAGCCAACAGTCGTAAACGAATCTTACAGTTGGGTGAATGTCGAATTCAAATTTTTACTGAAGCTAAACCCTGTGAACGGATGGACGAAATACAGCCGGGATTAAAAAGAGCACTTTATCATCATTGGCGGGGTGGGGCGTGTGGTCAAGTGCTCACTGGGGGCAAGGTACGGATTGGAGATCGGGTGAGGTGGCAAAGTTACGCGAATTATTAAAGTGATCTTAATAAAATAAGCTGGTGACTTTAAGCTTTTTTATTAAATAATGAATCACTAAAAACAGAAAAAAAGAGGAAACTCTTCTCTGTCTTAGGTGAGATTCAACGCTTGATTGAAGGTTTGCATCTCTGAAATGTAATAATCGCTACTACTGAGTCATCCAAAAGCTCCCACACTGTAACCTGTCTCTACTCTACGAAATTCACGTAGGGATTATCGTTTGTCGTAGTTCAGAAATAGGAAGGATCATAGTCAATTGAACACCACTGGCTTTGAATTAGGAGATGTTTTTGCCGCATTTATCGTTTTAGGGCTATTCCTCCTCATTGGACGATTTTTAAAGCAGAAAATTAAACTTTTTGACTTACTTTATTTACCGGAATCGATCCTCGCCGGAGGACTGGCTTTATTACTGGGAAAAGAAGGCTTGGGTAATCTGGTTCCTGCTTCAAGTTTCTTAGCCAATCAAGGCATTTTTCCAGAAAATATTGCGACAGTTTGGGCACAAGCACCCAGTGTTTTTATTAATCTGGTTTTTGCAACCCTTTTTTTAGGAGAAACGATTCCGAGTCCCAAAGAAATTTGGCAAAAAGTTGCCCCGCAAGTTGCATTTTCTCAGATTTTAGCTTGGGGACAATATGTGGTTGGCTTAGCGATTACGTTACTCATTCTCACTCCTGTATTTCACATGAACCCGATTGCAGGGGCGCTGATTGAAATGGCATTTGAAGGAGGACATGGGACTGCTGCTGGGATGGCAGGTGTGTTAGCTGATTTTGGTTTTGAAGAAGGAGGAGAAATTGCTTTAGGGTTAGCAACAGTGGGCTTAATTTCCGGGGTTGTTACCGGGACAATTTTAATTAATTGGGGACGCCGCAACGGTCATTTGAGTTCCGGACACAAAACAAGTTTGTCGTTTGATCAGAGTGCTAACACCTCAAATTTTGATGAACAACAATTACAAACGAAATATAAACATTTAGAGAAAAACCTTTTAATTGATCCGTTATCCATTAATCTGGGATTTGTCGCGATCGCGGTAACCTTAGGCTGGATTATTTTAGAATTTTTAAAAGAGTTAGAAGCTTTAACTTGGGGAAAAATGGAAATTGAAATCATGAACTATGTTCCCTTATTTCCCATGGCATTAATTGGAGGATTAATTGTTCAAATTACGATGGAACGTCTTGGTTTAGATCGCTTAATCCTAAGACCCCTACAGAAAAATATTGCTGGCGTTTCATTAGATGCCGTTATTTTCAGCGCGATCGCGTCAATTTCGCTGACGGTTCTTGGCACAAATTTAATTCCCTTCTTAATCTTGTCTGTTGCTGGTATTACTTGGAATATTTTTGCCTTTCTCTTCTTTGCCCCTCGGATTCTTCCTACTCATTGGTTCGAGCGTGGACTTGGCGATATCGGACAATCAATGGGAGTGACAGCAACGGGATTATTATTGCTACAAATGGTTGATCCGGGTAATGAAACAGAAGCTTTAGAAAGTTTTGCCTACAAACAACTTTTATTTGAACCAATTATGGGGGGTGGTTTCTTTACCGCAGCGGCTCCTATTTTAGTGTTTCAATTAGGCGCAACGCCGGTCTTAATTTTAACAGGAGGAGTTTTAGCCTTTTGGATTACATTTGGCTTATTTAATTTCCATGTCAAGCCCCGGACTTTAATGTAATTCACTAACTATCGGTTGAATTTTCTCGTTCCAATAAGAGTGTTACCGGACCCTCATTTTCAATACTGACTTGCATATTGGCTCCAAATTTTCCGGTGGCAATGTGTAAACCACTTTCCTTGAGTTTACTAACAAAAAGGTTATAGAAAAATTCTGCCGTTTCTGGACCGGCGGAATGACTAAAAGAAGGGCGGCGTCCTTTGCGACAGTCTCCATACAAGGTAAATTGGCTGACCACTAAAATTTCTCCCTGAATGTCTTGCACGGAATAGTGCCAACCTGACTCGCCTTTTTCTTTTGGAAATACTCTTAAATCAAGACACTTGCGCATCATCCAATCCACTTCAGTTTCTGTATCAGAGGGTGCAATTCCCACCAGTAAATTTAAGCCCCGTCCAATGGCACCAATCATTTCGCCATCCACTGCAACTTTTGAGGATTGCACTCGCTGAATAATAACTCGCATGTGATTTTAGCTAGTGAATAAACTTCTTTTTCAGTTAGATAACACCGGGAAGCATCTGCTCCTTGTTCTCTCGCAAAATGTCATAATAAGAAATCAAGAGTGAATCTTTGGGTTTTAATCTTAGCTTATGAACGCCTCAGAAAATCATAACGACAAGCAAAAACGAGAGCGCGAGAATAATATCCAAAAAGAAATTTTATCAGAACAACGATACTCTCTCGCCAGCGCGATCGCGCGCGAAGGAGGAAACTTTCTCAAAGGAGAATCTCCGGTTCCGAAACTGGTGCAAGTGACCACAGAAATTAATCTTTTCATTGATCATAATCTATCCGACTCTTCTGGCGCTTTACAAGCTGTATTAAAGCGGTGGATCAAATCCGATTCTGTCGTCAGTCAGCACTTAGAATCTCCTCTGACGGGATTAGCAAAAATCATCGACAAAATCTTGAAAAACCAAGAACTTTTCTATGAAATGGTGCGACAAGCGGATCTGCAATGGGGACAAATGTATAAAGAACGTCCTTATTTCCAAAAGCCGGGTCAAGCCCCTCACCCTGACGATGAATATAGTCATGAATCGGTGCGAGAAAAACTCTCTCATTTACGGCAACAACTCGGCTCGCGCTAAACTGATGATGTCAGCCTTGTCTCAGTTAGTATCGGCAATATGCGACAGTATCAGCCTGTTGGTTTTCAGCAGCGCACTCTCAACACCAAATTAGGACAGATGGTTTATTCTGTCCCCGATCCGGGTTTTTATCCCCAAAACTTTGTTCAACCCGATTCTCTGGTCTTTTTGCATAGTTTAGGCGGGGGATCGTCTGCTTATGAATGGTCGCAAGTTTATCCCAGTTTTGCCACCACCCATCAAGTCATCGCCCCTGATCTGATCGGTTGGGGAGACTCTCATCATCCTCAAATTCGCTACTCCCCCGAAGACTACCTCAATATTATCCGCACTCTTTTAGAACAAGTCGCTAATCCCCCTGCCTGGGTCATTGCTTCTTCTTTAACCGCTGCCTTAACCATTCGCTTAGCGATCGAACAACCCCAATTATTCCGGGGTTTATTTTTAGTTTCTCCCTCTGGTTATCGCGATTTTAGTGAAGATTATCGACAACAACTCTCTTCACAACTGGTGAGTTTACCGGGGTTAGATTCCTTAATTTATACGGTTGGTGCTGCCAATGAATGGGCGGTACGAAACTTTTTAGAACAATTTTTGTTTGCCAATCCATCTCGTCTGAACGAAGAAATTGTCTCGGCTTATCTCGCTTCTGCCGTGAAACCTGATGCAGAATATGCTGCACTCGCTTCTTTAAGAGGAGACATCTGCTTTGATTTAGCCGAATATATGCCCAATTTAAATACACCAACTGTTTTACTGTGGGGCGCGCAATCGCGTTTTAGTCGTTCTTTACAAGGCAAGCGCTTGGCTGATTTAAGTCCGAATATGATTAAAGGGTTTCATGTCATTCCCCAAACCGGAGTTTTACCCCACCTTGAAAATCCGCCGGTTGTCACCAGTTTACTTTCCTATTACACCCTTCATGCTTGAAGTGTTCCGTTAAATCATTCTGGTTTGGTGTCAGTAAAAAACCGAGTCCTTTGCTTACGAAACGAAGCAAGAACTCGGTGAGAGTAAAATTCAACCGAATTGAGTTAGCTAGCTTGATACCAAGGAATATCCCGTTCTTTGGTTGCCCAGAACATATTGTGGACTTTTTGCACAGTATCCATTAATTCTTGTGCGTGTTGTAAGTTAACTTCCATTTTGCAAGCAGAGCAAAGTTTGGCCGCTTTCCAAAACGTTGTGTGGAGATCAGGATATTGTTGTAAATGCTTTTCTTTGAAGTAGTCAGTCCAGAGAATTAAGAGTTCTTCTTTGGCAATTTGTGCCTGTTCTTCTTTAATTTGCACAAAACGAGAGAAGGTATTTTGATAAGCAATTTGTGCTTCTTTACTATTGCTTTCGGGTTCTAAATCAATGAGCTTTTTCGTCATTGAGAGGACAGCTTCTGCAGCAACCCGAGCCGAAGAGGGATCATAGACGCCACAGGGACCATCGCAGTGGGCATGGACTGCTTCTGCTGGGAATAAACTTTTGAAAGTTGTAGTAATTTGCTTCAACATAGTTTTAATGACTGATAGGTTTTCTAATCGGTCTATCAACGCAAGCTTCAAGTGATCAAACGCGTTTTGAAAGCGTAATCAATTGAATTTGCTAGTTTTTAGGCATTTACCCCCATCATAAAACAAGAAAGACCCATCCTCCTAGGGGGGATGTAAAAATTCTGCTCAATTCCTATCTCTCGACATAGATCGAAAATTCCAACCTGATGACCCAATAGTTAGCTAGTTATAAAAAGATACAGCCATAATAATTTCCCCCACACTCGTTCATGCAGGGGAGTTTAGTTCCGTTTTTAGGCGAAACGAACTATTTTGAACTTAGTAGAGTTCTTCTTCTTGGTGAGTAATGATTGTGCAGTCAGAAGCAGGATAAGCAACACAAGTGAGAACATAGCCTGCTTCAATTTGGTCATCGTCTAAGAAGGACTGGTCTGATTGATCAATTTCTCCTTCTTTGAGCTTACCGGCACAGGTGGAGCAAGCACCAGCACGGCAAGAATAGGGCAGATCAATCCCTTCTTCTTCGGCAACGTCGAGGATGTACTCATCATCAGGAACTTCAATGGTTTCATTGAGTCCCATTTCTTCGTTAATTAAGGTTACTTTGTAACTTGCCATTTTTTAGTTTCTCCTTTATAACAGCAATAATTTGGCTGAAATTTCAAATCGCCTCATTACTGATACTAAGAGATAATGTCTCTTTGTACAGGGAGCATTAGAAATGAGAGAATTAATCTTTTCTTAAATAAGAAAAACTTATATACTGTTTTCGGGAAACTGTCCACAGCTAGAAAATAGCTATAAGTTGTCAATAAATTGTGTGGTCTGCTTTACAACATTTGGTCAATCGCTAAATCTATCGTTAGAATGCTCTTAGATTAGGATTAGTTATAATTATATTTAATTCAGATAAATGAGTTTAAAAGCGCGACTGCGTGAACATTTAGAACAAATCGTGCGCGATCGGCATCCTTATTTCAGTAGCGGCGGACACTTTTATGTTCAACAATATATTAGTGAGCAATTTCAAAAATGGGGTAGGCTAGAAACCCATGATTTTACTTTTGAAGGGGAAACCCATCATAATTACATTCTGAATTTTCCAGCAACACAACGAACCCAACAACCTCCGATTTTATTAGCCGCCCATTATGATGGTGTTCCGGGAACACCAGGGGCTGATGATAATGCGACGGGTATTGCTGTTTTATTAGAATTAATACGAGAGTTTGCAGAAAATTCACTTTCAATTCCCCTCAGATTTATTGCGTTTGATTTAGAAGAATATGGGATGGTTGGCAGTGAAATCTATGCCCAAGAATTAAAGCAAAAAAATGAAAAAATTCGTCTCATGTTTTCTTTAGAAATGCTAGGTTACTGTTGTCAAGAAGCGAATTCTCAACGTTATCCGCCTTTCCTCGAAAAGTTTTATCCCAACGCAGGTAAGTTTATTGCTTTTATTGGGAATTTAGGAGCAACTCAGGAAAACCGATTTTTCACCCGTCAAATGCGCCATAGTGGAACACCAAGTGAGTGGTTATCCGTTCCGTTCTCAGGAACGATGATTCCGGAAACACGGTTAAGTGATCATTCTCCGTTTTGGGATCAAGGTTATAAAGCAATAATGGTCACAGATACCTCTTTTTTACGGAATCCCCATTACCATCAACCGACTGATACAATTGAGACTTTGGATTTGGATTTTTTAACCGGTGTTTGTCAAGGATTAATCGCTGGATTGAAAGCCTTTTCTCAGTGAAAAGTTTAAGATCAAACAATGATTTTTGAGTTGAATTTAGATAAGAAAAATTAAGCAAGGATAATGTATAAGCAGTTGGTTCGTCCGCTTTTATTTTCTGGTTTAAAAGCTGATCCAGAGTGGTTACATAACCACAGTATGAATCTTTTGCAATGGTTAGAAAAAAATCAAGATCAATTGCCAGCACATTTGATTTTGCAACAACTCTCTGCCCAATGTTGTTACTCAGAAAAAAGACTTGCCCAAACTTTGTGGGGCATTACGTTTCCCAACCCCTTAGGCTTAGCAGCTGGTTTTGATAAAAATGGGGTTGCTGCAAGTATTTGGAATTATTTTGGGTTTGGTTATGTTGAGTTGGGAACAGTGACGGAACATCCCCAACCAGGAAATCCACCCCCCCGTTTGTTTCGATTGCTTAAAGATGAAGCGGCTTTAAACCGTATGGGATTTAATAATGAAGGGAGTGAAGCCCTGGCTCAGTGCTTAGCTAAGCAGGCAAAAAGAGAGCGGAAACTCCCTTGGGGAATTAATCTCGGGAAATCGAAAGTGACCCCATTAGAAGAAGCGGCTCAGGACTATTTAACCAGTTTTTTACGATTACAAGAATGGGGGGATTATTTCGTGGTGAATGTCAGTTCTCCGAATACACCCGGACTGCGATCGCTGCAAGATAGTTCTCAACTGAGTTTAATCCTAGAAGCCATCCAAACCAATAATCCTGACCACAAACCGGTTTTGGTGAAAATCGCACCGGATTTAACCTGGGAGGCGATTCGGGAAGTGCTGACCATTGCTACTCAATATCAATTAGCTGGGATTATTGCTACCAACACGACCATTGCCCGAGAAGGATTGAAAACCAAAGTTTTAGCGAAAACTGGCAATCCGGTGAGTGAGGAAGCGGGCGGGATTAGTGGCAAACCTTTGCGCGATCGCGCCACAGAAATTATCCGCTTTATTTATCGAGAAACTGAAGGTCAACTTCCGATTATGGGGGTTGGAGGAATCTTCACCGCTCATGATGCTTGGGAAAAAATTACCGCTGGCGCAAGTTTATTACAGGTGTACACAGGGTGGATTTACGAAGGACCAATGATGGTACGGAACGTCCTGACTGGTCTAATCGAAAAACTCAACGAACATCAACTCGACACTTTATCAGCAGCAGTCGGCATAAATAATCGGTAAAGTTTACGAATCCAACTCTCGTTGTATGGCATACGGAACCGAAAAACACGATTTTCAATGACGCCCTTGCTACAGGTGAAAATGTGAGCCAGAAAAGGCGATTAAGACATCAGGGAAATGTCCTGATTCTATATCATCTTGTTTACACAACTTAATCAATTATTAAAATGATTTAAATCATATTTTATAATGATCTTATGTTTTTATCTATGTTTTGTGATTATGTTTCAGAATTTTGTCAATTCTTTAATTGCTTTCTCTGTTCTTGGCTTGCTGATCATCATTGCCCTCTCTTTTGGTGTCTTGACTTTTAATCGAGACGATGACCTTGATGATTTAGATTTTAATAAACAGCAAGCATAAATTTTTAACAGATTGGTAACGATCGCGCAACTACGTATGCTAGGATTTGCGAATAAGCTGGGGGTGCCTGGGCTGAAACAGGCTGAGATTACACCCCGAGAACCTGAGATCGGCTAGCACCGACGTAGGGAAGCTGTGATTCAAGGAAAAATACAATATGCGAAGTGAATGGATCGCCCAACGGCGGGGACAAAGTAATGTTAGTCAAATGCACTACGCCCGCCAAGGGAAAATTACCGAAGAGATGCACCATGTCGCGCAGCGAGAAAATATCTCGCCAGAGTTAATTCGGGATGAGGTTGCTCGCGGACGGATGATTATTCCGGCGAATATTAATCATCCGAATCTAGAACCAATGGCAATTGGGATTGCCTCCAAATGTAAAGTGAACGCCAACATTGGCGCTTCTCCCAACTCTTCTAACATTGAGGAAGAAGTGGATAAGTTGAAACTGGCTGTTAAGTATGGTGCAGATACAGTGATGGACTTATCGACTGGTGGGGGAAACCTTGATGAAATTCGTAGCGCCATTATTCAAGCGTCATCCGTTCCCATTGGCACAGTGCCTGTATACCAAACCTTAGAAAGCGTTCATGGTAATATCGAGAACCTCACTGCTGATGATTTTCTGCACGTGATTGAAAAACACGCCCAGCAAGGAGTAGATTACCAAACGATTCACGCCGGATTACTGATTGAGTATCTCCCTCTGGTGAAAAATCGGATTACGGGAATTGTTTCTCGTGGTGGCGGCATTATTGCCAAGTGGATGTTGCACCATCATCAGCAAAATCCCCTCTATACCCATTTTGATGACATCATTGAGATTTTCAAGAAATATGATGTGTCCTTTAGTTTAGGGGATTCTCTCCGTCCCGGTTGTACTCATGATGCAACGGATGAAGCGCAATTATCGGAATTGAAGACCCTTGGAGAACTCACGCGCCGCGCTTGGGAACATGATGTACAAGTGATGGTGGAAGGTCCGGGTCACGTACCGATGGATCAAATTGAGTACAATGTCAAAAAACAGATGGAAGAGTGCAGCGAAGCACCGTTCTATGTGTTAGGACCTCTGGTCACCGATATTGCACCGGGCTATGATCATATTACCTCTGCAATTGGCGCTGCGATGGCCGGTTGGTATGGCACTGCCATGCTGTGCTATGTGACGCCAAAAGAGCATTTAGGGTTGCCGAATGCTGAGGATGTCCGGGAAGGGCTGATTGCTTATAAAATTGCGGCTCACGCGGCGGATATGGCGCGTCATCGTCAAGGGGCGCGCGATCGCGATAATGAACTCTCCGAAGCACGGTATAACTTCGACTGGAATCGTCAATTTGAA
Source organism: uncultured Dactylococcopsis sp. (assembly GCA_964489465.1). Taxonomy (GTDB): domain Bacteria; phylum Cyanobacteriota; class Cyanobacteriia; order Cyanobacteriales; family Rubidibacteraceae; genus Halothece. The sequence goes on along the minus strand of CAZAYV010000087.1, from coordinate 2,016 downwards.
CTCTCTTTAGACCCAGATCGCGCCAGAGAATACCATGACGAAACCTTACCGGCAGATATTTACAAAACAGCTGAATTCTGCTCCATGTGCGGACCGAAATTCTGTCCGATGCAAACGAAAGTAGATGCGGATGCCTTAACTGAATTAGAAAAATTCTTGGCGCAAGAAGAAGCAGTAAGTCAAAGCTAAGTTGAGCGGCTAAGTAGGGGAAAAGGCTTGACCCTCCCCTACGCCTCACCCAATCGTTGACGTAAAATAAACTCAGCCATTTGTAAATCGAACTTGGTGGTTAACTTCAGGTTTGTCTCTTCTCCTTCCACAATTTTCACAGGGAGTTGACACCGTTCAAATAACGCGGCATCATCTGTGACTTCCCAACCGAGGACTTTTCCTTGGCGATGACAGGACTTGAGTAATTTCACTTGAAACCCCTGTGGCGTTTGCGCTGCCCACATTTGGCGTCGTTCTGGGGTATCTTTAACAAAGCCCATCTCATCAATCACCTTAATCGTATCTTTGACGGGAACCGCAGCAATTAAACCCTGACAGGTGCTGAGGGCTTCACTACACCGGTCAAATAATTCCCGCGTTACCAAACATCTCGCCCCATCGTGGATTAACACTTCCGTTGCGCCTTCTGGGAGGGCATCTAAACCATTACAGACTGACTCTTGACGCGTTTTTCCCCCTTCAATCAAAACCACAGGTGTTGCTAGATTTAAATCATCTAAAATGGCTTGAAAATCAGGAAAATCAAAAGCTTGACCGACAATCCCAATCCAATTAATTGCTGTTGAAGCCTCTGCTGCCAAGATCGTCCACGCCAGCAAGGGTTTTCCCAGTAAAGGTAATAATAACTTATTGCGATCGCTGCCCATCCGTTGTCCCCGTCCTGCAGCAGGGATTAATAGGTGCATTCGAGACTCCTCCCCGATCTTTAGACAGTGTCCCTCAATATATCACAAACTCTAACACCGCTCATCGGTCCTCCCTCCCACCTAAAAGCAATCGCCCCCTCAAAACATAGATCCCATTATTTCCGGCAACAATCCCATCCGCGATCGCACTAACGATAAATATTCCCTCGAGGACCAATCTTGACAACCAAAACAAGTAATCGCTCATCTTGAACGTTGTAGATAACTCGATAGTCTCCAACACGAATTCGGTAGAGGTTTTCTTCTCCTTTCAGCTTTACTACTCCCGCAGGACGAGGCTCAGTAGCCAAAGCATCAATCTTTGGTTGAATCCGTTTCTGCTCTTGGGAAGGCAATGATTTAAATTGCTTAGCAGCCTGCTTCACAAATTCAATGTGGTAGCTCATAACCCAACTTCTGCTTTTAAAGTATCCCAAGCTACAGTGCCTTCAGTACTGACTGATGCTAAGGCAGCGCGGGCATCTTGGAGATCTTCATTGTCCTGATCTTGTTTAGCCTTGAGGAAATGCAGAAAGTCAAGGACTTCTACAATTACTGGTTCAGGCGTGTCGTCTAGTTCTTTAATAAGTAATTCTTTAGGAGTCATCATTTTCCTATCGTAAGATTCCATCTACCAGCATACTTGCTATCTTAGAAAGAATCTTCTTGTCGAAAACATTACCAGCTCGTCCCGCTTCCGAATCGTGAAGCGAGTTTCCGTTTCTAAAAGCTTGAGACTTTTTTCTTTCAACTGAATTCAGATCAGCCGCGGTCATTAAATTACAAGGGATAAGATTTCTTGGGCAGCGCGATCGCGCACGCCCACTTCCCCTAATCCCTCTCGCACGCGTTGATATCCTGCTTGCATACTCTCTCGTTTTGAAGGTTCAGTTAGTAATACCATCGCTTCTGCAACCACCCGAGAAGCCGTTGCTTCTTCTTGCAATAATTCGGGAACAATCGGTTCGTTAACCACTAAATTAGTGGGAGAAATAAACGGTACGGAAAAGTTTAAGAAATGCCGTCCTAACCAAATAGTCACCGGATTAACGCAGATCGGAAGAGCGTCGTGTAGGGAAAGAGTGTAGATCTCGGTGGT
>CAZAYV010000086.1:0-18427 GCA_964489465.1 uncultured Dactylococcopsis sp. | reverse complement strand
ATGTTGCTTGATTGAGATTAGCACCGCTTAACCGAATCCCAGTTAAGTCCGATTCGAGGAAGTAGGCTTCGTTGAGATAAGCAAACGTTAAGATGGTAGCTTGTAAACGCGATTGCTCGAAATGAATACCAATTAAATCGGCTCCCCAGAGGTTGGCTCCATTTAGATCAATGCCTGTAAATTCAGTTGTGCCGCTAGCATATTGAGTAAGGAGTGCTTTAACGTCCATCGAGGAGAAAAATTATTGATTATGTAGGAAAATAGTTAGCTAAGGATAAGGAAGTACATTGATATCCTACCCTTCCTAAGGCTACCAATGATCGAGCAGGGAATGAATAGCAATCACATTGCTGGTTCGCTAACCGAACATTCCACCTTTAGGATACTCGTGTTTGGAGAAGGAGAAAATATTTTCTCACCTTAGATTATTCTTTATTGTTGTTGTTTATTTTTAGAACGAGGTACATCCAATGTCTTATCGGAAAATTTTAGTTGCTTTGGATCAATCATCCCAAGCAGAAGCTATATTGAAGCAAGCGATCGCGATCGCCAAACCCGATCAAGCTAAACTGATTCTATTCCATGCCCTCATGTTTGACGGTCGTAATCTTGACGCTTACAGCGGCATTTATGGACAAAATGTTCTCAGCCTTTCTTCCTCAGTGCAAGAGCACATTGAAGCCCAAACTCAGGAAGTGGAGAATTGGTTGAAAACTTGCGCGCAAACAGTGCAAGAGGAGGGGTTAGAAGTGGAGTATTCATGGCGCATTGGCGATCCAAGCAGTTGGATTCGGGAAATGGCAAAAACCTCTGATGCGGATCTAGTAATTTTAGGACGAAGAGGACGAAGAGGACTTGCAGAAGTTTTCTTGGGCAGTGTGAGTAATCATGTGGTTCATTACGCCCCTTGTTCAGTGCTTGTGGTGCAAGGAAAAGATGTTGCCGCTGCGCAAGAGTCTTAGATTGTTACAATAGAAAGAAAACATAATTGTTGTTTAAACTGAGGAAACCGAATGACTGCGTCAATTATCAATCAACAAAAATCAGGGCAAGACGCTTCCCTTTCTCTGCATTATCTAGGCGATCGCGCACTGCGTCAGTCTACGAAGCGGATTAATAAAATTAATCAATCGGTGCGGGATTTAGCCCAAGAAATGCTGCAAACCATGTATGCCGAACAAGGAATTGGTTTAGCCGCCCCGCAGGTGGGAGTGAATAAACAAATGCTGGTGATTGATTGCGACCCCAATAATACCGCAACGCCACCGCTGATTCTGATTAATCCTGAAATTAAAAGTTACAGTAAAGAACTCGCTACTGGAGAAGAAGGCTGTTTAAGCATCCCTGGGGTTTACCTTGATGTGGTTCGTCCCGAAGCAGTAGAAGTCAAATATAAAGATGAATACGGTCGTCCCCAAAAAATGCAAGCGAGTGGATTGTTGGCGAGAGTGATTCAACACGAATTAGACCATCTCCACGGTGTCCTATTTGTTGATCGTGTGCCCAATGATCTAGTCTTAACAGAAGCGCTCAATAAACAAGGCTTTTCTGTGCAAGCAGTTAAATCAATCTCATCTTAAATGCAAAGGAGTGAAAGCGTGCTACTGACCCCAAAAAGCGGTTTATTTTTAATGGTTTCCTGTGTGGCAGCGATCGCGGCTGTCGGCTCAGTATTTGAATTATCTTACGGTCATCCTCGCTATGGTGTCTTCATGACATCTATTATTCTTAGCGGTAGCATTCCCCTCACTGGCGCTGCCCTGTGGGCAGCAGTTAAAGATGCCCGCGCCAATTTAAAGTAGTGAGCCTAAAAAAGGGGTGGCAACAAGTGCCATCCCTTCCTCATGTTTGAAAATAAACTTTAAAGAAAAATCCGCTTTAATTAAGCAGGAACTGCTTTTTTCGGATTGGCTGCTAATTCGCCACTGGCATATTTAGCGGCATAAACATCTAAAGTTTCTTGCTTGATCTTGGTGGCATTGCCAGCTGTACCAAACGCTTCATAACGCTCAGCACAAACTTGTTTCATGTACTTGATGGAAGGTTTGAGGAAATGACGGGGGTCGAAGTTAGCGGGGTCTTTCATCGCTGCTTCCCGAATAGCGGCAGTAATGGCTAAACGGTTATCTGTATCGATGTTGACCTTACGAACACCACTCTTGATCCCTTTTTGAATTTCTTCAATCGGGACACCGTAAGTTTCAGGAATTTGTCCACCATACTGGTTAATCATATCTAACCATTCTTGAGGAACAGAGGAAGAACCATGCATGACTAAGTGGGTATTGGGCAGACGGCGGTTAATTTCTTGAATACGGTCGATCGCGAGAATTTCACCGGTGGGTTTACGGGTAAATTTATAAGCACCATGGCTCGTCCCAATCGCCACCGCCAGCGCATCCACCTGAGTCCGCTCAACAAATTCCACGGCTTCGTCAGGGTCAGTTAATAATTGCTCACGACTTAAAACCCCTTCTGCACCGTGACCATCTTCTTTATCCCCTTTTCCGGTTTCGAGAGACCCTAAGCAACCGAGTTCTCCTTCAACACTGACGCCAACCGCATGAGCGACTTTGACGACTTCTGCCGTCACACTGGCATTATATTCAAAGCTAGCGGGAGTTTTGGCATCTTCTTCTAAAGAACCATCCATCATCACACTGGTAAAACCGTTACGGATTGCGGAGTAGCAGGTCGCGGGGCCATTCCCGTGATCCTGGTGCATCGCAATGGGGATGTGGGGATAGGTTTCGACTGCAGCTGTGATTAAATGACGCAGGAAATTTTCCCCTGCATATTTACGCGCACCGCGAGAGGCTTGCAGAATAACTGGGCTATTGGTTTCGTCCGCAGCCTGCATAATGGATTGGATTTGCTCCATATTATTGACGTTATAGGCAGGGATACCGTAACCGTTTTCTGCTGCGTGATCCAGTAATAACCGCATCGGGACAAGCGCCATAGTCTTCCTCCTATTGAGTTTTCTCTATAAATTTAATCGAAAAACTTTCAAAAAATTTATCTTTTGTTTTTTAATCTTAAGATAAATTTCAAAATTTGACGAATTGATACTCATTCTACATCCCCTTGGGGTTAGAAGCAAAACCCCATCACAAGGGAGAAACAAGTAAATGAAAAAGATTAGCGTTAGCGCGTGAGTCAAAAACAAAATTTTAAGAGATTTTAAGAAACGAGATCGGCTACAACTTAAGGCAGAGGTTATTCTCTAACCCAAGACTTAGAATGAAAAACGAGTAACCCGTAAGGTCTCTACCTTTCTTCAGACTTTTTTAATTTTTGCCATTTTCCCTTTGACAAGTATTTCCTGTAAATGAGAAGGTATGGCAGAGAAGTAAATATTAATAAAGTAAACGTCATCAGGAGCAGTTTATATGAATCAATACGCAGCAGAACTCCGACAGACCGCGAAAGCGATGGTAGCTCCGAATCAAGGGGTGCTGGCGATGGATGAGAGCAACGGCACCTGTAACAAGCGGTTTCGGAAAGAAGGAATTGAAGAAACAGAAGAAATGCGTCGTCAATATCGGGAGTTAATCCTGACGACACCCAAATTAGGCAATTATATTAGTGGTGCCATTCTCTACGATGAAACCATCCGTCAGAAAAAAGAAGATGGTACACCTTTCACACAGGTGATGAGAGATAATGATGTCATTATTGGCATTAAAGTGGATAAAGGTGCAAAAGATTTAGCCGGTCATCCGGGTGAAAAAGTAACGGAAGGATTAGATGGGCTGCGAGATCGCATCGCAGAATACTATCAAATGGGTGCTCGTTTCGCGAAATGGCGGGCAGTCATTACCATTGGTGATGGTATTCCCACTCGCGGTTGCATTGAAGCCAATGCTCATGCTTTAGCCCGTTATGCTGCTTTATGTCAAGAAGGGGGATTAGTACCCATTGTTGAGCCAGAAGTGCTCATCGATGGCGACCATACCATTGAGCGTTGCTACGAAGTGACAGATGAAACCCTACGCACTGTCTTTAGCGAGCTGCGGACGCAGAATGTTGCGTTTGACCAAATGATTCTCAAGCCCAGCATGGTCATTTCCGGGAAACAGTGTCCGCAACAAGCCAGCCCGCAAGAGGTAGCAGAAAAAACAATCAAGTGTCTCCGTGATAATGTCCCGGCTTCTGTTCCTGGTATTGCCTTCTTGTCCGGTGGACAAACCCCTGAACAAGCAGCTGAACACCTGCACTTAATGAACTCTGAACCGCTCAAGTCCCAATGCCCTTGGCGTGTCACTTTCTCCTATGCTCGCGCGATTCAGCAGCCCGCACTGGAACACTGGAAAGGACAAACCAACAATGTTGCGGAAGCGCAAAAACTTTTACAACACCGTGCCCAGTGCAATAGCGCCGCTAGCATGGGCAGCTACTCCGCAGAGATGGAAAAACAACCTGCCATGGCTTAATTGATCAAACGAGCCAAGCCAGATCACGAACAATAAATAATAATAATTAGTTTATAGTAGGGTGGGCAAAGCTCACTCTACTGTTTTTATGGAAACTTTGATGGGAATGGGTGTAACAGAACAACGAGCGGGATATGGTTTGGCACTACATACCACTAGCCCTCAACTCGGACTTGCTTTGAGTAATTTTCAGGGAGATCACAGGATGCGCACCTGGGATTTAGATCGCGATTTATCCAGCCATCTCCATATTGTCTTACAAGAATTTCTTACTCCTCAAACTTGGTCGGATCTAGCCTTGATTGCTGTTGCCAAAGGACCGGGAAGTTTTACTGGGACTCGTATCGGTGTGGTGACAGCACGGACGTTAGCGCAACAGTTAAAGATTCCCTTATTTGCCATTTCTACATTAAACGCGATCGCGCACTATTATAAAACTCAAAATCCCCAAGAATTTTCTGATTCAGAGCGAATTGCAGTCCAAATTCCCGCCCGTCGTCAACAGGTTTTTGTGGGAATTTATCACCTCAGCGCAACGGAATTAACGGCTGATCTTCCCGACACCATCATGACCGAAACTGAATGGGAAGAAACCTTAAAACAACTTTCTTTTCCCTATCAATTATTGAAAATCACAGAAGAACCATTCGGAGAAACGGTTTCTAGTGTTTTGGAATTGGCTTATCAACAATGGCAACAAGGGAAGCGTCCCACGGTGGAAGAAACACAACCTTTTTACGGACAAAGCCCAGTTTAGAAGAATTCGGTAGCATAATAGTAACTCCACAACAAAAACACTGAGCGACCCATGTATCAAACCAATCCTCAGCAGCCTCCGAAAAATCTCCTCCCCACCATGTATGATTTACCCAGTGAAGACCCAGAGGAACCTGGTTTGCCCGATCAATTTCATATTTATCAGCCTCGATTATTAGATGAAACCTTTCGACCGGCCAATTATCCTTCCGAAGAAATTTTGACAGCCACTGACCTGAATTTATACTATGATTTCCGCCACACGCAATGGTATAAACGTCCCGATTGGTTTGCTGTGGTTGGTGTTCCCCGTCTATATAATGATGAAGACTTAAGACTCAGCTATGTCATTTGGCAAGAAGAAGTTGCTCCCTTAATCGTCATTGAATTACTTTCACCGGGAACCGAAAAGGAAGACTTAGGAGAAACGGAGAGTGAGATCAACCAACCCCCAACGAAATGGGAGGTTTACGAACAAATTTTGCAAATTCCCTACTATGTCACCTACAGTCGTTATACTCAGCAAATGCAAGCCTTTACCTTAACCCAAAAAGGTTATCAGCGATTATTACTCAACAATAACAGTTTGTGGGTCCAGGAAATTCAAATGAGTCTTGGCTTGTGGGAGGGAACTTATGAGCAAATCCAAGGGAAATGGTTGCGCTGGCAAGATGAAAATGGAAATTGGATTCTTACCCCAGCAGAAGCAGAAAGACAACGGGCAAATATGGAACGGCAACGGGCGGATACCGAACAGCAACGGGCAGACATGGAACAACAACGGGCGGAACGTTTAGAAGCTCGTCTGAGAGAGTTGGGAATTGATCCCAATGAAATCAACGAATAATCACTGAGGATTGAAGTTGTGAATTCCCGTTTCCTGTGGCACTATTGAGCATTATCTGTTAGTGTCGAGCGAAAATGTACGAAAAAATTACCCCTCCTAGTGTTGGAACAAAAATTACGTTTAAAGATGGTGAACCCGTTGTTCCTGATGATCCGATTATTCCCTTCATTCGCGGTGATGGAACAGGCTATGATATTTGGCCGGCGACACAGAAAGTTTTAGAAGCAGCAGTCAAAAAGGCTTATGGTGACCAGAAGAAAATCAACTGGTTCAAAATTTATGCTGGGGATGAAGCCTGTGAACATTACGGGACGTTTCAGTATTTACCGGAAGATACCCTGCAAGCGATTCGAGAATATGGGGTTGCGATTAAAGGACCTTTGACCACTCCGGTTGGCGGTGGCATTCGTTCTCTCAATGTTGCCTTGCGTCAAATCAATGATTTGTATGCTTGTGTTCGTCCTTGTCGGTATTATCCGGGTACGCCCTCGCCGCACCACTACCCAGAACGATTAAATGTGATTATCTATCGGGAAAATACAGAAGATATTTATCTCGGGATTGAGTGGAAAGAAGGGACTGAAACCGCACAGAAGTTAATTGATCTCCTCAATAATGACTTCATTCCGAATACCCCAGAACATGGCAAGAAACAAATTCGGTTTGATTCCGGCATTGGAATTAAACCCATTAGTAAGACGGGTTCTCAGCGTTTAGTGCGTCGGGCGATTAAACACGCCCTGCAATTGCCGAAGAATAAGCAGCAAGTAACGTTGGTGCATAAGGGCAATATTATGAAATACACGGAGGGCGCGTTTCGAGACTGGGGCTATGAATTAGCAACAACTGAGTTTCGCAATGAGTGTGTCACGGAACGAGAATCATGGATTCTAGGAAATAAGGAGAATAATCCGGATTTGAGTTTGGAAGAAAATGCTCGTCAAGTGGAACCCGGATTTGACAGTGTTACCCCAGAACGCCGAGAAGAAATTAAACAAGAGGTGCAAGCAGTTCTGGATACGCTTTGGGAGACTCACGGCGAGGGTAAATGGAAAGATAAGGTGATGGTGAATGACCGCATTGCCGACAGTATTTTCCAGCAAATTCAGACGCGCCCTAATGAGTATTCGATTCTTGCGACGATGAACTTAAACGGAGACTATTTATCGGATGCTGCTGCGGCGTTAGTCGGTGGTTTAGGGATGGGACCTGGCGCTAATATCGGTGATCACTGTGCGATTTTTGAAGCCACTCATGGTACCGCCCCCAAACACGCCGGGTTAGATCGGGTTAACCCGGGTTCACTGATTCTGTCTGGAGTAATGATGTTGGAATATTTAGGCTGGAACGAAGCAGCACAGTTAATCCAGAAAGGTCTAGCGGGCGCGATCGCGCAAAAAGAAGTCACTTATGATTTAGCCCGGATGATGACGCCGAAAGTCGATCCGCCACTTAAATGTTCTGAGTTTGCTCAAGCCATTATTAATCACTTTGACGATTAATGATTAGAACATAGGGAACAAGGCATCTCCTTGTCTCCCTAGAAGTAGATTACAGAAAATGTTAAGAATAGTAAACTGAGGAAAGAAATTTTTTTGAGGGAGCAACCTGCGTGAATGTCCTGAAAACTCTTACTCCAACGCAAACCAAAAACCTTGTTGTTCTTGCGATATCGGGTTTACTCTTCTGGACTAGCTTAACCAGCCTTTTGCCCACCTTACCCGCTTACATTATTGACATTGGCGGGAGTAAATATCAGGTGGGTCTGGTTATGGGCAGTTTTGCCATTGGCTTGCTATTGTTTCGCGCGCAATTGGGCCAACTTTCGGACCAACGCAGTCGGAAACTAGTGATCATGATTGGGACATTTGTGGTGGGGACTGCTCCTGTGGGATATTTCTTTGTGGATTCGATCCCTCTCCTCATGGTATTTCGAGCGTTTCATGGCATTAGTATTGCTGCCTTTACCACTGGTTACAGCACGCTGGTGGTGGATTGGTCACCACCGGAGAAACGAGGGGAACTCATTGGTTATATGAGTTTAGTGGTTCCGGTTGGGTTAGCATTAGGACCGGCGTTAGGGGGATATCTGCAAGCGAGTCTCGGTTATGAGATTTTATTTGCCGTTTCCGCTGCATCGGGTTATCTGGGTTTACTTTGTGCATCGCAAGTTACGGAGGTGAGGGAAAAACCGGATCAGGACACAGCGGGGGAAGAAGACTCACAAACTGGCTTTTGGAATATTTTACTCAGTCCTCGGATTCGGACCCCAGCCACGGTTTTATTCATGGTGGGATTAGTCTTTGGTACGCTCACGACATTTCTGCCCTTATACGTGCGCGAGTTAGGAATTCCGTTGAATCCAGGATTGTATTATACAACGTCCGCGATCGCGAGCTTTGTCATGCGGATGTTTATTGGACGCGCCTCTGATGCTTATGGACGCGGTATTTTCATCACCATGAGTTTGACCTTATACACCGTCGCCATGTATTTACTGGCCAATGCCAGTACACCCGTAGAATTTTTAATTGCCGCGATCGCGCAGGGAGCAGGAGGCGGTACGCTAATTCCAATGATGATTGCTTTAATGTCCGATCGGTCCCTAACTAGCGAACGGGGACGGATTTATGCTCTCTCGATTGGGGGATTTGATTTAGGCATTGCCCTTGCTGGACCTGGAATTGGCTCTTTAGCCGAGATCTTAGGCTATCGCGGATTGTTCCAAGTGGGTGTGACCTTAGCGGCGTTAGCGTTGCTGGTTTTCCTGACGCGATCGAGCAAAAGTGTTCCTCACTCCCTCCGTTTTGCGATTGGACGGGAAAAAGATGTTTATGCGGTGAATCGGTAAAATCGGTAAAATAGAGACTAATTGATTAATCCTTCTTCTTCCAAATCTTCAATCATCTGTAAACCACGAGGATCGCCAAGTTTCAAAAGAGAGGCTTTGGCATCTTCTTTCACCCCAAAGTCTCCATCTTCCACATAGGCTTCAATTAAAGCATCGACAGCCGTTGCATAAACGACATTAGAGGGCAACTCGGCACAAAGTTGTCCCAGTGTCCAAGCACAATTACTGCGCACTGCAGGAATCGTATCTCTTCTCAACCCTTCAATAATCGGCGGAATTGCGGGGATAATATCTTCGTAATTCAGTTTTCCCACATGGGTTAAGGCACTCGCGGCCCAAAGACGCACGGCAGAGATATCAGTGGCTAGAGCCTGGAGAAGCGGCGGAATCGAGCGGCGATCGCGCGAGTTTCCCAGTGCCCAAACTAAGCCCTTGCGGACATAGCCATTCCAGTCGGTTGCCAACTGCTCAATCAGAGGAACAACCGCATCAGGATGCGGATTTCGCCCCAGGGCATAAGCTGCACTGACGCGGACTAAAGGACAAATATCTGTGAGGAGTGCAATTAAAGCCGGAACCGCGCGATCATCTTCTAACTCACAAAAAGCGCGCGCTGCCAACATCCGTTGCGCTGGTTGCTCAGATTGCAATAAAGGCAGCATTTCCTCTGGATCAAGGGGAGGTGCTTCTTCTTCCACCGATTCCATTTGATCTAAAGGGCTTTCTTCTGAGAAATCAGCGTCTGTATCTAGTAGGGTGAGGTCGTCTTCGTCATACATACTTGTTAAGTTATCACAGTGCTCAAGTGGGTGCAACGCCATCCAAAAACCTTAAATCCTGAATTTTGAAGCATCACTTTGGGAGAACAAGAATAAACAGTAATCATCACTGCCACGTCACCCGCAATGGAGAGTGATACGCTATTAATTACCCATTTCCTCTAGGCTTGGAATTGCTTGCGGATGCGTTCAATGCGACGGCGGTTAACCCCCAAATCCGATTCTCCGACCCGAGACGCTGAACGGACATGAATCAAGTTTTCTTGTGAGTTTAAATAAAATTCTACATCGTCAACAAAACCCATGATACGACTCGTATACTGAGCATATAAATAATTAGGAGTTGCTTTAATAATTTCCGCGTTGTCTGTTTCTTTAATAATATTTTTGAGCTGATCAAAGGCTTCTTTTTCAGAAGAATGATAGGTTAAAGGTTCAACTTTATGGGTGACATCTTTACTTTGGCTTGACACACAATTAGGCGTTTGTGGACATTTAGATAACCTTCCATTTTTAACTCCTAAATTCTTAGGTTGTTCTCCCGAAAACGAGAAAATGCTAGCGATTTCAATAGAATTCGTTGCTAAACTCGGGCTAGGATTCCAGAAAAAGGTACTACAAAATAGGACGATGATTAGAAGAAGAGATTTAAATAATTTTAAAAACATCAGCTTAAAAATAGAAGGGACTCTTTTTATTTTAATGGGCTGAACGAAACAGTAACCACCCACCGATTCCGAACCCTAAAAAGTTAGGAATCCAGGCTGCCATAAAGGGAGATAAAAATCCCACTTGCCCGATCGCGCCGGAAATAAAAGCAATGAGATAATAGCCGAAAATAATTAAAATACTAATGCCAAAACTGGTTCCCCGTCCCGTTTGTTGAGGTTTCGTTCCTAATGCTGCCCCCACCACACCAAAGACTAAACACACAAAAGGAAAAGAGACTTTCTGTTGAATCCGTACTTTTAGCTCCCGTAGTTTATCATCATCACTGGTAGCTCGCACCAAATCTAAATATTTTAAGGATTGAACTAAATTCATTTCCCCATAGTCTCGCGATCGCTGGGTTAAATCGAGGGGCGTTTTCGGTAAGTTCAAAACTTTATGCTCAAATTGAACGACATTATTGTAAGAGGAACCTGGAGTAATTAAGTAACTGGTGCCATTATAAAAATCCCATTTATTTAACTTAGGATTCCAAGTTGCTGACTCAGCATTAATAATCTGACTTAGATTTTCGCGTGTGCGATCAATAACCGTTAATCCCCGCATCTCTTCACCATTAAATTGTTCGGCATAAAACAAACGAACCAGAACTTCTCGTTCTTCTCCATTCGATTGTTCCACATCATCATAATCGGTATAGAGGATATTTTTTTTGCGAAAGGGGGGTTTTTCGCCCTTCAAGGCACGTTCAAGGGTAATCCTTGCTTGATAACTCGCAGCAGGCACAACCGACTCATTAAAGGCAAAGGTTAGACCCGTGACGAATAAACTCATAATTAAAGCGGGAATGACCAACCGATAGACACTCACTCCCACACTGCGTAAGGCAATAATTTCACTATCACTGGAGAGACGACTATAGGTCATCAGCGTTGCTAGTAGTGTGGACATTGGGAAGGCTAGCACAATAAACTCTGGCATTCGTAACAGAAAAACCCGCAGCGCGATCGCGATCGATAATCCAGACTCTGCTACTTGTCGCACTAACTCAAAAACCGTTCCCACAGACAGTCCAATGGAAGCAAACGCCCCCACCCCAAATAAAAAAGGAAGGATTAATTCTCGAGAGAGATAGCGGTCTAAAACTGGAATTGTAAGCGGTTGAATTTTGAACATGATCAAACTTGGAGCAATGGGTTGTCGGTTTGCTGCCGAGAGGGAAGCCAGTTTAATTAACCATCTTTGAGTAACCACTGCCAGTTTTTACGATAGGGATGCACGTGTTCAGTTAGCTGTTGATCACGCATGAGAGGGCGTTCCTCATTTGCCCATTGAAAAATCGAGCCTTCTAGATTCCAAACTTGATTATATCCTAGTCCCTGTAATTGTTGAGCAAGACGAGAGGAACGATAGCCAACAGAACAATAGGCAACAATTGTTTGTTCTGGATTCAATTTTGCCTGGGCTGTTTCTACGTCTGGAATATGTTGAGCGTGGGGAAGATGACTCACTAAAAACTCTTCTTTTTGGCGAGTATCAATCAACTGCACTTTGCCCTGATCTTGTTCTAACCAATGCGCCAATGTTTCTGTATCCAATTGTTGAACAGTTGGGAAATCACGACGAATTTTATATTTTAAAAATCGCCACGCTATACTGCGCAAAGGAGCAATTAAAAACTTGAGAGCAAAAAGAATCATAATCTCATGGTTGATTATTTTGTTTGGAATCAATTATTAAAAGAATATGTTAATACTCAAGGACAAGTTGATTATCGGCGTTGGCAATTAGAAGCAAAAGAAGAGCTGAACCAGTGGTTAAATTCTATCTCTTCTCTTCAGCTACGGCAACTTTCCAGTGAAGAACAATTAACACTTCTCATCAATCTTTATAATGCCCTTGTCATTGCCCAAATTTTAAAGCGGTATCCTCTAAAATCGATTCTCCCACGTTTTTTGGGAATACCAAACTGGATTTCTTTTTTGCGATTTTTTACACAACCAATATATACTCTAGATGATCAACCCTTGAGTCTCAACGATATTGAGCATAAGCTGCTGCGGCAACAATGGCAAGAACCTCGAATCCATTTTGCCCTGGTTTGTGCAGCGAGAGGATGTCCGCTGTTACGCAATGAAGCCTACTCCCCCATCCGCATTCAGGAACAATTAACAGATGATGCTACCCGTTTTATTAATAATGTGGATAAAGTAAGCTATTTTCCGGAACATAACCTCCTGCAGTACAGTAAAATTTTTAAGTGGTATAAAAAAGATTTTTTGCAAGTCAGCCCATCAATTCTGACTTATATTAATCAATATTTATCAGTGACGGTTCCAGAATCAGCCTCTGTGCAATATCTGCCTTATGATTGGCATTTAAATGAGCAATCAATGATCAGTTATTCCTAATTCATAGATCATTAATTACGATTTAACGGATTTCTTCATAAAACTGTTTTAACCAATGAGCAGACACTCCCATTCCCCACAAACAACCAATCATTAAATAGATAAAATTTGCTTTCCAAGGTCCCCATTTTGCAACTCTGCGGTCAGAGGATTGCACAATCCGGTTCACTTGTTTAATCCGACCATAATGACACAAACGTAAGCATAAATCTGCTTCTTCCATAATTGGCAGTGTAGCATCAAACCCACCGCAATCAATAAAGTCTTGACGACGACAAAACATCACTTGATCCCCAAATAACAGTCGTAAACCTTTGTGAAAAAATAGCCAAGGATGAAATAAAAAAGGGGCGTAATACGTTTTCAGAAAATTATGTAAGGAAATCCCCCAGCGCGTTTGCTCATGCCCAGTCATCAGAGAAATAAAGCCCGCACAAGCAATTGTGGAATCAAATAAAACTTTAGCGATGATATCGACCAAATCATAGGGAACCAAGGTATCGGCATGGAGGAAACATAAATAATCTCCGGTTGCTTTTTTGACCCCTGCATTCAGTTGCTTAGCTCGTCCTGGAATAGAGGTTAAAACTTGGATTGCGCAAGCGGGAAAAAGTTGAGAAGCAATTTCGTCAACGACAGACAGTGTGCGATCTTCGCTCCCGCCATCAATAATAATAATTTCTGTGGCAGCCGGTGATAAAAGGCTGAGATTGGGTAAAGTTCTTTTGAGACAAGTTCCTTCGTTTAAAGTGGGAATAATAACAGAAACGCTAGCCATTTCTTTTGATGATTGTTAATGGTTTTGGTTGTAAAAATTACCGCCTCAAGTGATCAGTGTTTGATCAGTTAAACTGGGAAACGTTAAAAACAACTAAATTTTACTGATTATGTGACCAATGAATATTATTCGCGCTTATGTAATTCCCTTTCTGGTTATCCTTACCTTTGGTCTGGCTTTATTAGCCGTGAGTGCTCGCATTTTCCTCCCGGATGATATGTTAGCCCCTGCACCAGCAGAAGAATCGGTGGAGTCAGCAATGGATCATTAATTTTTGTACCTGGGAAATTGTATAGCCCTACGTTTTCAGGTGCGGAAGGGGATTAGAAAATTTCTTAATCCTGAAACCTAGTCACAGTCTTGAAGGCTCTTCCCTAGTGCTAGATCAGGAGAATACCCCGACAAACTGAAGCCAAGAAAAAGCGGTAGATATACTCTACCGCTTCTTGCTTAAATGAAGGGATTAACAGCAATTAAGGTGATTGGTCTTAATTACTCTGATCCTTGAGGAAGTAACTCTTTCTTCTTCTCTTGGGGAAAGACTTTTACTTCTCCCTCTACCACATCAACGGTTGCTGTATCTCCTTCGCTCAGGCGACCGGAGAGAATTTCCTCGGCAAGGATATCTTCTAGCAAGCGCATAATCGCTCGGCGAAGGGGACGCGCACCGTAACTGGGGCTATATCCTTCTTCCACTAACCGCTCTTTGAAGGCCTCGGTGACTTCTAGCTTGATTTCTTGCTCAGTGAGACGAGAGAAGACTTCTCGGAGCATAATTTCGGCAATTTCCTTGACTTCCTCACGATTGAGTTGACGGAAGACGATAATCTCGTCAAGACGGTTGAGGAATTCAGGACGGAAGTATTGCTTCAATTCTTCGTTAACGAGGGAACGAATGCGATTATATTGCGATTCGGCTTGATCTTCATCGAGTTCAAAGCCTAAACCGCCACCACCTTTTTCGATGACCTTAGAACCAATGTTGGAGGTCATGATTAATAGGGTGTTTTTGAAGTCTACGGTGCGACCTTTGGCATCAGTGAGACGACCGTCTTCTAAAATTTGCAGCAGCATATTGAAGACGCCGGGGTGGGCTTTTTCAATTTCATCAAAGAGAACAACGGTGTAAGGACGACGACGAACTGCTTCGGTCAGTTGTCCCCCTTCGTTGTAGCCCACATAGCCCGGTGGAGAACCAATGAGCTTAGAAACGGTATGCCGTTCCATGAACTCAGACATATCCAGGCGAATCATTGCATCTTCAGAGCCGAAGAAGTAAGTGGCTAATGCCTTAGTCAGCTCAGTTTTACCCACACCGGTCGGACCAGAGAAGATGAAGCTCGCGATCGGGCGGTTGGGATTTTTCAGACCGACACGGGCGCGGCGAATGGCACGAGAAACGGCTCGAACGGCTTCTTCTTGACCGATGAGACGTTCGTGCAAGGTGCCTTCCATGTGCAGCAGTTTTTCCGATTCAGTTTCAGTAATTTTGCTGACCGGAACCCCTGTCCAAGAAGCAACAATGTGGGCGATTTCTTCCACATCAACCACAGGACCGACTTGGTCATCTTTGCTGGCTTCTGAATTTTTCGCGGAGGCAAGAGAGCGAATTTCACTCTTGATTTCCATTTCGCGATCGCGCAGTTCTCCCGCTCGATCAAAGTCTTGGGAACGCACCGCATCATCTTTTTGCTTCAGCACTTGACGCAGTTCTTCGTCCAGTTCTTTCGCTGCCGGCGGCAGTTGGGAGTTAATCAACCGGACCCGAGAACCGGCTTCATCAATCAGGTCGATTGCTTTATCGGGAAGATAGCGATCGCTGATGTATCGATCCGAGAGTTTTGCCGCCGCATCCAATGCTGCATCGGTAATTCGGAGCTTGTGGTGCTGTTCATACCGATCGCGCAAGCCATAGAGAATTTCTACCGTATCTTCAACGGTTGGTTCGCCCACCATGACGGGTTGGAACCGACGTTCTAGGGCCGCATCGCGCTCAATGTGTTTGCGATATTCATCGAGGGTGGTCGCCCCAATACATTGCAGTTCTCCTCGCGCCAGGGCGGGTTTGAGAATATTGGCTGCATCAATGGCACCCTCAGCGGCACCGGCACCGATTAAGGTGTGAACTTCGTCAATGACCAGAATGACATTTCCCGCTTGACGAATTTCGTCCATAATCTTTTTCAGGCGTTCTTCAAATTCCCCGCGATATTTCGTACCGGCAACGAGTAAGCCAATATCGAGGGTGACGACCCGCTTGTTTTCGAGAATGTCGGGAACATCTTCATTGGCAATGCGTTGGGCTAATCCTTCTGCGATTGCAGTTTTACCCACTCCTGGTTCACCAATTAAAACGGGATTGTTCTTCGTGCGACGACCCAAAATTTGGATCACCCGCTCAATTTCGTTTTGACGCCCGACAACCGGATCGAGTTTGCTGTCTGTTGCCAGTTGGGTCAAATTGGAACCAAATTCATCGAGCGTCGGTGTTTTTGTCCGCCCTTGATTGGAACCACTGGAAACTTCAGCGGTTTCTCCTAACATCCGAATCACTTGGGTTCGGACTTTCGAGAGATCAACACCCAGATTTTCTAGGACGCGTGCTGCAACACCTTCTCCTTCGCGAATTAAACCGAGGAGGAGGTGTTCAGTTCCGATGTAATTATGTCCAAGTTGCCGTGCTTCTTCAAGAGAGAGTTCTAACACTCGCTTGGCTCTAGGAGTGAAAGGAATTTCAACGGCAACGAATCCAGAACCGCGTCCGATAATTTTCTCCACTTCAATGCGAGCATCTTTAAGATTGACCCCCATTGATTTGAGAACTTTCGCGGCTACGCCCGTTCCTTCTCCGATTAAGCCAAGAAGGATCTGTTCTGTGCCAACGAAGTTGTGACCGAGGCGACGTGCTTCCTCTTGGGCAAGCATAATCACCTTAATTGCTTTTTCTGTGAAGCGTTCAAACATAGCCTATTGTTATCACCTGCTGCGTGCCCTTGTTACGCTGATTCTAACATAGGTGATCCCGTGGTTTGTGGTTTGGCTATGTGGGGGTGGGATGAAGCCGAAGTAGGGGTTTCCTTACTTTTTAGGGAGAATAAGCGGATTACAGCAAGTTTTACACATTTTTAAAAATCCGAACCTTAACTACTTTGCAAGATCTGCCATCCTTTCGTCAAGAGGGTAGCGGATCTTTTTTTCTGTAATGTTTGTAACGTTTCTGCAAAATTGGGATCCGCCAAGTGAGAATGCCACAAAATAAAAGCATCTTCTGGGGGAATCGGGTAATAATTTTTTCGTCGTCCCGCAATGGTAAAGCCCAGTTTTTGATAGAGCGCGATCGCGCTTTCGTTAGACACTCTCACTTCTAGGGTGGCGCGTTCGAGGGGCCAACGAATCGCTGCCAGTAAAAGTTGACACAATAAGAGTTCCCCTAACCCTTGTTGGCGGTAATGAGGATGAATGCCCAACAACGTGATATGAGCTTCTTCTACAATCGCCCAAAAACAAGCAATCCCAATCAGGTGTTCTTTTTTTGTCGTATCTTGTTGAACAAGGGCTAGTAAGAGGCTGCGTGTGCTGTCAATTTCTCGCTCATAAGCGCCTTTTGTCCAGAGTCCACCAAAACAAAGTTGATCGAGAAAGGCGACTTCCTCTAACTGGGTTTTGAGAAGGGGTTGAATTCTAATCATTTTCACGCTTTCTGGTGGCTGCGTTTGGTTATTGATGGTCAGTTATTCTTGATTACTCACCTGATCCCGTTTTCTTTCGATCATTTTCTCTCGGCGCTCTTCCAAACCCTTTTTCATTCTGCTTTGAGCGACGCCCCAAGCGACCATACCGGCTAATGCTTCTGCGGTAATGCTCAACAAGCGAAAGAGCGCAAGGCTACTCAGAAGAATCGCAGGGGAAAAAGTGGAATTTAAAAGCGCGATCGCGATACTTTCAAAGACGCCAATGCCGCCAGGAGAAGGAATGACTAAGCCGAAGAACCAGGAAAGGCTAAAGACACCCAACAGTAAAGGAAAATGTTCGATTTTCAGGGGGGTTAAACTGGCGATTGTCACCATGAAACCACTGGCTCGCAAAATGACAAAACCGATTTCCCCGCTTAAAGGACGCCAAGGATACTGCTGAATTTGGGGATAACTGGTGGCGAAAGATTGATGTTTGAAGCGTCCTGCTAAGGCAAGGAGGGGATTGAGTAAGCGCGGATGAATAATGATTAAGATTGTTCCTGCAAAGAAGAAGGGAAAGAGATCATAGAATTGATTGTGGGTTGTTATTAACCCCCCCTGGAAAAGGGTCATTATGGCAATGAGAACTGCTGCTGTCGCCATTAGCAGGGGCTCTAAAAGCGTCGTTAATGTCGCCGTACCCAGATGAACCCCTGCGCTTTGCATCGCTCGAATGCGCCCATAAAAATGCCATACATTCCCTGGGATATATTTGGCTAAATTGGTTTGTAAATAAATCGGTAAGACCCAAATTAGAGAGGACGGTTGCTGGAGAAACTTCAAAATTCCTGCCCAAACCATGCCCGACCAAATATGAGCCGTGAGCGTCAAAATCAGCGCGATCGCGCTGTAGTAAAGCTGGGAAACATCTAATTCAATCCCAACCACGTCTTGCCAATGCTGACGAAAGGTTTTGACGAGGAAAAACAAGGTAATGCCCAGAACAAACCAACGTAAAATTTTCACGATTTCTCCTCAAGTCTTTGCCGATGATTTCTGGGTTGACGCTCATGCCAGCTTTTCCAGCTAGTAGAGCTACAAATAGCAAACCAAATTAACATCATAGCAATCAAACCCCCCTCCTCTGGCACACTAAAGGCGTATAAAACGAGTAATAACAAACAATAAGAGATCTTCTCCAATCCAAACGCAACCCAGGGTAAAAC
>CAZAYV010000085.1:0-18460 GCA_964489465.1 uncultured Dactylococcopsis sp. | reverse complement strand
TCCTAAGAATCCGGTGATTAATGTGCGCTCTTTTGGCGAAACACCGGCAGTTGTGCAGGAATTAACAGGGGCTTTTATGGCTGGGGCGCAGACTTATCCGGTGCTAACCACGGCAAAGCATTTTCCGGGACATGGGGATACTGCCACCGATTCCCATTTAACGTTACCCGTTTTGGAAGTGGAGACAGAGCGTCTCGCAGAAGTAGAACTGCCCCCTTTTATCAGTGCTATTTCCCAAGGAATTGATGGGGTAATGAGCGCTCATCTGTTGGTTCCCGGTTGGGATGAGCATCTTCCAGCAACGCTTTCTTCCACCATTTTGACCCAACAATTACGCTTTAATTTGGGTTTTGACGGCTTAATTGTGACCGATGCTTTAATTATGGGCGCATTAAATGAAATTGCCTCTCCGGAGGAAATTCCTATTCTTGCCATTGAAGGGGGCGCTGATATTATCTTAATGCCTCATAATCCTGAACGCGCGATCGCTGCGATTACCGAGGCAGTGAATAGTGGTCGTCTCTCTCCCCAACGGATTAGTGCCTCTGTGGCTCGGATTGGGGAGGCAAAAGCGAAAATAAGTGACGCTGAAAAAAGAGACTTCCGCCAGGAATTAGCCACCCCGATAGCTTTAGAAACAAGGCAAAACATCCTCGCTGCGTCGATGCGAATTAAGGGGAATTTACCGATCTCTGTGCCAGAAACCCCTGCCCAAAACTTAATGATTGTCGATGATTTACTCAGTTGCGAGTTTTTAGACCGGAATCATTGCGCGATCGCGCTTCCCCAACAACTGGGGTATCCCTTGCAACTGCTAGGACAAGCCCAAATCTTTCCAGATCCTCCGGAAAATGCTCCTATAAGGCTGGTGCAGTTGTTTACTCGCGGTAACCCCTTCCGAGGAGAATCAGGGCTGAATGAGAAGACACAAGCCTTTCTAAAAGAACTATTTACTCAAGGATGCGTGCAAGCCGTCCTGGTTTATGGCAGCCCTTATGTATTGACCTGGTTAGATGCCCATTGTCCAGAAACGGTTCCTTACATTTTCAGCTACGGGCAAATGAGTGATAGTAGCGCGATCGCGTTGCAACAATTATTTGATAACACTCAATTCCCTAATTCTGAGGATCGGTCTTTCCTCTAAAATTCATTGAGTTTCCTTATTGATTCGGACGCTCTTGATGGGGTTAGATCAATCACTTGAATCGTCCCTAATTCTGTGCCTAATAAATCAGGTTGATTGTTGGCATCCAAATTTTGATCAACCGTGTTACTCCCTTGCTTCAGTTGTTCTTGTTGTTGTTCAAGTGCCTCAGAAGTATTTTCTTGGGCGGTTTCTAGTGTTTCTCTAACTTGTGAGGGATATCTTTCCAGGTTATCCCCTGTTTCTAACCCATCGGCAATACCACTGGTTTCATAAAAGGTTTGCAAGCTAAATGTGTTGACTTCACCGACTTGATTCCCCATGACATTTACTTTTTGACCGGGTTTCAGTTCAACTGTATTTTCTCCTTGGGCATTAGACACGCGGACGACTGCTTTTTCACTGCCGAAAACACCAACTTTCGTTAATTTCTGTTCTGCGTCGTAAGTTGTCCAAATGGTGGCTTCAGTGGCTCTCACCCGCGCCGTTGGGGTTTCAACTGTTACCTCTCCCCCACCGGGTCGGAGAATAAACAGAGCGGTTCCCTCAGCAATATGAAAGCGTCTCATCCCATGTTCAAATTGGAACTGAGTTTGAGCCGTCGCTCTAACGACAGTTCCTTCATTAAATATCAGATCCGCTCTCGAGTCAGAACCAGTTTGTAATAAATCTCCGGGAACGAGTTCATCTTCGTTGGTTGCTTCGGTCTGATTAATTAAAACTTGATTGATCATAGTATAAAAATCAGCCCACTTTAGCATCGGTTGGGTTTTCGCTTCACTACTCCACAAAAACAGCCCAAAGAGGGAGATCATTGTCAATACGCTTAATTTACGGATTGCATGTAAGCGGCTCGTTATTGGTTTGAACATCATTTTAGGCTACTCCTTTTGTGATCGCTGGTTTTGACAAATAACAGGAGATCCTGAGGAGATCTCAGCATGAGTGGTGAGGTAATTTGCAGCGCGATTGCAGCCTTGTTGCTGTAAAGACTTTAAATCAAAGTGCCATCGTTGCAAAGTACCGGCATTGCCCCCTGCCACTAATTCCTTTCCATCTGGACGAAAGCTCAGGCTACGAATCGGTTGATCCTGATTTTCTAGAGTTGCTATATTTTCTGCGGTTTCAGGATTCCAGAGTTTGATCGTGCCATCGGTACTTCCTGAGGCAAGAACTTTACCATTGGGAGTAAAACTCAAACTGGTGACTCCTTTGCTGTGTCCGACTAAAGTGTGTAACAGCTCACCGTTAGGAACACGCCATAACTTAACCGTATTATCCCAGCCCGCCGAAGCAAGAATTTTGCCCTTGGGGCTAAACGCGATCGCGCTGACGGCAGGTTCATGGGCGTTAAGGACTTGTAAGACTGTACCATCCACTTGCCAAATTTTAACCTTGCCATCATAGCCACTAGAAGCAAAGATCTTTCCTTGAGGGGCAAAACGAACGCGGTTCACGCCCTCTCCATGAGCCGATAAGGTTTTCTCAATTTCACCATGGGCATTCCCGAGGCGCACGGTTCCATCCTCACTGGCAGAAGCTAGCATTTCACCGTCTGGACTAAAATCAACACTATTAACGATACCCTGATGACCTCTGAGGATTTGTGCAGGAGTGCTTTGTTGATGGGGATGCCAAATTTTGATGGTTTGGTCTGCACTGCCAGAGGCTAAACGTTGACCGTTGGGACTAAAGCTGAGGGCTTTGATACTTTTGCTATGACCTTGCAATTGTTGAGCGATCATTCCCTCCCCATTCCACAGGCGAATGGTGTGATCCCAACCGGCTGAGGCGACCTGATTTCCGGTTGGAGCAAATTGAACGCTATAAATATCCTCCTGCTGACCCTTCATTGGTTTGGGTAACTGCCAAGTTCTCAAGGTTTTATCGTCGCTCGCAGAAACCATCACGTTATTTTTGGGGAAAAAGCTCACATCTCTGACTGCTCCTTGATGAGCAGTTAAAGTGACAGTTGGGGAGTGGGGATAATCTTGCCAAGCCCAATATTCAATATTTCCGTCTTGATCCGCTGAGATCAGTTTGCCATCAGGAGTAAAAGCGACGGCAGTGGCTACATTTGGAGAGGGTGGTAACTCCGCTTGTAATGTGCCATCCCTATGCCAAATTTGAATTTGACCGGATAAACTGGCGACTGCAATCCGTTTGCCATTTGTACTAAAGGCAAGGTCACTCACCCCATCCTCGGCGGTTAACCTTTGTACTAACGTTCCATCTTGCTGCCAAATTTTGACCACTGATGAGTGTTGACTAGCGGAGGCAAGCCAATTTCCGTCTGGGCTAACGCTAATCTGACTAATGCCTTGGTCGTGAGCGAGAAAGCGTTTGTCTAATGTGCCATCCCCATTCCAAATCGCAAGGGTACCATCTTCTCCGGCGGTGATGAATTGTTGACCATTTGGTGTGAAGCGAACACAGTTGAGGGCTTGCTGTTGCGTCGAAATGACTTTAACAAGTGTGCCATCGCGTTGCCATAACCGAATCGTTCCATCTAAACTGGCGGAGGCAAAAAGAGTTCCCTCTGGCTGAAAGTGAATATCCATGACTTCCCGTTGGTGGGCATCGAGCGTTTTTATCAGTTGACCATTAGACTGCCAAAGCTTAACTGTGCCATCCCAACTGGCTGAAGCAATCAGGTTTCCATCCGGTGAAACATCGACAGCTTGCACGGTTTGGGTGTGCCCTGATAGAAGATTCAGGGCTGGGCTACGGTGAAGGATGGTTTGTAAGGTGCTAGCGGTCTCCCATCGTAAGGAAGAAGGGAAAAAGCGGATGGTTTGCAACACTTCTCCCGCTTCGAGACTGGTAACTAAGGCTTTTAAAGGTTGCTCTGAGTCGGATAAGACATGGGCAGAGGCATTGAGGGTTCTCACCTGATTAACCAAGGTTTGTTGTCGTTGCCAGTAAGCCAACCCACCGACGATAGTGGCAATAATTCCTAAAAGACTAATGGCTGTAGCAGCGGCTTGAGCGCGTCTCAGTCGGCGTTGGGCTTGCCGTTGTTGGGCATCTCGTTGCGCGATCGCGCTTTCTACAAATTGCTGTACTGATTCCGATAGTTCTTCGGTATATTTAATGTAAATGTCTTCGGCTTGGGCGAGCCGGACACCTTGCCAAAGATAATCCGGGTTTTGCTCATTGTCGTGCCAAAGGTTCGCCGCTTGCTGGAGTTGTCGCTGCAGTTGCAAGCAAGTGCGATTTTGTTCCAGCCACCACTGTAGGGTTGACCAATTCTGAATCAAGATTTCATGGGCAATCTCGATATTGGTATCAATCGGAAGTTCTGTCCATTCTTCATGAGATGAGGGTGTAGTTCCTCGACTTTCTCCCCTTTGAGAGTCACTGACCGTTTCCGAATCGACGACCACTAAGTTAGCTTCAACGAGCGCTTGTAAGGTTCGTTCCACTAGTGCTTGGGGATATTTACCAACGATTAAATCGCCTTTGCGAATGCGGCGAGACGTATCAGCCATGCCATCACCCACTTGCGTGAGCGCGAGAAAAATCCACTGAGCACAATCTTGAGCCTCTGCATCAAGATTTTGATAAACGATATTCGCTTTTTGTTCCAGTGCTCCTTCTAAGCCTCCAATCTCTTGCTGGTAGGCTTTTAGGGTGAGCGTTCCCTTTTCTCGGTTTTCCCAAAGCTGTTCTAAAACAAACTCCAGTAGCGGTAATTGCCCGGCAGAGGTGCCAATTTCTTGTAACAGAACTTCCACGAGGGCGGGTTCAACTTGTAACCCCACGCTTGCTGCGGGTTTGATGATGACATTGCGGTACTCTGGTTCAGGCAGATGCGGAGGAACAAAGAAACTGGCTTGTTGTAAGAGCGCAGCGAGTTCAGAAAATTCTAAGCAATGGGTAACAAAATCGACCCGGAGTGTAATCAGGAGCTTAACGCGATCGCGCGCATAATTCATCGTACCCAACAAAAGCTCTAAAAACTGATACCGTTCCACCGCAGACGCCAGGGTAAACAGTTCCTCAAATTGATCCACGATCAGCACCACCATTGGTTCTGGATCAGCCCGTAACCAGCGGACTAATCCCTCCACCCCTTCATACAATAGTCCTTCTAATTGCTCTTGTTGTTCTGGCGAGTCCGCTAATTGCTGCATCAGACTCGTTAAAGGATGCTCACCGGGTCGGAAATGGCAAATGCGCCATTGCTCACTCCCTGGCAGTTGTTTCCCCGCTTTGAGCTGGGCAATGATTCCTGCTTGCACCACGGAGGATTTCCCACTGCCAGACGCTCCCACAACTGCTAAAAAAGAACGGTGGTAAAGTTCAGCAATGAGTTTTTGCGTGAGGTGTTCTCGCCCATAAAAATAAGCGGTGTCTTCCTCACCGAAGGCTTTTAATCCCATGTAGGGGCAAATTCCCAGATCAAGGCTGGAGGAGAGAGACATTTCCCGTTGATGTTGTCCCGGCAAAATTTCAATGATTCCTCGCCCCCCAGAGAGCCAGAATTCCACTTGAATGCTCGTTTCTGCCAAATGCGCTTTCAGTTGATACATCCAGCTTGCTGCTGATAACCCAGTTTGTGGATCCGCATGAGCCAGGGTTTCCACAACTGCTGCACTCAATTGGTTTGGGGTTTTCTGTCCAGAACTAGCAGCAATGAGACACTGACCATAATCGGTTCCCAGTTTTAACGCTTCAATCCAATCGTTTAAATGGGGCGTACCCATCAAATCTAAAATGATGATTTGTTGGGCGACTTGTGCCTGTTGTAGTTGCTGCCGCAGCCAAGAACGAGCCAAGCGATTTCCTTGCCCTAGTACCAAATAAACTTCCCCTGCTTCGTCAACTGCCACCTCACCCTTCAAATACAGCAGTGCCGTTTCCTTTTCCCGTTCTCTTCCAGTGGGAACAGCAATGGTTTGTGAGCGCAAACACTCTTGAATCCCTTGTTTCATTTCCAGCGGAGACATTTTCGTATTCAGCCAGTACTGAATTTCAAACTGACTGCGACCACGCAAGACTTTTCCCAGTTCCAAACTCGTTTGAGTTTGAGGATTGGCGACAATGACTAATGCCCGGCGCGGATAGGGTGAGACCTCCGTTTGGGGCGTTTTCCCTAAAATAAGTTCGCCCACGCCTTCTACAATCCGTTTTGGGGTTTGTAAGGGATATTCTGCTTGTAGATTCGTTTCCCCACGACTCCGCTTTTGCTGGTTAATCAGTCGCAGTTGCTGGTTTGTTTTATCGATGTATTGGAGGGTCTGGTGATAGACGTAGCGATAGAGACCATCGGCTTCAATGATACCTTGTGAATTCGCTGCTGCTCCCTGTAAGCCTCGGATCAGGTAATAGGTAAAAACCCCATGACCCATCTCGGAAAATTCCCAAGACTGCTGAGCGCGATCGCAAGAGAGAAGCGCATAAAAGCCTTGCGTTCGAGCCGCCCGTTCTTGCAAGCGTTCAATCAATTGCGGGGTGGGATTATAAAGGGTTTGCTGCCAACTCACTCCTCCACTATGGCAGGCATCGAGCCACACAAACTGAATTGGTGCGGCACATTCTCCTAGCAAGGCTAATAGTTCCGAGAGGGGCAGTCCAGTCGCTGAAAGATGATCTAAGGTCGTATCCTGTAAACAAAGCGCGGCTTGTTGAGTCCTCGGATCAAGGACACCATGACCGGAAAAATAGAACATGACCCTGTCATGAGCTTTTGCCTCCTTAGCAACCTGCTTTAAACTTCCGATGACCGCTCCTTTTGTTGGTGGCTTGATCCCGTAGTCATGATGAACCAGTAATTCACATTGCGAAAACTCTTCCGTCGCGCCTGCTAGAGCTTTGCTTAATTCCTGACAATCAGCAGCCGAGTATTGTAGTGAAATTAACTTTGGATCTTGATACTCATTCACACCAATCAGGATTGCCCAAAATTGAGCATTTTGAGAGGTTTGAGCCGATATTTGACTGGCTTTTGTGCTACTTTTACCGACACCAATAGGACACATAGTTGAAGATCAGGACTCTTTTTTATTGTTTATGCCAAGTTTCCTGATGACCCGCGAAACGAATTCGACCATCAGTAGCGGTGTGATAAACCCAAGTTTGAGACTCATTAGATAAGGTGATGCGCCACCCCGGAACTAAGGCTTGGGTACAAATTTGTCCAGGTTCCTCGATGCCAAGGCAACCGTCTGGCCAAGTTTTTTGTCTTGCAATAATTTCTTCAAAAGCAGAAATAGGCAATCCTGAACGTTGGGACGCATCTTCTAGAACTGCGGTAATAATTGACCCAACATTACTTTGTGATTCTTCTTGTGGGTTTGGAATAGATTGCGGGGCAGCTACCGCGTTATTCAGCATGACGTCATTCATACCGAAAGAGACAAATCCGACAACAATGAGAATTGAGAAAAAACGAGTGCAGTGATTGAATGTTGCTAACTGCCAGACAAGAGGTTTTGCTTTTGCACCTAAAATCATATTAGTCATTATACAAAGTTGATCAGTATTTTTTCTAAAGTCTATTGCTAATCGAGACTTAGCTCTTGTTTCAATAATGTGTCAATTTTCATTTAGGTCATTCTAAGCTGTCCATTCGTTGAGTTCAGACTCTCTCTTTTGAGATTTCAAATCACCTTCGTAATCCCGTTAAGGCAAAATGGAAGGCAGAGAAAATAAGGACTACAAAGTTTTTCTGATTCAACATAGTTGGCACTTCAATGACTATTGCACTTTTACGTTGAAAGGGATTAGTTTATGCAGTAGCCAACTATTAACTGTGATCGCGAGTGAACTTTTAACCAGAAAGATTACTGAATGGAAGACGCGATCGCGCCGTCAAATTCCTCTCGCATCGCTTCTAAAGGAAGAATACAATGGGAATTAATCTTTAATTCTTTTCCTTGTACCACCCCAATTTGTTGCCAAGATTCTCCTAAGTGTTCTTGTAAAAATGTTTCCCATTGTTCTTGTGTCTCAGGAGGCACAGAAGCCAAAATCCGGCTTGCCCCTTCCCCAAATAAACACTCATCCCAACGTTGATTGTCATGGAGAGAAAGGGTAACAGTAACGCCTAAATTACCGGCAAGACAAGCTTCCGCTAAGGCAACGGCAATTCCGCCTTCGGCGCAATCATGGGCAGAGTGAATCAAGCCTTGTTTAATGCCCTCGCGACAAGCCAATTGCACTTGTTTTTCTAGGGCAAAATCAAGCTGAGGCGGTTTCCCGGCAACGGTTTCATGAATGGTCGCCAGGTATTCCGAACCGCCTACGGTTACGGTTTCGCCACCTAAAAGATAAACGCGATCGCCGGCTTGACGCCAGCCTTGTCCACACACCTGGCGCACATCTGCGACAACCCCCACCATGCCAACTACCGGTGTGGGATAAATCGGTTGTGGATTGCCTTGGTTATCAAACGTTTCATTGTAAAGGGAAACATTACCGCCAGTCACGGGGGTATTGAACTGCCGACAGGCTTCGGCAATTCCCTCACACGCTTTTGCCAGTTGCCAATAGCCAATGGGTTTTTCCGGACTGCCAAAATTCAAGTTATCGGTAATCGCCACCGGTTCTGCGCCCACACAACTTAAATTCCGTGCTGCTTCTGCTACTGCTAATTGTGCCCCCCCATAAGGGTCAAGATAAACATAGCGTCCATTACAGTCTGTGGTTGCGGCAACCCCTTTGTAAGTTTCCACTGATTCGGTTTGAGGACGTACGCGAATTACGGCGGCATTAGCCCCACCAGGGAGTAAAATCGTATTGTTTTGTACTTGCTGATCATATTGGCGATATACCCAAGCTTTAGAGGCAATGGAGGGAGTGGCAAGGAGAGTTAAGAGAATCTCTGACCAGGTTTGACCGTTAATCCCCTCTTCATTACAAGGGGGCAAAGACGCACTGGTCCATTGCCAAGCGGTTTGGGCATATTCAGGGGGTTCCGAGAGAATTTCCCGTTCGTAGAGTGGGGTATTTTCCGCTAAAGCCGCAGCGGGAATTTCCGCAGCCACTTTCCCTTCCTGGAGGATACGCACAATCGGATCGCTAATCACTTCGCCTGCCACAACCGCGTGCAGTTCCCACTTCTGAAAAATGTTAATCAGTTCTTGTTCCCGTCCTTTTTCCGCCACGAATAACATCCGTTCTTGGGATTCAGAGAGGAGATATTCGTAAGCGGTCATTCCCGTCTCGCGATGGGGAATCCAGTCTAAATTCAGTTCAATGCCCACGCCGCCTTTTTCTGCCATTTCTGAGGTGGAACAGGTTAACCCGGCTGCCCCCATATCTTGCGCTGCGACAACGGCACCGGTTTTAAAAGCTTCTAAACAGGCTTCAATTAAGGATTTTTCCAGAAAGGGATCCCCCACTTGTACCGCCGGGCGATCATCCGCAGAATCTTCGTTTAGTTCTGCACTGGCAAAACTGGCGCCTCCCATCCCATCGCGTCCGGTGGTGGAACCGACATACAGAACGGGATTGCCAATGCCAGACGCCCCAGCCTTGACAATGTCTGGAGTTTCCATTAATCCCAGTGCCATGGCATTCACCAGGGGATTACCCGCATAAGCGCTATCAAAATACACTTCACCCCCAACCGTGGGCACGCCAACCGAATTTCCATAATGACTAATCCCTTCCACAACGCCGGTAAAAATGCGGCGAGTGCGAGGATTGTCTAGCTTGCCAAAGCGTAGCGAGTTGAAAATGGCAATGGGACGCGCGCCCATGGTGAAGATATCTCGAAGGATACCACCGACCCCAGTTGCTGCCCCCTGAAAGGGTTCTACAGCAGACGGATGATTATGGGATTCAATTTTGAAGGCGAGACGTAAACCGTCGCCCAAGTCAATCACTCCAGCATTTTCGCCGGGTCCTACGAGAACGCGATCGCTGCTGGTAGGAAACTGCTTTAACAGCGGACGCGAATTTTTATAGCAACAATGTTCCGACCACATGACACCAAACATCCCTAATTCCGCTTGATTCGGATGTCTGCCTAGTCTTTTAACGATTTCCTCGTATTCTTCGGGCTTAATGCTTTCTGAGGCAATTTCGTCTGGGGAGAAGGGTGCAGCGTCGATGGCAGTCATGAATGATCGTACAAATCCGGGACAGAGCTTATTGTAGCAGGAGAGTGTAATTATTTTAGGGATCGGTATTGTTTTTTTCAGAATAGCAGAGGAGGTCTGAATTGACTTTAATTATTGTTTCAACTTAATCCAACTCTCCTCTCTCTGTCGTTGGAAAACCGAACCAGAGTAAGCAGCTACAAAAGTTGCGCCAATCCCCCTCAAAGCGCTCAGTAACCTCAATCGACTTGTAAAAGGGGTTCATGGGGATTAGGACTGGTAGGGTTGCTGGAAGGGGAAGTGAGGGAAGACGCCTGAGTAGATTGATATCCGGCTATGATCAAAGCGAGTAATAACCCAACCACAAATCCGGCTAAAAATGTCCAACCATGAGACGGGTATAACGAACAAAGTAAACGCCGATCGCGCCCGTAAATTTGGACTGACCAGCCTTCATCAATCTCGTCTTTTATAGAATACTTCATGAGCTTTTTCTCCTTTTTTAGGATTAATTAGTTTGGTTGAGTCAAACTTGTTCATTGTG
The DNA here is from genome assembly GCA_964489465.1 of uncultured Dactylococcopsis sp. Taxonomy (GTDB): domain Bacteria; phylum Cyanobacteriota; class Cyanobacteriia; order Cyanobacteriales; family Rubidibacteraceae; genus Halothece. Next base: position 7,722 of record CAZAYV010000085.1, on the reverse strand, counting down.
TACACTCCCTGCTGATCGAATGTGTGGGACGGTGGCGGGCAAGTGCCCGCCGCTACGGAAACACCTCTCAGAAATTCACCTGTGAATGGAGAGTGTCTCAAGGAGAGAGACAGGGTCGCTCAAACCTGACATTGATGCTGCGGTCGTTGGTCAAAACTTGTGCGCGTGCAGGACCTCTGCGTCACAGAGATAGGTGATGCCCGAATAATCCTCGAAAAACTGCGCTGCCACCTCATCCGAAATCTTGAGCGCCATCTCCCGAGTGGGAGTGAGCACCTCGAACTTGATATTTGATTCGGTGTCACCAACGGTGGGTTGTCCCGATGAGCGTACGTTACGACTCCCTTTACCGCCAGTCGCCAACACGGTGTAACCAGTCGCTCCGGCTGCGTCGATGATCTTAGCGACCTTTTTCAGCAGCAACTTTTCCGTAATGATCACGAGCTTTTTCGCTTGCTTAGTCATATTGCTTACCTCCTTATACATATATTCATTGAACTACTGGGTCGCCGGATTAGCAAAACACCGGCTGACCGAAACCTATCTGGAATTAACCCCCCATTATCCCCTGAGCGAGGGCAATGTAGATCGGTATGCCCAAGGCAATTGCAACCGGCGTACCGAGGGCGGTGGAAGAGCCGATGTAGGCGGAAGGATTAGCGGAGGGGATACCTGCTCGTAAAGTGGGGGGTCCCGAGATGTCTGAATTGGAGGCAGCAATGACAGCTAGAACCACAACACCACCTGGGCTAAATCCTGTGATGAGGTGGGCAACATAGCCGAGACCGAAGCCAATGAACCCATGCACCAGCGGTCCGAAAAAGGCATAGAGGGCGTACCACTGACCAACTTGGCGTAGCTCATTCAGCCTTGCCCAAGCCTCCATCCCCATAATCAGCATCAGGATCGAAAGCAAGCCACGGAAAAGAGGATCATAGAAGCTCTCAAAGACACTTTCTGGGCGGGTTATCAGACCAAGAGCGATGCCGAGTAGCAGTGCCGACAGAGCATAACCCTGGAGGCTTTCCTTGACAATGGGCCAAATCTCAACTGACTTGCCTTGCTGTCTGCGATATTCCTGTCTAGTGGTGGGATAGTCCGGATTACTGGGAGGCTCTCCTGTCATACCGCCTTCCTCGCTCACATACCCCCCTGCGGTAACAGCCTGCTTGCTGACATTTTTGTCGCGCTGGTTACTGGTATAAATACTGGCTAAAACAATCGCCGTCACCAGTGCTGGGATGTCCATAAAAGGATAGAGTGCGGGAGCCCAAGCCTCGTAGGTCATACCCTGTGCTTCCAGTGCTGATAAGGAAGCAGCGAGGGTAGAGCCACTCACCGCTCCGAATAAGCCTCCGGTAGCAAGGGCATCCACCGCTTTAACTTTTGGTAGGTTACGCAACGTGAAGTTGGCGATCAACACAATAAGAATCCCGATTGCCACAGAAAACAGAGCGGGCAACAGCATCTCTACCAGATTAGATTCGCGGATCGCAATCCCGCCTTCCAAGCCGACAGTCATAAGCAGCATGAAGACGATCCATTTATATACTGCTTCTGGAATTTGCAGTTCGCTACCGAGAGCAGCAACAACCACACCACCAAGCAGAAAGCCAAGTGTCGGGGACTGCAACTGCGCTACAAAGCGCGTTAAGAAATCTGATACAAAATCCACTAATAAAAGCCTCCTTTAGTCTCCTATACACGAGAATTGATTATTGTGATAAGTGATCTTTAAAAAAGTAAGGGTAAAGCACTGCCTCTCTACAGCACAGGTCTTAAGCAAGAACCTGTGGACCGGGTGTTCAGAGATAGCTGCTTTCCGAACAGAGCTGGAAGACAATATCGCTTCCATAGATTATGCTCTATCAAGATTTGAATCTCTATGTGTTTAAGTATATCCTGAAAGGCATAGATTTTTGCACTCTCTAACATGGATTTGAAATACAATCTCAAATTCAAATCATAAGTTTTTCTTAATATTTTTTCGGTAATCCCCGCCTTTGGTTAATGTAATGCTTACAATGCCGGCTTTTCAGTCGCCCTGGAAATTCTGCATGATATTGGGACACCAACCAATCCTCCCCAATGTCGCGGTTATTCTGCTGGACGAACGGAGGGTATGATTCAAACAAAAAGAACTCGTCACTAGGTGATTAAAAAAGCGAAACAGCTAGAATCTGCTTCACTGATTGCGGTTTAATCAGGCTCATCATTGAAAAAAAAATTCGCGAGTGCCAATCGCGAATCATTTTGCTGCTTGTCCAAAGTCCAACAGGATAGGATCTCCGAGTTTAGTTTGAGTTTGAGGTCAAATTAATAATGACTGCCCGATTTGCGGTACTGAATCGCAGTCATACCTTGATTTTCTAAAACTTCTCCCCGATCAACCGTGGCATACAATAAAATATGATCGCTGCTGCCTTGAGCAAGCGTTTCCGCAAAGGCTAAACGATTTTGAACGGTACATTCTAAATACGCCAACCCCTCTTCGATGATTAGGCAGCCATTACTTGCGCTTTGGGTAGTGACGGAGTCAAAGGAATGACTGATTTGCTCTGAAAAAAGTCTTCTGATGGTTCGCCCTTCCTTGAGAATATTTAACACGAATTGATCCCCCGGTTGAGCGATTAAGTGATGACTTTGTTCTTGAGAAATGGCAAGCATGATACCAGGAGGATTAAAGGTTGCTTGCGATACCCAAGAAATTAAAACACCGCGATGCTGATTATCCTGGCAAGTGGTGAGAACACATAACGACCCGACAATTCTTCCCACAGCTTGTTCAGTGCGATCAATTTTGGTTTCGGTAATGCCTTGGCGAGGAGTCCGCAGTTTTTTTGTCTTTTTCAGGGTTTGGGTAAAGGTTTTTCCGGCAAGTTTACCTTGTTCTAACATGGCAGCAGTGGGACTAAAGCGAACGCGGATTGGTTCAAAGCCAAAGCTGTAATGGGCATCCCGCAGTTTATTTTCTAAGATATCAATGGCTTCTCCACTCCAGCCGTAAGAACCAAACACCCCTGCTAATTTGGTTTTGGTGGCATTGGCGAGGATAATTCCTAGTGCCGTTTGAATTTGGGTGGGGGGATGACCGCCTAAAGTCGGAGAACCAATAATAAAGCCATCACAGGCTTGAATCGCTTCGGTAATTTCTTCAGAAGAGGCAAATTCACAATTGATTGATTCCACTGCAACTTGTGACTGAATCAAACCATCCGCGATCGCGTTGGCAATCGCTGTTGTGCTGCCATACGCTGAAGCATAGAGTAGGGCAACTTTCAGTTCTTGTTGGCTTTGTTCTTGGCACCACTGCTGATAGTCATAGCGAAACCGACTGAGACTATATTTAATTAAAGGACCGTGGGCGGGAGCATAAATTCTGCTGGGAAGGGGCGTAAACTTAGCGATAGCGGTTTCTAATTGTTTGCTTTGGGCGGCATGAAGACAGTCAAAATAGAAACGACGATCTTGATCCAGTTGTTTCCAATTCTCATCAAAAATCGCTTCGCCACAACAATGCGCCCCAAAGAATTTATCAGTATAGAGAATTTGAGTTTGCGGATCGTAAGTACATAAACCATCCACCCAACGCGGTGTGGGAACACTCAGAAATTTTAACTGATGTCCTTGCCCTAAATCTAAAGTATCTTGATCTTTAATGATTTGAATTTGAGTGGTTTCTAAGGTGTCTTTGAGGGCATTGAGCGCCGGTTTAGAACAAACAATTTTCGCTTGTGGGGCTTTTTCCACTAATGCTTTTAAGGTTGCCAAGCGATTGGGATTGACGTGCTGTAAGATGATGTAATCTAACTGTTGCCAATCCAAATTCTGTTCTAAGGTTTTTAAATAAATTTCGGTAAACGATTGTCCAGGGGGATCAATGAGAGCAATTTTTTCGGCTTGAATTAAATAAGAATTGGAGGTGGTTCCTTTTTGCCGAGAATACTCCACTTCAAATTTTAATTGTTCCCAAGCGCGCGATCGCAGCACTTTTGTCTTCGTTCCAATGTCTGCAACTTGCACATCTCTCGGCTTGACAGGGGTAGCAGTTTGTACCATGATTAATGACTCCTAAATTCTACTATTTGCAGTGTTCTCTTACTAATGACTAATGACTAATGACCATTTTCATTTGTCACATTGGCAGCTCTTTGTTTGTGTCGTTCCGATATTTTTTGTTCTGGATCAACCCCTTCAAACGTGGGAGGTAGCCAAACTCGAACCACTAACAAAACGGATAAAACTAATAAGAAAGAACAAGTAGCTAAGACCTGACTCCAAGGAATATCGAGAATTCCTTTAACAATGATTTCTCTTAAAACCGAGACAATTGAAACCTCGACAGCAACGCCAATGGAAACGCGTCGTTCCTGCAAGTAAATAATTAGAAGGCGAAACAGTTCGACTAAAATGAGGACAAATAAAATATCAGACGTAACTCTTGGAAAGTTTAAAGGCGGTAGCAGGGAGACAAACATCTCCCGCAACTGAATTGCCATAAAGCTAAATAAGCCAATACACAGAGAGATAATAATCAAGTCTTGGACAAATTCTAAAACTTGAATGACGCCACTGTTATTAAGCGATTTATGCCAGGGGATTTGGGAAGAGTTAATCATTTTTTGCATTGGCTTTCGTTGTTCGTAGTTTGTTATTGGGGATTGACGTTTGAAGGTTTGGCTTAATAATAATTACCCACTTTGCGATGATGGACTGCCGTTAATCCCTCGAATTTTGAGACTCTTCCCCCTTCGACTTTGCTATAAATAATCCAGTGATCACTGCATTCTAAACGGCTGGTGACTTGACATTCTATATACGCTAAAGACTCAGCAATAATCGGGGAACCATTATTGGCAGGAACGGTTTTAATCCCTTCAAAGCGATCCGCGCCAGGGGGAAATCGTTTCAGAAAATGTTTAATTAAATGTTGATAATTCCCTTCTTCTAAAACATTCAAAACAAACCGATCACCCTGTTGTAAAAAGGATTCAATGGCGCGATCTTTTGCCACTGCAATGGCGACGCCCAACGGATTCAAACTGGCTTGCATCACCCAAGAGGCAATCATTGCACTGTTAATTTCCCCTTTTTGAGCAGTAATAATATATAAACCGTTACTGATGCGACCAAGGGCTTTCTGTAAACTATTGTCAATCGCTTTAATTTCTTTCACGTTTCGATCGCGCGTTAGCCATTGTCCTAAATCCGTTCCTGCTTCCTCGCAAACTTGATGGAGGGCGCGATCTGGTGCTGCTTTCACTAAAATTGGGGCAAAGGCTTCGGTGAGTCCAATTTCTTGAAACTGATTCCGTAACGGGTAAATCGGTTCATCTTCACCGCCACCGGCTTCAAAAAGACCAATGGTCTGTTTGCCGTGGACTGCTGCTAAAACAGTGTTTAGGATTTGATGGGCTTCTGGATCCGATTGCGCTGGCATCCCCAGCACTAAGCCCCTAGCCTGTTCCACTAACTCTCGCACTTCTTGCGGTTCGGTATCGTTCCAATTCACCAGTTCTACCGCAACGCCGGTTTTGGTAATGCCTTGCGCGATCGCGCGCGCGAGATCATCACTATACCCATATTCAGAATAAAACAGGGCGACCAACGTATCCGTTTTAGTTTGCGCTTTACTCCAGTCGTGATAGCGATTGACTAATTCGGAACGATGGTATTGTAATAAGGGGCCATGTCCTGTGGCGATTTGACCGATATCCAGTTTGCCCATCCGTTTGATCGCTGCTAAAACCGAACGGGCATTGGGCTTCATCAAGCAATCGTAATAATATTGAAAGTCTGCCTCAATCAGTTCTAAGCTCTCATCATAGGTGGGTTCGTCACAATAGTGCATGCCAAAGGCATCGCAAGTGTAAAGGACTTGGGTTTTGTAATCATAGGTAAAAATGGTATCGGGCCAATGTAAGTTTGGTGCAGAGACAAATTCCAACTCGTGTCCATTTCCCAGATCAAGGCGATCGCCGTTTTTTACGATTTGCGATTGAAACGGCTGATGCACCATATTTTCCAGAAACTGAATTGCCACCTTCGCCCCAATAACAGTGACCTGGGGAGCCATTGCTAAAATATCTTTTACTAAACCACTATGATCCGGTTCGGTATGACTAATAATCAGATAATCCAGTTCTGCTGGATCAATTAAATTACGGATTAAATCCAAATAAAGTTGGCGAAACTTCCCATGAGACGTATCAACTAAGGCAAGTTTTTCCCCTCGAATAAGAAAAGAATTGTAGGTGGTTCCATTTTCAAGCGGGAATTCAATGTCAAAGCGTTCACGATCCCAATCTAGACAACGAATTGCAGTCGTTTCTGGTGCAATTTCCGTAGTTTGTAACGTCAGTCTCTGAGTCGATGCAGAAGATTGCTGAGAATTAATAAGTCCAACCATAGATCACTCCTTGTTAAATTCTTAAACGCTGTATTGATCCAGTTGTTATTTAGCAATAGCAACTGACATCTTGTCCGCATTCATCCGCTAAGTAGCACAGGGCGCGAAATCTTAACCCGATTAACTCTTCGTAGAGAGGATTGAGTTTACACAGGGGGGGAATATGACCAATTTTGCGTCCAAACAGATAAATATCCTGTTCAAAAGGACATTGCATTGGGATTAATCGACAGATTAAATGTGCTGTTGATTCCTGGCGAATTTGTAGCCGATTCAACTGTTGGCGCAGGGGAAAGAGCCAATCTCTTGCTGGGTGGGTTACTTGTTGCTGATTCAATAAGAAATAAACCATAGTTAACGTTTTCTGAAATTCTATAACTACAGTTTATCTATAGATATTTTAATATGGCAATCTATTTCAATATCAAAATTATTGATGGGTGATAACTTTTGCTTAACTCTCAAAACCGTCCTAATATCATTTCTGGCAGCAATTGGTACAAATCAAACCACCTCACGCCGTCATCGTGAAAGCGAGATTGGGGTATTGGTTCAACGTTTTGGCTGAGATGACAGACTCGGGTCAAGCGATCATTATCTTAAATGGGAAGATATTCCTCTCCCCTATTGCTTCACCTCTTATATTCGGCAACGCCATATTTCTCAATTTCTCAGTTTTTCGGAAGTTAATAAGGTTCATCAATATGTAGCGCAACTTCCTGATAAAGAGTCATCACATGATCGTCAGCGAGGCTATAGTAGACATTACGTCCTTGACGACGGTATTTGACCAAACACTGCGATCGCAGCCCTCGCAATTGGTGAGAGACAGCCGACTCTTTCATTTTGACTAATGCAGCTAAATCACATACACATAATTCGTGTTGTGCCAACGCTGACAAAATTTGTAAGCGATGCGGATCAGATAAAGCGCTAAAAAACTCTGCCATCCGTTGTGCTTTTTCTGTAGGGAGAAGTTCCGGTTTAACTTGTCGTACCTGATCTAAATGTACAAGTGATTCATCACACTTTAAATTTTGCGAAGATTCAGAAGTTTTTTTCTGATCAAAATAGGAATTTGTCATCTACTCTTCGCGCTGGAGACTCCCTCTATACCTTCGGGGTTAGGGGGAGAGGAAAGCGCGTCCTCCCGTTTGTGTGTTTACTATTAAGTAGGTATTACGTTTCAAAAGTTTGGTCTTTTTAGCGGAAAACTGTCCGAGTCTTTTCCAATCCCAATCGGAAACGGATACCTGTTTTTTTGTGTCACCGCTAACCCAACCTTGGTGTTTGACACCTTTTCTCTCCGACTC
>CAZAYV010000084.1:0-18541 GCA_964489465.1 uncultured Dactylococcopsis sp. | reverse complement strand
TTTATTGGTCCAATGTGCCAACCACTGCCGGTGAATTTATCATTGAAACCCGCGTTGGGAAATGGGTGAGAAATATTGCCGGTGCTGGCATTACTGCCATGTTTACCGGTGGTTTTACGGTCTTTACTGGGGTAGCAGGTGCCAGTTGGGCGCTGGTTCTCGAACGCGATCTGATGAATCATCTCCAAAATACCCTCAGTTTAAGACGAGTGAGTGAAACCGAAACTCGCGCCACTTCAAGTTCAGAAACGATTAATACCCAAGCTTCTTCTCCGGCGCGATCACAAGCGATTACAGAACTCAAAGCTGAAATTGAGCAGTTACAGGAAGCCTTAAGTAAAGAGATTATTAGTCGGGAGGAATTTCAAGCCAAGAAGCAAAAGTTGGAAGAAAAAATTGATGAACGGGAAATGGAGCTATTAGTGGAAGAAAAGACCAATCAATTACAAGCAGCATTTGAAAGTGGAATTTTAGATGCAGATGAATATGAGGCAAAATTACAAACTGTGGAAAATTCAGTCAAAGAGAAACTATCGAAAAAACAGAAGTTAAAAGAAGCCAAAGAAAACGGTATTTTAACTGAGGAAGAATATCAAGCTAAACTCTCTCAACTTTAAAATTACCTACGGGATAAATTGTGATTCAGTTGAATTTGAAATCAGCGCTTAAGAGGGCTCTTGCCTTAGCAATTCGACTTCTGACAATGGCAAAAGAAACCCCGGTTAGATCAGCAATTTCTTGATAAGAGAGTCTTTCAATTTCTCTTAAGAGAATCGCCGTACGGAAGGTTTCTGGTAAGAGCGCGATCGCGCGATTCAAATCTTGTTTTTTTAACCCCTCTTTCATAAACCCACTCGCAAGAGTACAGAAACAGGATTAATTGAACCATAAAAATATAAAAGATACAGTGTGTAAATCCCTTAATTTTTTTAAAATTGAGTGTATTGAACTAAAAATTAAGAAAATATCCCATCCCAAAATCTGATATCACTAAGGTAATTGACTAAAATCAAATAAAATTGTTCTTAATATATATTTATTTTGTGTTTTGTATCAATAAAGGCGATTATCCCAATTGAAATGCCCAACCGCTTATCGAACCCCCCATAAAAAAATTCTCCCCATTCAGACAAAAGCTAAACAGGGAGAATCCTGAAATTTCCCAAGATTAATTAGGCGTCAGACTCAATATAAATAAAGAGTAAGCCCATGACAACAGCAGGCATTAACCAGCAGACTGTCGGGATTAAAATGAGCGGTAAAAAAGAAGCTGCGTATTCTCCAGACATATTAAATCTTTCCTTGTGTAAACAACAAAAAGCAACAAAATCAGTAATCGCTAGTTGACGATTCCTCGTAACATACTATCAACAACCGAGAAGTTTTCTAACAAGAAATAAGCCACAAATGCTCCTCCCATCGCACCGACAAAAAAGCCGCCGGTAAATTGACTCCAACCTTGGCGAGTTTTTATATTTTCAGGAGCGCGATCTTCAAAATATTGGGCTTCTGAATTATCACCGGGAAAGGCTGTTAAACCATAAGCAGACAAGCCGCCTGTTGCTACTAAAATGAGCCCAATTGCCGCAATCAAACCACCTAAATAGGCATCGCCTTCGCTATCCCGTAAAGGACCGAGTAACGTCCAAGGACCAACGAGGAAATACCCATGGGCCATGCCAATTTCTAAACCGCGTAGTAAGGGAGAAATTCCTTCCCGATAAGCAGGAAGGTTATTAATAAAAGTACGAGTGAAACTGGAATCGGAAATAGGTGTGGAAAGATGCCCGACATAGACATCATCATTGTAAGGTTGAATATATTGCATATTTTGTGTTTCAGCCATTGGCAAATTTTCCCCTTTTCTCTAAATTGGTAACAACGACTTTTCCCTCAGCGACTTAGATAATTAGTGCGAGGGCTTCCTAGTTACTCCCAAACTGGGATTGCGCCACTTATCAAGTCAAACTCAACTTAAGTGTTGATTCTCTTCCTGACAGCCCGACTGCATAGGCATTTTCAATTCCCACAAGTCCTGCGGTACTAAAATGAGTAACTTAATCGGTTACATTTTACGCAGGTACGGACACAGAAATTTAGTTGTGGGTGTAAGCGTTAAAAAAAGTTTATGAATTCCCTGTAAAAGTCGTCAATTCCGTCCTGCTTTCATATTAAGATGTAACATAAATTGCCATTATTGCAAGAAAAAATTAAAGTTATGTCACACCTTCTGCAACAAACTGCAACAAAACTCAAACGTTATAAAAAGCGATTATTGCTAGTGCTAATTCCTTGTTTTCTGGTTTTAATCACTGCACTTCCCGTTCATGCAGCGACAAGCCCCAGTGATATTCCTAATATTAGTCAAGATGGGTCAACTGGGATTGTGGATCAGGCGGAAGTTGTTAGTCGAACCAATGAAGGGAAACTGAACAAGCTGCTACAAGAGATTGCAGATAAAACCGGGGCTGATGTCAAGTTAGTGGTGATTCGCCGTTTAAATTATGGGGAAACTGTTGATAGTTTTGCCGATGAATTATTTAGTCAGTGGTATCCCACGCCAGAAGAAAAACAAGATAAAGTGTTGCTGGTATTCGATACGATCACTAATAATACCACCATTCGCGTTGGTGAAGCCCTAAAAGATCGCCTTTCTCAAGAAATTGCCACAAGTGTAGTGGAAGATACAATTGGCGTTCCCATTCGAGAAGATAATAAGTATAATCAGGCTTTTTTGAATGCGAGCAGTCGCCTCGGTACTGTTCTCGCGGGTGAACCGGATCCCGGTCCACCCGAAGTCCAAGACGACATTCGTGTGGAAGGAACCTTCACGAAAGCAGAAGATACTGATACCCAAAGTTCAACGGTTTGGGTCGTTGGTTTACTCATTGTTGCCACCATTATTCCTATGGCAACCTATTTTGCTTACGTCTTACTGACGAATTAATCTTGAATATATTCACTGCCCTGTATCAGTGCAATCTCTGCGCGCACAAATTCCCGTCCCAAGTAAGCGGCATGATTAAATTGTGTGACGGGACAGGGCTCGGTTTCTTCAAACAATTTGACGCATAGTTCCTTGGCAGTGCGACCCGTATAAATATGGCTTGCCACCAAGTCACTATTATTACATTTTGCAGAGAGCCGTTCCCCTGTTACTGGATGTAACGCAAATCCTTCCTCATCAACGAGGTTTCTGTAGTGTTTCGCACAAATTAAGCCGGCTTCGCGATCCAGGTAAATAATAAAGTATCCACCTGGATCTAGGTTGATATGACGTTTGGAAAGTTCATTATCAATTGCGCTTAGGTTAGTCGTAAGATGAGTCTGAGTCATAGACGTTTTTAATTGTATTCCTCTTTACTTAGTTTAACGGTTGATGGATTGGCAGCAAATACGCGATCAGCTGCAAGCAATTTGGGGATATTCTGATTTTCGTCCCCCCCAGGGGGAAATTGTCGATTGTTTGCGACGAGGAAAAGATGCCTTGGTGGTGCTACCCACAGGAGGGGGAAAGTCGATTTGCTTTCAACTGCCAGCGTTATTACAAACGGGATTAACCTTGGTGGTGTCACCGTTAGTGGCGTTGATGGAAAATCAAGTGCAGGAATTAAAAGAACGCCAGCTACCCGCCGCTTCATTACACAGTGAAATCCCGCGTCTGGAACGTCAACGCATTCTCAAACAGTTGGAAAAGCAGCAGTTACGATTATTGTATCTTTCCCCAGAAACCTTATTTAGTCCACCGGTTTGGGAACGACTGATCACACCGCAGTTAGTCATTAATGGTTTGATCTTGGATGAAGCCCATTGTTTAGTCCAGTGGGGAGAGACCTTTCGCCCCGCTTATCGTCGGTTAGGCGTAGCGCGATCGAGCTTATTACAGACAAAACCAGCCGGGAGTCGCATGGCAGTGGCTGCGTTTACGGCAACTGCTGATCCGATCGCGCAGCAGACCCTTGAAACTTGTTTACAACTGCAAGATCCGATTTATTTCCAACAAAGTCCTTATCGGCAGAACTTACGCTTGCAAGTGAAGCGAGTGTGTACCCCAGCGCAACGAAAAAAGAAGCTGTTGCAATTTATTTTATCTCGAAAAAAACAATCAGGGTTGATTTATGCGCGATCGCGCTCAACCACCGCAATCCTCAGTCAGTGGTTAAATTCTCTTGGCTATCGCACTGCAGCGTACCATGCGGGATTAAGTGCATCCGAACGTCGGACCATCGAACAAGAGTGGCTAGAAGGAACGCTACAGTTTGTCATTGCGACCTGTGCCTTCGGTATGGGGATTAACAAACCCAATTTAAGGTGGGTCATCCACTATCAACCGCCCTTATTACTCTCGGAATATCTGCAAGAAATTGGACGGGGCGGAAGAGATGGGAACATTGCCACTGCATTAACTTTAGTCAGTGAACCTACCGGCTTACTCTATCCAGAAGACAAGCAACGGGAACGCTACTTTGTACAGAAACTGCGTCAGCAATACCAGAAAGCCAGAGAACTGACCAAACAGATTCCCCGAGAAGGCAATATCAAAATCATAGAACAAATGTCTCCCAACGGCTTAATTGCCCTTTCCTTGCTCCACAGTTTAGACCAATTAGAATGGCTTGATCCCTTTCACTATCGGCTGTTACCCCAACAACCAAGCCGATCCGATCCGCCAAAACTGTTAAAGCAACCCCAACAGATGCAACAGTATCTTGCTACCCGTTATTGTCGCTGGCAATTTTTACTCACTGCCTTTGGGTTTACCGAACAAGCCAAAGGGTTTCGCTGTGGTCGCTGCGATCGCTGCGTGCAAAAATCAATATAATCGATCCTCTAAAGCATTGATTTGGTCATTTATTTATATTTTCTCTCGAGGAGGTGGCACCAATTTTCCCTTGCGTAGCGTTACTTCAATCCTTTCTAAGGGCGCTAAGTCCTCTTCTGGAAGCGGATAGCGGGTTTGGTTAACCGGTAATTCTTCTTTTTCTAGAAAACTAAAAGCTTGACGAAACTCACGAGGAGAGACCTCTAAAGGTGCCTGAAAATGACAAGGAATCAGTCGTTCAAAGTGCCAACCCAGGAGTAAATTGGCCCATTTAATCGTTTCTTGAGGCGCGCGATTCAAAATTAGTTTTTGTAAGATGGGAGCAACTAACAATCGTCCCTGACCCTGTAGTTGTTCAAATGAGGCTTGCCAGTGCGGTTGCCACCGAAAGGGATAAAATCCAAAATAGGCTTTTTTTGAACGGTCTGGCGCTTGTTTTGCTTCTTGCCAGGTTGCACTCCATTCTAAAACTTCTAAGGCATCAGGCTGAAAATAATTGGCAAACAGACAAATGCGTTGCCACCCTTTTTGCCGCATTGCTGGCGTATCTTGCATTGGCTCTAAGCCATTATCTCTCGCATGAAATAATAAAGGATATGGATCAAGCTGAACACTCTCAGGAGGGCTTTTAGGAATCGAAATGGTACTATCGGTGACGAGGGCGGTGCGAGAAGGTTTGTGGAATAAAGCCACTTCTCCAAATGAGCCTAAACCGAGCTTAATCGGACCGAGAATGGCGTAATCAAACTCTTCGCCAAAGGGATGATCCTCATAGGAAGCCGAAAGGATATGGCTCCGTTTTAGGGGAAACCCTAACCAACTTAAGGGGAGGTTCACCGGGAAACTCCACTGTTGGGGGGCAATATAAACCTGAGCGCTGGGAAACTGACGGGCAAAAGGACCCACAAAAACTTTATGCTCTAGTCCAGAAATCGTGGGAAGAACAATAAATTTGACCGCACCGTGTTCGGCTTCGAGTTCTCTGACCAAGCGAACACACTCTGGCGTGGGCGCAACAGGCGCATAAACCAATAATCCCCCGGCTTCTAAGCGGACCACTGTCATCCGAATCGGAACGACAACATAGAAAATGCCCTGCACTTGCTCAAAGGTCCAGATTGTATTTTTGAGGACTTCTCGGCGCAGGGTACGCCGTTTGCCATAAGGGTAGATGGGGAGAAGAGGCCAATAGCGCCAGAGCCAGTCACGTTGCTTCATTTATCTCTTTGCTGCCGACGGGAGAGAGTGTTTTCCATTATGACCAGGCTGAGTGTGAGCAGGGTGGTCATGTAAAGCAATATTACGGATAAAGCGCGCGATCGCCTTTTCAGTCAGTTTACCAACAACTTCTTGTCCCATTTGGTGGGTTTCTGGCTTGGATAGCACTTTCGGAACCAAGGGAACAATGCGCATGGGGTCAAACCCTGGGGTATCTCTTAAAATTTCTAAGATGTTTTGGATGTGTTGTAAGTTCTCGTTATTTTGTCCCAACTGAGGAGGGGTTTCATTGACAGCTAAGCCTACCTGTTCCCGAATGGAAGCGGAAAAGTTGTAGAAACTCCGTTGTCCGTAAACATCAATCGCTTTCACTAATTCATCCACAAGCCGTTCCCGAATGAAAGCACCGCGTTCAGAGAACAGGAAATCGAGGGCTTGGTCTAAAACTTTTTCAAAGTCGTAGTCTTCGGAATTGCGTGCGTTACGAAGCAAATTTTCCAGACGATTCCAGCGGAAACTGCCCTCTCGAAAGAGCAAGTCGCGCAAGGATTGTCTTAACTCGGGGGCTGGATCAATCAGAAGCCGTTTGGCAACGTAGGGATAGGCTTTACTCAGCACCTTAAAGTTAGGGTCAATGCCGATCGCGATTCCTTCTAAAGTCACTAAAGAACGGATAATCAGGGCGTAATAGGCTGGCACTTGGAAGGGAAATTCATACATCACTTCCGACATTTGGTCCGTAATGCTTTTGAAGTTTAACTCGGCAACACTTGCCCCTAAGGCATTTTCAAAAACACTGCCTAGCGCTGGAATGATGGGACGTAAATCGGTATCCTCAGAGAGAAACTCCAGTTGCACATAGTCATGGGCAAGCGCTTCAAAATCGCGGTTGACCAAATGCACAACGGCTTGAATTAATCCGTAGCGCTGATAAGGCTTAATCTCGCTCATCATGCCAAAATCGAGATAGGCTAAGCGCCCGTCAGGCATAGCCAGTAAGTTTCCGGGGTGAGGATCAGCGTGGAAAAAGCCATATTCTAAAAGCTGACGCAGAGAACATTCCACCCCAATTTCCACCAGGCGCGTGGCTTCAATCCCAGCTTCTTGAATCGCTTGGACATTGGTTAATTTAATCCCGGAGATCCATTCCATGGTCAGGACACGGCGTCCGGTATACTCCCAATAGATTTTGGGGATATAGATGTCTTGAATATAGCTATAGAGTTCCTTAAACCGTTCTGCGTTATACCCTTCATAGGCATAGTTCATTTCCTCAAAAATCCGGTTGGCGAATTCGTCCATGATTGCTACCAAATCACTCCGGATGCGTTTCACATGATTGGTGGCGAAGAATGCTACTTTCCGGAGAATGTAGAGGTCAATGGTGATGCGACGAAGTAAGTCGGGACGTTGGACTTTAATGGCAACTTCTTCGCCTGTTTTCAGTTTGCCTTTGTAGACTTGTCCGAGAGAGGCTGCGGCAACGGGATGATCGGAGATTTCAGCGTAAATTTGGTGCGGATCGCTCCCGAGTTCATCTTCAATGAAGTGATACGCGATCGCGTTATCAAAGGGGGGAAGCTGATCTTGCAGTTGCGCCAGTTCTTCCAAGTAGATTGGGGGAACTAAGTCGGGGCGAGTCGAGAGGGCTTGACCAATTTTAATGTAGGTGGGACCGAGTTCCGTTAGAATTTCTCGCAGCTCGATCGCGCGCTTTTGTTCATTTTGCCTGATGCGTCCGGTCAGTTTATCAAATAGTAAGCGCACGCCAAATGCCGTCCCTGGAAAGATGAGGGCAATTAAGCGACGGACCACTGCTAACGGACGATTCTGGTAGTAACTATTAATTCTTTCTGGATCGTAACGCCAGTCGTTATCGGTTAAAGCCGGATGCAGCGGTTGGGTTGATGACTCCACTGTGATCGTTTCGTCAGTGGTATGATGAGAATTCCTTTGCGCCTGATATTGCTGAGATGAATTAGAAGCAGAAACAGTTTGTTGAGTCATAAATTTTAGACCGACCGACGTGACGTTGTTAAGTATTGTAACAAGATTTGGTAACAGAGAAAGAGCGTGATCGCTCTTTCCAAAGAAAGATTCTGTTGAATCGTTTTAATTTACTCTTAGTTTGGCGTGAAAGCGATTGCCATCGACAGTGTCTATGGGTATATTCTTGATAGCTGATTGGCTGAGTTCTTTGATTGAGATGAAACAGTGAGTGGCAGTCTAAAATTGAGATTGGTATCTTGATCAAGACGATTGATATGAGAGCGGTAAAAGGGGGAATTTCTCGGTTATGACCTTGGTTGTGCAAAAGTTTGGCGGGACATCAGTTGGTTCAGTAGAGCGAATTCAAAAAGTAGCGCAACGGGTCTATGAAGCAGCGCAGCAAGGAAAACAAGTCGTTGTCGTGGTTTCAGCAATGGGCAAAACTACCGATGAACTCGTCAGCCTCGCGCAACAGGTTTCGAGTCACCCAAACCACCGCGAAATGGATATGTTGCTCTCAACGGGAGAGCAAGTGTCGATCGCGCTTCTGAGTATGGCACTGCAAGAGTTAGGACAACCGGCTTTATCGTTAACAGGGGCACAAGTAGGGATTGTGACGGAAACGTCCCACAGTCGCGCCCGCATTTTAGAAATTAAGCCGCATCGGGTCCAACGGCATTTAGAAAAGGGAGAAGTGGTTGTAGTTGCCGGCTTTCAAGGAATTAGCAGCAGTGAAGATTTAGAAATTACCACCCTCGGTCGAGGCGGTTCGGATACTTCTGCTGTTGCCCTTGCCGCTGCTTTACAGGCAGACTATTGTGAAATTTATACCGATGTCCCCGGCATTTTAACCACTGACCCCCGGGTAGTTCCCGAAGCCACTCTCATGTCAGAAATTACCTGCGATGAAATGCTGGAATTAGCCAGTTTAGGGGCAAAGGTGTTGCATCCGCGGGCAGTGGAAATTGCCCGGAATTATGGGCTCACTTTAGTGGTTCGTTCTAGTTGGAGTGATGAACCGGGCACCAAAGTCCTTTCTCCCCTTGCCCAACCTCGTTCTTTATCCGGACTCGAAATTGGTAAAGCTGTGGATAGCGTCCAACTCGACACCTCACAAGGACAAGTGGCGCTATTAAGAGTTCCTGATTCACCGGGGATTGCTGGGAAATTATTTGGTGAAATTGCCAGCCAAGATGTGGATGTCGATTTAATTATTCAGTCGATTCATGAAGGGAATACGAATGATATTGCCTTTACAGTACAGCGGGATGTGGTCAAGACTGCAGAAGCCGTTGCCAGCGCGATCGCGCCTTCTCTGCGGTCTTCCCATCAAACCAACGAAGCAGAAGTGATGACCAAACCCAAAATTGCCACGGTTGCTATCACCGGGGCGGGAATGATTGGTCGTCCCGGGATTGCTGCCCAAATGTTTCACACCCTTGCAGAGGCGAATGTTAATATTCGGATGATTTCTACCTCAGAAGTGAAAGTGGGCTGTGTGATTGAGGAAGCAGATGGCGATCGCGCCGTGAATGCCCTTTGTGATGCCTTTGGTCTCAATAGTTCTCCCGTTTCTCCCCATGCTCAAAAAAATGACCATCCGCCGGTGCGAGGGGTGGCATTAGATATGAATCAAGCGCAAGTTGCGATTCGTCATGTTCCCGACTATCCAGGGCGGGCAGCGAAAATTTTTGGTCGCTTAGCCGAAGAACACATTAGTGTGGATATGATTATTCAGTCGCAGCGATCGCGCCTTGTTAACGAGATTCCCAGTCGTGATATTGCCTTTACGGTTTCACGCGCCGATGTGGAACTAACGGAAAAAACTTTAAACGAGTTACTCCCTGAAATTGGCGCGCAAGATATTCTCATCGATAAAGAAATTGCCAAAGTCAGTCTCGTTGGCGCGGGAATGGTCGGTAATCCCGGGGTTGCTGCTAAGATGTTTTCCGCGTTAGCCCAAGAGAAAATTAATATTCAAATGATTACCACTTCTGAAATTAAGATCAGTTGTGTTGTCGCTCAATCCCAAGGACAAACCGCACTGAGAGTGATTCATCAAGTCTTTAATTTAGGCAAGCAATAGTTTGCGGTAAACGCGATCGCAGCGAGCGGTTTCTACCCCTTCTGCACTCTTGTAGCCAGCTTTTTCATAGAGTTGGATCGCTTCAGTGAGAACACTAGCGGTTTCCAGCCAAATTTCTTGATAATTTCGTTGCGCGATCGCGCGTTCTAATTGTTCTAATAAAAATCGTCCTAATCCTTTCCCTCTCACCTCCGGCAACAGATACATTTTCCGAATTTCTACAGCATTTTTCCCGCGAGAAATTGGATAATACCCGGCTGTTCCCACTAGCTTCCCCTCCCGTTCCACCACCCAAAATTCACCACCCGTTTCTTGGTAGAACTGTTCGACTTCTACCACATCTTGATCCGCATCGGTTTCATCCCAAGGGAGTCCATATTCAGCTAAAACTTGGGCAATGAGAGTGGAAGCGGGTGCGCGATCGCGCGGTTCCCAAGAACGAATCAGGAAATGATTATAGGTTTGATACATGAGCAATTAATAATTACTATCCTAATTTAATGATTACTTGTTTATATCATTTATTCTTCTTCTCTACGTCTTAGAAAAGCTGCTAATTGCGCTGAGGTGAAAAATAAAAATTAATAAAACTACCGAATATTTGCTCCATAACTTTTTGGTCTCTTCACTAAACTTAACTTGATTTTTTCTAAGGAAATTCAGCCTAATAATTCTTGTATTTCTTGATCGCGATCATCTAAATGTTGCGCTAAAAATTGCACGGTAAAACGATGTAAAGCAGATGCGAGATGGGGATGACGGGTTTCCATTCGCGTTAAAACATTTGTTGGTAAAAAATAAAGACGACTCTTGCACTCAGCAATGGCGTTAAAAGTGCGGGGTTTTTTCTGATAAAGCTCCTGTTCTCCAATCAGTGTCCCTTGGTTATAAGTGGCAACTCGCCGTTGCGTTTCGAGATGGTCATGACCGTCGATAAAGCTCACTTGACCCGCTTCTAAAAAATAGAGTCCATCATAAGGGTCTCCTTTTTGAAATAAGATTTCTTCTGGGTTAAGTTGCATGGGAATTAAATAGGTTTGCATTAGAATTGGCACTAACTCTGGGTCTGGGAAACTTGCCTTCAGTTGAATAAATAAAGGCATTGAGCGACTGCGCCGTAACTTGCTCAGGCGAATTAATTCCGCTTCACACCAAGCCATTGCGCGATCGAGGTCGGGAAAAACTGAACAAATCGGATCAGCCGGTGTTAACACCTCACCTTGCTCTAATTGCCCCTGTTGTTCAGCGCTCAGGTTACTAAAAACGAGCTTAAAGTCTGATGCTTCTGCCATTTGCTTGAGTTTGAGGAAGTTAATGATGACAGAAGAGTCCAAACCATTCACCAAGTGGAAATCAAGAATGAGGAACTGCAGAGTTGCATTCTCAGCGAGACGATCGCGCACCGTTTTCAGTAAACGGCTAGCACTACCGAAAAATAAGACCCCTTGCAGTTGCAGAATAGAGATTGCCTCCCCTTTTTCCCGTAACACTCTCTCTTGACTTGGTAAACGACGGACACGACTGCGATAGCTAACCCCAGACAGGCAATTGCGGATTGTCGGGGTGCGACTATAGTCGATCGTAAATAAAATGATGGCGACGATAATGCCAATGCCCACGCCCCACAAGAAACCCGCAAAAATCACCACACTGAGAATGACTAGGACATTCAAATAATCAGCAAGAGAAAGTTTAAACCAAGCATCGTAAAGCCATTCCGCCAGCAGAGAAAGCCCTAAAAACGCAGCCAGCCCCCCCAGCAAAAACTTCGGAACCAAGCTGATGGCAGAGGTTCCGAGAATCAGGGCTACCATCCCGATTAAGCCAGCGAGAAGATAGGGAACCCGACTTTGTGAGCCAATTTTGGACACGAGTAAAGAACCGCTGAAGCTGTGATAGCCGACCAAGCCTCCCCCCAAACCGGCGATCAGGTTCGCAATGCCAGTAATTTTTAATTCCTGATTGAGTTCAATATCGGATTTGGTGGCGAGTTCTAACCCGCTACAGTTCAGGAGAACCGCGATCACACTGAGCAAGGCAATGGTCACCATTCCCCCGAACTGAGGGAAAATAGCCGACCAATCCACTTGCAAGATCGCAGTTGGTGCAATGGGATGCCAGCCTTGAGCGGAAGCGGGAAACTCAATCAACCAGCCTTGTTCGATTGCCTCCGGTATGGAAGTTTGAGTCAGTGCCAACCCCAGATAGAACAAACCAATCGTAATGATAAGACTGCTGGGGAAAATGGCCCAATGTTGCCAACGTCGCGAAATCAGCAGTAAAATCAGCGCATAAGCAATGCCAGCACTCCAAAACGGCACGCGATCGCTGTTCGAGAGCAAAGATAAGCCTTCCCAACTGAGGGTAAGATCAGCCATAATTTTGAATGACCCCGCCAGGAGCAGCCAACCGGTTCCAGCGAGAAATCCGCCCACCACTGGATAAGGGATAAACTGCATCAAATTTCCCAAATTCCATTGACCCAACAGCCAAGAAACAACTCCTGTTAGGACTGTGGTCAATCCGAGAAGCGCGACTAAGTTCACAAACTTGGTTTCATCACTGATGGTTGCCGGTAAAGCCGTTGCTACCGCGATCGCGTTGACTCCAGAAATCGCTGCTGGGGCATCCTGCACCATGCCACTCGCCTTCGTGGAACTGCTCACAGCCAGTGCTAAAGCAACCACCACACTTGTAAATAAAGAAAATCCTACATATTGGGGCAAAAAACGGGAGAGTTCCCCTGAAAAGACTAAAAAGGAAAAAGAAAAAGAGTAGCTAATTAACATGATGCCCAAGATCGCACCCGCTAAGAGGCTCGGAATCAAACGCTGGGGTTCTAATTCCGCTTGCAGACGTTTCATTAAGGAAGAGGGAAGAAGCATCATAATTTATTCACTCATTTGAGAGACAATGTTTTGGAGAGCCTCAGTTAACGGATGCTCTGGATAATCGAAACCAAAGGTACTCTCGTTCCCGATCCGCATCATCGTCATTGAAAAGGGCAAAATGTGACTTCTTTGATCAGGAGAATTTACTGCCACTGCTTGTTCAATGGCTGTGAGATCGTCTTCTGGGAGAACTTTATTAATGACCAATATCATCTTCTGCACTCCTAAATTTTGGGCGAGGTCAACCATAATGCCAGTGCCCAGATAATCTTGAGGGTCAGGACATAATATGAGCATCAAATAATCAACAAATGGGATCACATTCAGAATTTCTTCATTGATCCCCGCTTGTACATCAAGTAAGACAAAATCCAGATTAAGCGAATCTGCCAGGGCATGGACACTATCTTGGAGCAAATCAAGATCGTAGCCTTCGGTGAGAACCGCTGCAATATCTTCGCTTTTGATACTGGCTGGGATGACAAAGAGGGCTCCCGACTCAACTTTTTCTGTCAAAACGTTATACGCGATCGCGCTCACTTCACAGCGACCTCGTAAATAGTCATTAAAGGTATAATCAATTTGGTCATACTCTAAACCGTAGGAAATACTCATCCCTGGAGATTGCAAACTGACATCGAGAACCCCGACTCGGTTTCCTGCTAGTGCGAACAGACTGGCAAGATTCGCTGCTAAGGTAGAGCGACCCGTTCCTCCTGAATAAGAATGAATTGCAATCACAGTTGCCATGGTCTGAATGGGAAAATTAATTTTTGTTTGAGGAGAAGCCCAGTCATATTGTCAAACCTTGTTGTTGAATAATCAAGGTTCGTCAGTTGGTAATCATTGCGTTTTTAATTGCTTCAGTCGTTCTTTACTTGCCATCGGGGAGTGTCAATCTTGCATTCCTGTATACAACAGCCGTGCAAATAGCCTTGCTCCATCATCCTGTTTCAGTTCACTATAGGAAGGAGGCTCTCTCATGCCGATAGCTCGCAGATCAGCCAATAGTTCCGGGTGAAATTGACAGGTAAATGAGCGCCGAATCTCTCGGGTTTCAAAATCGAGATAGTTAATGCAGGTCGCTGAACATTCGGTCACGAGCTCGCCATGCGCTTCCGTTGAGCATAAAATTTCAATCGCGTCGGGTAGTTTAATCAACCACGAAAGGGAGCTTTTAGCCACAATATGGCGACAAGGAATCAACGCCTCATGGAGTAGGCGATAAGCCCAATTTGCGAATAAAATTGCTTCTTCATTCACTTCATCGGCATGAAACATGGAAATATTGAGATTTTGGTCGTAAGCAATCGAGGTATCAATCACTCCTTCATGAATATCTGCAGTGACTTCGTGCGCCCAAATTAAACGATCTGGGATACCTGAGGTTTCTTCCGAGTCTGGGGATTCATAAGGGAGTAAGTGGCGAGCCCCAAATTCCTTCGCTTCATTTTCCGCAACGGCAAATTCCCAGTCATCCCAGCCTTGAGCAACGATGCGACCATCGCGTTTTTGAATGGGTAAGGATTCTCCCATTGCTTGAATTTCTTGACAGACTTGCTTCAGGAGTTTTAAGAATTTTCCACCGCGATCGCGCTCTAAATTTTCCAAAGCGATAACTTCTCGAACAGCCCGTTTAATCAAGGTGATATGAGCGTGGGCTGCCAGTTGATGTCCTAAACAGATCAACAAAGCGGGAGCGCTGGTGGGACTCCGAGACAGGAGAATTGCTTCCGTGAGGCGAATCATCTCTTCGTGAGAAATATTCGATTCGGCAAAGCTGGCTGGATCGCGCGCCGAGGAATCGCCCCCTTCCACAATAATGGCTAATCCGCTACTAATAGCAGGCATTAACCGCTCTAAATCAAGAGTGCCTGAAGACCAAACCGGAAAGAGAACGGAATCGCAATCGGCAATTTTCTGCAGGAGGTAAGCCACATTAACTGAAGCTCGGACATGCTCTCCTAAAGGGTTATAGCCAACGTGCTCCCAAGGCTCAATAATGGCTACGGCATTGCGGAACAACTGCGGGTTTGCTAACAGCGTTTCTAAATCCGCTTGAGCGTTAACCACTTTTTCGAGAGGATAACCTTTTCCCCATTCAAAGGTAGAATTCTCCGCTAGGAGGCTACATTCTTCCCAGGGGGAGGAAGAATGATGGTCTGCAATAAATTTACCCAGGAGAATATGAATTGACTCAAACTCAGAGCCGTTGCTGCTAATATAGCCTGGTTTTAATCGCCACTGATGGAAAGAAGCGTGGGGTTTAGACATACATAGACATCTCCAAGAAATTAAAACTCTTGCTGTAACTGGGTTTCAATGTTCGTTATTTTCTTGATGCGATGTTGGCATTGCTATCTCACTCATTGCCCAAAGCGCGATCGCGAGGTTCCCAAGCAAGAACGAATTAGGAAATCATTAGAGATTGGGTAGATGAACTTCTTTTCTTCTCCCGATTCAGGGAAGAGGTTGATGATTGACCTCTTAAACCCTAAAAAAGACCAGAGTCGGGCTAGCGCAATCGTTCTAACCCTTGAGTGGCAGGTCGGAACCTAGGATTCAGTTCTAAGGCTTTTTCATATGCCGTGATTGCTTCCTCCCGTCGTCCCATTTGTTCGAGGACTGACCCTTGATTAACCCATACCAAAGGATCATTGGGTTCAATTGTTACAGCTTGATTAACGGCTGCTAAGGCTTCTTGGTAGCGTTCTAGTTCCGTGAGAACAATCCCGCGACCCACCCAAGATTTATGATCGTTGGGCTGAATTTCTAGGGCTTCGTCAAAGGCAGCGATCGCTTTTTGTGGTCGCGCTAAGTTACTCAGAGCAAATCCCTTATCCCGCCAAGCATGATAAAAACTGGGGTTAATTTCGAGGGCTTGGTCAAAAGATTGAATCGCTGCTTCGAGATCATTCATCCCCTCAGCGAGCAAAGAGCCTCGGTTATGCCAAACCAAGTAAGATTTGGGATTAATATCAAGGGCTTGATCATAAGCATCGAGTGCCTGTTCATACTCTCCCCGGAAAAAATGAGTAATTCCTTTACCTTGCCAAGCGGAATGAAAATTCGGCTTAACCTCAATTGCCTCTTCATAAGAATTAAGTGCGTCTTGATAGCGGTTTAATTTCCTTAACACTTCCCCTCGATCCACCCAAGCCACTGGTTCATTGGGCTTAACTCTAAGAAAATCATCATATGCTGTCAGTGCTTCTTCATAAACTTCTTCCACTGCTCGAGGGCGCTGCAGATATTCAAGCGCCAAGGCTTTATTGAGCCAGATTTTCGGTTCTTGTGGCTTTAGCCGCTGAGCTTGATTAAAAGCAGTGAGGGCTTCTTCATAGCGCTGCAACCCAATTAAGGCAATCCCTTTGCCGCTCCAAGCACTAGCATTATTTGGGTCAATCTCTAAAGCTTTTTCCTGCATCGATAAGGATTGATCATATGCTTTTTGCTCATAGAGGGCCCAGCCTTTTTTAGAAAGAATTTTGCTATTGTTGGATTCAAATTGAAGCGCTTTATTATAAGCAATAATGGCTGCTTCGTTGCGTTCCAGGCGACGCAGGGCATCTCCTCTTCCTTGCCAAGCCTTTAAGTTATCAGCATCCAGTGCGATAACTTCTTGAAAGTTATCAAGAGCCTCTTGCGGTTGGTTTAAATCTAGCAATTCATTCCCTTGATGGATGAGATATAGTGGGCGAATTGTGGGACGAATCAATTCAATCATCCCCAGTCCAATGGCGAATATCGTTAGCGTGAGGAGAGCTAAACGCAGGTTAGCGAAGCGCCGCCACATTTGTCCTGGCAAGCGTCTAGATTGTTCTTTTTGAGGCGATTCGACACTGCTTGAAGTGCTTTCGCTGGGGTCTACACTGACAAATGTAGAATCTGGAACACTTTGGCGAGTTTCTGTCTGACTCACCTGATTGGCTTTGGCAAGAACACTTCCTAAATCACTGAGGATTTCATCGGCACTATGGTAGCGTTTTCTCCAGTCAGGACAGCTCATTTTGTCCAAAATAAGAGCTAATGGTTCGCTAATGGATCTGTACTGACGCCATTTGATCTGATCCGTAGCCGGATCGAACTCTCTGGAGAACTCGCTAGGAGACAGACCGGTTAAAGCTTGGATAGCCGTCATTCCCAACGCATAAATATCACTGCTAAATGTTGGGTATCCTCGCAATTGTTCATTTGGGGTATAACCTTCGGTACTGATACCAATCGTATGATAGGAGTTTTCCTGAACCGTTGATTCAGTGTTATTGAGTTGTTTAACAGCTCCAAAGTCAATTAAAACTAATTTCTTGTCTTGTTTACGCCTGATGATATTAGAAGGTTTGATATCGCGATGGATAACATTTTGTGAATGAATAAATTGGAGGATTAACAGTATCTCTTGTAAAAAAGAAACAACATCAGTTTCACTCCATTGTTGACCATCCTTTAATTCTTCAGTCAAAGAATTACCTTCGATATACTCTTCCACCAAATAAAATTCTTGGTCTTGTTCAAAATATGCCAGAAGTTGCGGGATCTGTTCGTGCTTGCCCAAGCTTTGTAAACATCTTGCTTCTCGATCAAATAACTTCCTTGCGGTTGGTAACATTTTGACTGACAAAGGCTTGAGTTTTTTGACAACACATTTTGGAAACTCAGGCAACTGCTCATCTGCTGCTAGAAAAGTTTGACCGAATCCACCTTCACCTAAGTATTCAAGAATTTTATATCGTCCAGCTAATTTTGTTTCCAACATTGCACTTTAATAGGTTTACTATTGAATTGTGGCAGTTGTCCCTTTCGCAAGTTTTCTTATTTGAGCGATTCTCATTTAATTGCGAGATTGCTACAAGGATTCGTATCTAAAATTTAGTTCACTTTACGTCATATAGGCTAAGTACTAAGACAATGAAACCTTTCAGCTTAACTTAAATCTGAGGCATTGATCACCAGGCACTTAAGTGTCTAATCAAATATTGACACAATATTGGTCTTTTTGGAACCCTAACACCGCCAACTTCCTTAACAATCAAGACCAGTTCCAACCAATGCTCTCAAAGGAATTTTGAGCTTCACCCGATAGCAGTCCTAATAATAACCATTTTAGTAAACGGTAAATAAATCATTGATCTTGCCATCATCATAATTGTCGTTGACTGCATCGAAAAGTAGTCAATTTTGCACTCTTAATCAACTTTAGGTCAGAATTGGGTTAACTAATTTTAATAATGTTTAATAAAAATTAATTACTCAAGGCAGTATAAACTGAGTATTAATACGTAAACAATTGTGCAATAAAGTGGAATAAAGAAGTAGAGTGAATCTTGATGAATAGACTTTATACTGGATTAATTCGTTAAATATTTATATCAGTTCCTAGTGTGGTGAAGTATAAAAAATAGAGATAAGCAAGAACTGCAAATGAGAGAGCATACTTCATTAATTAGAAAATTATTAGAAAATTATTAGAGGGGTATATCTTACGGATTAGAAAATTGCTATAGCAAGCGTAAATGAATTGTAAAATTTTTGAGT
>CAZAYV010000083.1:0-18556 GCA_964489465.1 uncultured Dactylococcopsis sp. | reverse complement strand
TTACTAAAAAAGAATTACATAACTCTAAACAAATTTTCATAGAAATAAAACTAAACTATAGTATTTTTGAAAAAATGGGGAAAATTATTGGTATTACAGGCAAAAAGAATAATCCTGATACCTACACAAAAATTATTCGCTACATTGCTTTAATGGAAAAACATAAAGATTCATACTCTCAGTTTAAAAGATTATTATCTCACCTTAAAGAATGGAAGGAACCTTATGATCATCTTGCAACACTGCGTGAAGAGTATCCTTCCAAGGTGTATAAAATACCCAAAACGTTTCGTGAAAAAGTCCCTGGTATTGAAATGTATGAAAGATATCAATCTTCTCTGTCTCTTCTTGATGAAAGTTAATATATGCCAATTCTTGAACTCTACTCTTAAGTGTGAAGGTAAAGCAGAGAAATATGGTCGTGAATTTCAAGTGATTAATCGATGGGTGCTAAGTTCCCAAAAATATTCTTGTTATAGGTTCAAAGGAGGAAAACTCGACCTACCGGTAAGAGAATAGAAATGTGCTAATTGTTAAAAATCACAATAAAAATGTTATTTCAGGCAAAAATATAATGTTGGTATATCCTACCGCCACTCAAAACGGCACGATTGTAGTTCAAATACAGTCTTAAAATTGTTTTTTATTAGAATTGATTTAAATCAATACAACTCAAGCAAGCTATTGCTGCTTCGCTTCTAAACACTGATTAATTGTTAATCAGACAGCTCTGAAAAAATCAACATAATAAAGTTAGAAAAACGGTCTCAGGTCAGTTGGCTTTACTTCCATTGATTTTCTCTTCATCGATTATTCTTATCTTCTCAAATTCTTCACATTCGTTGTTTAAGGTAATGGTTAGGTAAAGGTTAAGAAGCCTTGCTTTGAAACTTTTACCCTTAGCACAGATATTGGAGTATCCGATGAAATACCTTTCTATCCTGGCAGGAGCAACAGCATCTGTTTTCTTGCTGGCAGGTCAAACTGTAACCCTGGCACAACAGCAAACTCCAGAACAAAATAATCCTGCTGTTACCCCTGAGCAAAGCACTTCTATCGAAGTGAATGATGAGGAAATTCAAAGCTTTGCTAGTGCCTTTGAAGTGGTTCAAACGATCCAAGATGAGTCTCGCCAGAAAATGGTAGAAGCGATCGAGGAACAAGGACTAACGATCAAAGAATATAATGAATTGCTGCGACAACAACAGCAGCCTGAGAGTGGCGATTCAGAAACATCCAATGTCAGTGAAGAGAAGCAAGAACAGTTTCAGCAAGCTGATGCTCAAATCGAGCAAATTGAACAAGAGGCACAAGCAGACATTGAAGCAGCCATTACTGATGAAGGTTTACAGATAGAACGGTTTCAGGAAATTTGGATTGCGGTGCGACAAGATCCAGAACTTCAGCAGCAAGTCAAAAATTATTTGGAAAATTAAGCTGCTCACGTTTAATAATCCCCAATTAAATTGACCTATTAACTAATTGAACTAAACTTCAAGGAGAACAGTTATGAGAACTCAACTGATTGCTTTATTACTAGCAACTTCAATTATTCCTTTATCAGCTTGTGGTGGTCCCTCCGAACCAACCCAAGATACTGACTCAACCATAGAGGAATCACCCACCACTTCAACTGAAGAATCTGGCTCCATGACAGGAGATGACTCAGGGATGACTGAAGAATCAATGCCGGAAGATTCAGGGATGACTGAAGAATCAATGCCGGAAGATTCAGGGATGACTGAAGAATGGATGCCAGAAGATTCAGGGATGACTGAAGAATCGATGCCGGAAGATTCCAGTATGGTTCCTGAAGACGAGTCCGGTATGACTGGAGAGTCGATGCCAGAAGATTCCAGTATGGCTCCTGAAGACGAGTCCGGTATGACTGGAGAGTCAATGCCAGAAGATTCCAGTATGGCTCCTGAAGACGAGTCCGGTATGACTGGAGAAGCTACTGATGAGTTAGGCGGAGAGAAAAGTATCGAGGAAACTCCTGAAGACTCATCTACTCAAATGTCGACAGAAGAGGAATTTGACTTCAGCACAGAAGGCGAATCTGAAGTTTCTGGAGAAGCTACTGATGAGTTAAGTGAAGACACAGGCTTCAAGAAAGTTCCCGAAGATTCCACTGCTCAATAGGATCAATCGACAATCAATGAGGGGAACTCATTCCCTCTTGTTACTTAATCCAACCCATCTTTTGCTTGAGCAGAAGAGAAACACTTTAGCCAAAAAGGGTCAGTGAGTCTTAAGACTCATCGCTCTTAGAACAATTACACAAACCGTACACAACTAAAATTCAAGGAGAAACTCATGAAAGCTCAACTAATCGCTTTATTACTAGCTACCTCAATTTTCCCTTTATCTACTTATAGAGCTGAGGCACAAGAAGGAGAAGTTACTTCTCCCCAAATGGCATCAGAAACAATGACTGAGGATTCTGGTTCACACAGCACATCTGAAATGACTGGGGAAGCGCCAACGGAAGCAGAAACTGCTCCTTATTCAGAAACAGATACCGGTGCTGAAATGGACTCGGCTGAAGAAGTAACAGACGATACTACTGCTCCTGAGTCGGAAGCGTTTACCGGTGCTGAAGAAGTAGACGCTACTGAATCGGCTGAAGAGGTGACCGAAGACCCAGCAATGACCCAAGAAGATGTCACTGCTGATGATACTACTGCTCCTGAGTCGGAAGCGGTTACCGGCACTGAAGAAGTAGACACTACTGAATCGGCTGAAGAAGTGACCGAAGAAGAAACAGCTACTGAAGAAGAATCTCCTGCGGTAGAAGAAACAGCTACTGAAGAAGAGCCTGGCATGACGGGAGGATTCGAGGCTGTGGATGACGAACCCTCTGAAGTCACAGAAGAAGGAAAAAGCACAGAGGGAGAACTCCAATAATTCTCTGAATCAATGCTTCTAGTGGGGAATTCATCACCTCTAATTAATGAATTCCCCTTTTGATCAACCCACACCAGAAAAGACTTGGATGTCTATGAGCTTGCAACTTGATGAAGAACATTAAAACTGCTTTGATGGACTTCAAGAGTTGCAAGTCTTTCTTTATTTGCATTGAATAATAGAAGATAATATTTTCTACTCACTCGTTCTCAAGGAACAATAGGGATTAGGAAATACCATGAAAATTTTAATTGTTGAAGATGATGAACGTCTCAGTGAAGCAGTTGCTGAAGATCTCAGCGATCAAAACTATGCTGTGGAAGTGGCAGACAATGGTCTAACGGGTTTTGAACTGGCTAGCACGTTTCATTATGATCTCATTTTGCTAGATATTATGCTTCCGCAATTAGATGGAATTACAATCTGTCAGCGTTTGCGTTCTCAGCAGAACACCACGCCAATTTTGATGTTAACGGCTCGGGATACGACAACCGATAAAGTGGTTGGGCTTGATGCTGGGGCCGATGACTACCTTGTGAAACCGTTTGAACTCCAAGAGTTAGCAGCTAGAACTCGTGCTCTCCTCCGTCGCCATCAAACTAATTTTTCACCCGCTTTAACTTGGGGACCCTTGAAACTAGACCCTAACGCTTGTGAGGTCACTTATGAAGACTCTCATTTATCCTTGAGTCCAAAAGAGTATCGTCTGCTAGAGATGTTTTTACGGAGTGGTCGTCGTGTTTTTAGTCGGACTCAGATTTTAGATCATCTCTGGGCATTTGAAAGTTGTCCCGAAGAACATACTGTGCGAGCCCACATTAAGGGATTACGACAAAAGTTAAAATTAGCAGGAGCACCGCCTGATTTCATTGAGACCGTTTATGGTTTGGGATATCGTCTTAAAGAAATGTAAGTTTCCGCCTCGCTCACCAGTGAGTGAGCTACACTGGCGATTATTACTTTCTTATCTGGGAGTAATTAGCGCCATTCTTACGGTTTTTGGGAGTGGAACTTATGTATTTGTCAGTCATAGCTTCTACCGGCAACTGGATAAAAAATTACTGACTTTGGCACAAGCCGCTACTCCGTTTCATACGAAAGTGAAACAAAGAGGAAGTAAGTATCTCAATAGCGTTGATGAAGTCCCTTGGCGAGATATTTTTAATCGCGATCACCAAAGTCTAGAGTGGTTCGATCCTCAAGGACGCTTACTCGCAACTCGCGGACAATTGACTGTGGATGCCCTTCCTAAAACTGGAACACAAACGCAAAAAATTGAATCTTCTCCCCATAATATCCGTTCCTATACGATTTCAGTCTTTCGCGATCGCCCGACTTCTGACCAGCCTAGTTTAGAAGGGTATATTCGCGCCTCTCAATCGACCGAAGAATTACAAGCTTCTCAACAACAACTGCTTTGGGGGTTGATTACAGGGGGGACAGT
The DNA here is from genome assembly GCA_964489465.1 of uncultured Dactylococcopsis sp. Taxonomy (GTDB): domain Bacteria; phylum Cyanobacteriota; class Cyanobacteriia; order Cyanobacteriales; family Rubidibacteraceae; genus Halothece. Next base: position 14,205 of record CAZAYV010000083.1, on the reverse strand, counting down.
AGCAGTTGGATTTGCTGCGGTTGGGGGAATTTGGTTAACTCGAAAAGCTCTTGCTCCCCTAGAAAAAAATCTCAAGCAACTCCGGCAATTTACTGCGGATGCGTCTCACGAACTCAGAAGCCCTTTAGCTGCAATTAAAAGCTCTGTGGAGGTAATGCAAAACCACCCTGAGCGTATTCATAGTAAAGATATTAGGAAAATAACGGCAATTGCTAGTGCAACAGAGCAAATGAGTCGCCTCATTGAAAATTTACTGTTTCTTGCTCGTTCTGATGCTACCCAAACCCCTCCCATTCATTCTTGGCGACCAATTGCCATCGAAGAAATGCTACAAGATTTAGTAGAACTATTTGAACCGATGGCAGAAGCAGAAGGGATCACACTTGAGTGCAAAATACATGAAGATGCAGTTGTGGTCGGAGACAGTGATCAGTTGCATCGTTTATTTGCTAATTTACTGCGAAATTCCCTACAATATACTCCAGAAGGTGGCTCAGTGAGGATTTGCCTGACTCGTACTCATCGTCTTTGCCAAGTAAGTTTCCTAGATACCGGAGTGGGGATTGCACCCGAAGCACAAGCATTAGTTTTCGAGCGGTTTTGGCGGGCTGACCCCTCACGGTCACAACGCAAGCAGGGTACGGGCTTGGGTCTTCCGATTGCCCGCGCTATTGCCCAACAACATGGTGGTAAAATCACATTGACTTCTAATCCCGGTCAAGGTAGTTGCTTTACTGTTTACTTGCCCCTAACTCAGTCTGTCTTTTCTAAAAAATGAGTTTCACTCCCCAACTTACCTCTGATGGTTCTTACACGTTCTTATCTTCTGAATTTGAGGAAACTTTTCATTCGTTACGAGGCGCAAAAGAAGAAGCCCAAGAAAAATTTATCACGCCCTGTCAGTTAGCTGAAAAAGCGCAACAACAATCTCATCTCAAAATTCTTGATATTTGTTATGGGTTAGGCTATAACACGGCTGCTGCAATTCAAACGATTTGGCAAGTTAATCCTGATTGTCATTTGGAAATTATTGGTCTAGAATCCGATTGGCAAGTTGCTCAGGCGGCAACTAAGCATAGGTTGTTAAATCTTTGGTCCTCTCCGATTCCAGAGTTACTGGAAATCCTAGCCCAACAACAGTTTTTAGAGCGCTGTGAGATCAAAGCTAAGTTGCTTATTGGAGATGCAAGAAACACCATTCAAGTGGTAATTCAAGAGGGTTTTCTGGCGGATGCTATCTTTCTAGATCCATTTTCCCCCCCACATTGTCCGCAACTTTGGACGGTAGAATTTCTAGCTTTAGTGGCTCAATGTCTAGATGTTTCAGGACGCCTTGCCACTTATTCTTGTGCAGCAGCAATGCGAACTGCTTTGAATTTAGCAGGACTCTCTTACACTTCAACGATGGGCATGAATCGTCGTTCTACGGTTGCGAGTTGGAACCCTGAGGATGTATCCCCTTTATCGCAACTCGATCTAGAACATCAACAGACACGGGCTGCTGTTCCCTACCGGGATCCTAATTTAGATGCTTCAACTGAGACGATCCTAAAGTGTCGTCAACAAGAACAACTGATGAGTCCTTTAGAAGCAACGAGTCAATGGCGTAAACGATGGCAAAATCAACGGGCTACTTCTACTCACAACTTAAAACAAATTTAACTCTTCTCTGGCAAGAAACTGTATCTGAATTCATCGCTCTGAAAAAGTTACTGTTATTTTTGACGCTCCAACATCTAAAGAAGTTGGATTCTTAATTCATCGAGACACCTTACAACTTCCAGAAACGAGTTCTTTTAGCTCCAGAGGGGATTCTCTCCAAAAGCGTTGATTATCCGGTTCGGGTCCGCCCGACCCTACAGTTTAGAAACTTAAATTGTCTTGTTTTTACTGGTACACCGGTTAGGGTGCTAACGTTTTTAGAGAGGTTGATTGAATCTTCGATTCAGGTGCCGGAGGCACATCGCGCCTCTTGTTAATGAGTTAATCATAACACAAACTGATTGAGTTGGTTCGTCTTCGGGCTATTGAAGCCCTCAACTCACTCGCGGCTCGAGTGAGCGGCTCGAGTGAGCCTCGCCGAACTCCTCGCCGAACTCCTTATATCCCACGTCTAAAGCGCGTGGGCGCGTGCGGCGACTTTTTGTAAATTTTCATCTCTGATCCGGGGAACGCCTACACTTAAAAAGCCATCAGGGACAATCGCGCTTTTTTTCGGATCATAATAAATTCCCATATCAACTCCAAAATACCAATCCCAACGCTGTGACCAAATCATCGCCAGGATACTTTGAAGGAGGTTAGGAATTAAATTTTGCAGTTCGTTATCCACCGGAGTATCGTCACTATCAGGGAGATCTTTGGCTGAGGGTAAGTTTTGAAGCAGAGAGTAGTCGATCATGTTTCCTCCTTGAACAGTCTTGAGGGGAGAGGCACTTTCACAGCGCGATCGCTGCTGATAACCCCTAACAAGCGGCAGAAAATCAGAATCAATCCCTCTGGCATGGCGTTCAATTCTCGTTTCCGCTGGGCGTCAGCCCTCTTCTAGGGTTAACAATTGCTTTCCACTTTCATCGTACCAAAGGCTTGGCAAGCTCGCTTGCCCTAATGACCAGCATTAGGAATCAACTTTTCCCTCAACCAACCCATTAAAGCCATAAATTTCTCGACGACCCGCGATCGCGACTAACTCCACTTCCCGATCATCTCCGGGTTCAAAGCGAATGGCAGTTCCTGCTGGAATATTCAAGCGCATCCCTTTGGTTGCTTCGCGGTCAAAGTGTAACGCCGGATTCACCTCATAGAAGTGGAAATGGGACCCCACCTGAATGGGGCGATCGCCGCTGTTAGCAACCGTAATCGTCATTAAACGACGACCTTGATTCAGTTCAATTTCTCCGGCTTGAATCTGCATTTCTCCTGGTATCATGATCGGTCTTAAACAATTGGATTGTGAACGGTAACTAACTTTGTCCCATCAGGAAAGGTGGCTTCAATTTGGACTTCCTCGACCATTTCCGGAATCCCTTCCATGACATCATCGCGGGTGAGTAAAGTTTTGCCATAACTCATTAATTCAGCAACGGAACGCCCTTCTCGCGCCCCTTCTAGCAGTCCGGCAGAGATATAGGCAACGGCTTCGGGATAGTTCAGTTTCAGTCCTTTTTCCTTGCGTCGTTCTGCAAGTAATGCTGCGGTAAAAATAGATAATTTGTCTTTTTCTTGAGGTGAAAGTTGCATAGAAAAACAAATAACTGCATGGTTAAACCTGCCAAACCCGAGGCGTAACAGGTGTTTCTTTTCCGTCCCATTGACGGAAGAGCCGCCAAAGATTAGTAAACCAGTTTATCACCTCAGCACGAGAATTTCCGCGATAACGACACAACACTCCTGACATTAAGGAGGTTGTGCCAGCTTCTCCTGTGATTTCCATTTCATCCCACAAATGACGCACTTGCGCGAGCATTTCTGAGGAAACAGGCTTGCCTAACCAGACTAAGGTGCCGATTAACGGATAACTCGCTAAACCATGCGGACTTTGTAAAACCGCTTTTCCGCCTGGTAAGTATGGACAATCAACCCAAATTAATTGTCCCTCTTGCCAAACTTCCGTGCGCGATCGCCAATTGCCTTGCAAAAACTGTTCGCCTCTGGCTGAACGGCCAAACCGGACAATTTCCCAACCCAACCAAGTTGCCGTAGAAGCAAGATTCACTTGTAACTGTTGCTGATATTCTGCGCCATTAAAGATAATAGTTTCTCTAGGAAGATATTCTAAGCAAGCTTTTTCTCCCACTTTGATGTTGATCTTTTGAGCAGCCGTCAAACCATTACTGCGATAAATTTTACTGGCTGCTGCAGTGGTAATGACCGCATGAGTTTCAGGTTGCAACTGGATAGACTGGGAAAGTTGATCCCCACCGACTATGCCCCCTGCAGTATGGAGAATTGTGCTATAACAGGTCTGTTCTCCTTCGGGATAAAATGGACGCTGGATTTTGTAGGGTGCTTGCGCGTAAGTTTCTATTGGTTTTGTCTGATTATCCTTTTGTTGATAGGCAAGTTTAAGAACACCATGCCATTGGGAAGTGGTCTCAATTGGAGTTTTTAGCATTAAATGACTTAAAAAGGGATGAACTTTAATTGATATCAACAACGATAGCAATCAGTTCGTTGCCAAGCTAGGAAGTACTCTATGTTACAGCAAAAAGTGTAGGGCGCGATCGCGCTGATGACTTCATCCTTGATTCAGCAACACCACTGTCATTAATTTGGCAAGTTCTAATTATCTAATTAATCCATTGCCTGTGCCACAGCACTTGCAGTTTCTTCTCCTCTGCGGACACAATCGCCGAGCGCAACGCCGTCTAGATAGTTGCTCGATAAAAACAGTCCGGGAAAGGGTTTTAAACTATTTCGTATGATTTCTAAGCGTTCAAGATGTCCAAGCGTATATTGGGGAATCGCTTTTGACCACAAATGAACCGCTAGCGGTTTTGGGCGACTTCCTGGTTGAATCACTGCTTTTTGTAAGTCTTGATTCACTTGTTCAATAATTTGGTCTTCCGTAAGTTCAGCGATTGCGGGATCAGTGGCGCCACCAATAAAATTGGTTAAGAGATTCCAGCCTTGAGGAGTACGTCCGGGAAAGAGAGTAGAACTCCAAATTGTACCTAGGGTTCGCAGCCCTTGACGACGAGGGTTAAGGTTACCAAACCCTTGCAGCGGAAACCGTAGGGCTTCGTCAGGATACGCCAAAACTACACACGCCACTGGGGGATAGGGAATTGCTTCTAAAGTGTTACTGGCTTGCGGAGAAAACTCTTTTACCAGAGAGGCTGTAACATAAGCAGGAGTGGTTAGAACCACTGTTTTTGCTTCGATAGTCTGTTCTCCTGTAGGTGTAGAAAATGTCGCAATGTAACCGGATTCCGGATGAGGCGTAAGTGTTTTCAGTTCCCAGTTAAATTTCACCTGATTGCCAAGCTTTTCCACAAGCGTACTCGGTAATTGTTGCAGTCCTTCGCGAAAAGAGCCTAACTGTCCGGATTTAGTTTTGGGAATATCCACTTCCACAGCATCAGAGGGGGATTTTTGCTTTTGACGACGAGATAAAAAGGCACCGGCAACCAGTCCACCGCCCACATCTGCCAGTTGGGTCACTCGTCCAAACGCCGCTTGGGCACTCAGTTGTTCCACATCACCTGCATAAACCCCGGAAACAAAGGGACTAACTAGGCGTTGCGCCACTTCTGATCCCAGATGACGGGTAAAAAAGTCAGCAACGGTTTCTTCCTGGCTGCTGATTTGGGGAGGGATGAAGCCTAGGGCGCCGGTTAAAGCGCGCAGTTTTCCCAAAGGACTCAAAAGCTGAGATGTAACTGCTGTCGGGGGACTCATGGGAACCGGGCGGAGTTGCCCTTGCCAATAGACATAACGCGGGAGTCCGCGATCGGCAAAGATCAGTTCGTTTCGTAGACCAACATCTACTGCCAGTTTTAGCAGTTCTGGGGTAGGGGAAAAACTGTTGGGACCTTCTTCCCAAAGGAAATCCCCACTTTGTTGGCTGGTAATATTACCACCGGCGCGATCGCGCTGTTCAGCCACTAGAACTTGGCATTTTTGCTCATTGAGTCGATAGGCCGTACTTAAACCGCTCATCCCTGCTCCCACAATTAAAGTATCGATCATTGTCCCCTCGCAATACATCACAGCACTATTCTACTGAAATAAGGTTTCCAAATAAACCTGAGCGCAGCTGCGATACGTTTGCGAACTTTGTTCCACTTTATTTTGGCTATTTTGCAGCAGAAACAGTGATAATGCCGCTGCTAATACACGATCTTGATTCCAAGTAGGATGTTCATCAAGATAGCGTTGTAAGGACTCATGAAGTTCTTGCGGAATCTCTGTCGAAAGGTTAATGTTCGTTTTCACAGCGACTTGACCCTCCAATCAAATTGGCCGTTGCTAAGCGATAGACCGGGTAATAACTCAATTTTGAGTCGATCAGTCTGTATTGCCTTCTTTCTAACCTCTCATTAGGCTCCTAGTATTTTAAAGTTAAATAGCAATACAAGACACTATTTAATATAAACTCAAATCACTTTTAAGGGTGAAATTAGTTTTGTTTTTTGCCCGGTCGCTCTATTGTCGTCTAAAAGGGGGGAGGGTTGTCAATGCTGAGAAATATTACAGATCTACTTTTCATTTCAAAAGTAAAACGAAGTAAAGGAACTTTTATCCTATTTTTTGTTATATAAGTTTACATAAACTCAGTATTTACGGATATCCTTCCTAGGATTCATTGGTTCAACCAGGAGTTGCCTCTAAGAGTGATTTTGCCGTTATGGTTTGTGGAAAACTTGGGGTAAATTGTGGAAAACTAGGAAAAAAGTTGTGGAAAAACTGGGGAATGTGTGGTGGAAAACAAAGATTTAAGATAAGAATTGCAAACTTTACTTTCACTTAAACTCTGCTTTAAACTCTATTCAGAGTTAAGGTCATGTTTTTCTCGCCAAGCAGTCGCTAAATCTTGGATTTCCCTTAACTCATCCGGATCGATCTTCCGCAAATTAGCCAACACTAAATTCATGCGCCCCAAAGATTGGAGCCGATCGCGCTGTCGTGCCATAAAATCCCAATAGAAGAAATTAAAGGGACACGCCTGCTCCTGGGTTCGCTGACGAGGATTATAGCAGCAATTTTCACAGTAATCGCTCATCTTGTTAATATAATTTGCAGAAGAAGCATAGGGTTTCGAGGCAAACACCCCACCATCGGCAAATTGTCCCATGCCAATGACATTTGTTTCCATCACCCAGTCATAGGCATCAATCAATACCGCATGAAACCACTCTTTTAGTTCTTGGGGAGAAACACCAACGACCAGCGCAAAATTGCTCAATATCATCAACCGTTGAATATGATGAGCATAGCCAGTTTCTTCAATTTGTTGCAACACTTGGTTTAAGCAGTTCATGTCAGTTTGACGACTATCCCAAAAAAATGCCGGTAGCGGCTGGGTATGGTCAAACCAATTTCCTTGTCCATAGTCGTCAGCAACCCAGTGATAAATGCCGTGTAAAAATTCTCGCCAGCCCAAAATTTGCCGAATCAAGCCTTCCACACTGTTCAGAGGGAGATTATTTTCAGAGTAGGCTTGTTCCACAGCGTGAATCACTTCCCAAGGATGGAGTAAGCCTAAATTGAGATAGGGAGAAAGTAAAGAATGCCACATGGTCTTCTCTCGCGTAACCATCGCATCTTGATAGGTGCCAAAATTGGGTAAGTCAGTTTCAATAAAATGTGCTAGTACTTGTTGGGCATCTTCTCTCGTTACACCCCAATTAAACCGATCAATTTCCCCATAAGTAGGAAAAGGGAGGGCTTTGACTTCTGCAATGACAGCTTGTGTCATGGCATCAGGAGAGAAAGTAACTGGATTAGGGGGTGCTAAATTTTTCTGCGGTGGCTTACGATTGTCTTGATCAAAATTCCAGCTTCCCCCAACCGGCTTCTTCCCTTCGACTAAAACATTAAACCGCTTGCGTCCTTCCCGATAAAAGTCTTCCATCAAGATTCGTTTCCGTTTATTTGCCCATTGTTGAAAGTCTTCTGTTGACCATAAAAAATGGTTATCCGGAAGGAGAGTAATCTCACAACCTAAGTCTAGCTGTTGAATGAAATGGGAGAAAGCGCGATCATTGGGATTCATCATGCGCAACTCAGTTATCTGATGTTTTTCCACCCAAGTTTTGAGAGGCGTCATAAAATCAGTCGCTGTTTCATAGGTAATATTCCACCCCTCAGCTTGTAGTGTTGTTGCGAAGTGACGCATCGCTGACCAGACCAAAACTAATTTTTGTTGGTGATATCGCCGTTTTGCCGCATATTCTTGAGACTCAATCATAATGAGCGGAGTCTGTGCTTTTTCCTGTTCACAACTTTTCAGTGCAGCGTTTTCGAGAGAAAGTTGTGTTCCTAAAATCCAAATTCCGATCATTAATATAGTTAACTATTGATAAGTTGCCCAATCAAGATGTTTATGTTTTCTTCTCTAGATTGCACTATTTAATGACAAATGACTAATGACAAATAACCTTTAAAAAACTATCCGCTCTTGCCGGGGAGTGAACAAACACTCAATAGCAAGAGCGGTGTAGCGGGTCACTTCTGATTGAAACCTGACTGCCGAGAGGAACTCGTACAGCCAATTTCTCCTCGCGAGGAGGAGGGAACTGACTATTAGAGAACAGCCCCGGCACACAGCCGGCATACTTCAATCAGGTGACCCATGCGTTTACTACTTTCAATCATGGGCATCACCTCCTTTCTCCCTAACGGTTATTGAATTAACAACCTCCACAAATTTAACACGGTTTTTTTGATTTTGCCACCATGAATGCGCAAAAAATTACCTTGAGTGAAGTTACAGCGCACGCTTTGATGATGTAACTCAGATTAGTCGAGTTCACGAAGGAATGGAATTCGATAAGATTAGTTTGACTATTGATTAAGAATGATTATGGACGAATTTATGGAAAGCGCGATCGCGCAAGCCAGAAAAGGTTTAAAAGAAGGAGGAATTCCCATTGGATCCGTTCTAGTGCGCGAGGGAACCATTCTCGGTCAAGGTCACAATAAACGCGTCCAAGATAATGATCCGGTGACGCATGCGGAGATCGACTGTTTGCGTAACGCCGGACGGATTGGGAGTTATCGCAATACTGTCTTGTATTCTACTCTGATGCCTTGTTACCTCTGTGCGGGTGCAGTGGTCCAATTTGGCATTTCTAAGGTGATTGCGGGAGAAGCAACCACTTTTGCTGGCGCACAAGCATTTATGGAAGAACAGGGGGTAGAAGTCGTTAATCTCGATCTCAGTGAGTGCAAGCAGTTAATGAGCGATTTCATTAATCGTTTTCCTCAGCTGTGGTACGAAGACATTGGGACAGAAGGATAACTTGGTTAAAGTATCTTCCTTTCACCATGCCTTGCTCAGAAATGGATTCGGAAATCTCACCAATCCTTTAAGTTACAATCAGTTACTTCTCAGCAAACATTGACATCGTTGAAAGTGAACCGAACAACCGAATTCCTGATTCATTAAAGGAACCCAAATCATGAAACATATTCTGCTGAGTTCACTTTCAATTTTATTCGTCTCTACAACCAGTGTAATTGCCCAAGAAACAACGTTTCACCCGTCTCGATCAGTGGAACGACAAGTTGCTCAAGCATCGAATAATATGCTTGCAATGGGAACATTTGTCACGACAGAACAAGACCATCCCACATCCGGAATGGCAACCATTATTGAAGAAAATGGAAAACGTTATCTGGTTTTTAATGAGGAGTTTACCACTGCCGAAGGTCCCGATGTCCAAGTGGTATTGCATCGCGAGAGTGCAGTACCCGTTAAACTGCAAGAAGAAGACTATATGACGATCGCGCCGTTAGCCAGTATGAACGGGACACAACGCTATCTTCTCCCGGATGAACTGAATTTAGACGAATTTCAGGCTGTCAGTATTTGGTGTCGTCAATTTAATGTTTCCTTTGGTTACGCTGCGCTTAATTAGTGATCAAGACTGACTCATTGATGATTGAGTGCTTAAGTTAAAATATATTGCTGTACACAAGCGCTTGGCTTTTTCCTGAAGTAAACCATAATGGCAACGAGCGACCTTAATCTTTCTTCGACACCAGAACAACCTTCAGCGCAGCCTCAAGTGAAACTGATTACGATGTTTCGCCTGGGGCTTTTTCAAATGGGGTTAGGTGTCATGTCTATCCTGACCCTAGGTGTTCTCAATCGGGTAATGATCAGTGAGCTAGGAATCCCGGCAACAGTGGCTGCAGGAACCTTAGCCCTGCATCAATTTGTTGCCCCAGCGCGTGTATGGTTTGGACAGTTATCCGATGCAAAACCCGTTTTTAATCTCCATCGCAGCGGCTACGTTTGGGTTGGAACCGCTCTCTTTACCTTTGCTGCTTTTTTAGCTGTACAGGTGATGTGGCAACTGGGAAATACCGTGCGCGAAGCAGGAAGTTGGATTTGGAGTGGAGAAACCATTCTTTTTACAGTTTTATTAGGATTAATTTTTATCTTTTATGGTTTGGCATTAAGTTCAAGTTCAACGCCATTTGCTGCCTTATTAGTCGATGTTTCGGAAGAAGAGAATCGATCAAAACTAGTGGGAACCGTTTGGTCGATGTTGATGGTTGGTATTGTCATTGGCGGCGTCAGTGGCGGTATTTTGCTGCAAAGTTTACAGCAAGAAGGGGTAATTTGGAGTGCCAATGTCGGCAGTTTATTACTCAGTAATGAAAAAGTGATTCAAACACCATTGGCAACCCTACAAGGTGGCATTAATCGCCTGTTTATCATTGTTCCTTTGGTTGTTCTGGGTTTAGCCTTTTTAGCGACTTGGGGGGTAGAGAAAAAATATTCCCGCTATGCCAGTCGTTCTACTGTTGCAGACCGAGAAGATAGTGTAACTTTAGGACGGGCGATTCGCGTTTTAACTGCTAGCCGACAAACAGGTTTATTTTTTAGCTTCTTGATTATGATGACAATTAGTTTATTTATGCAAGAAGCGGTGTTAGAACCGTATGGCGGAGAAGTCTTTGATTTGCCCATTTCACAGACAACACAATTGAATGCGTTTTGGGGATTAGGGACCTTAATCGGTGTTAGTAGTACCGGTTTTATGGTTGCACCGCGTCTCGGGAAACAAAACACCACGCGCCTAGGCTGTGTTTTGGTAGCGGGTAGCTTTGTGCTGATTATTTTATCCGGCTTTACTCAAGAAGCGACGTTGCTCAAATCGGCAGTCTTTCTGTTTGGTTTGGCAGCAGGCTTGACAACCACCGGCGCGATCAGTTTAATGTTGGACTTAACGGCTGCAGAAACCGCAGGGACGTTTATTGGTGCTTGGGGGTTAGCCCAGGCATTAGCGCGAGCGTTAGCGACGGTCGCCGGCGGTGTGGTTTTAGATATTGGCAAGGCATTATTTACAGCACCGGTGCTGGCTTATGGGTTAGTATTTGGATTGCAGGCTTTAGGAATGTTAGGCGCGATCGCGCTTTTAAACCGAGTTAATGTCTCAGAGTTTCAAACTTCAACCAATAAAGCGATTGCAACGGTCATGGAAGGGGATCTAGACGGGTAACATGGAACAAGTTTTAAAAGAGGCTTTAGCGTTTAGCCAAACACTGACAAAAGAGATCGGCGACACCCTCGTCACCCAGTTTGGGAAAGTACAAGCACAACAAAAACCAGACGGTTCACTCGTCACTAGTTCAGATCAGTGGGCAGATGAACAGATTCGCAACGCGATCGCGCAACAGTTTCCGGATCATGGCGTCCTCACCGAAGAAACAGTGCATATTTTTCCAGATCGGGAATGGTGTTGGGTAATCGATCCCATTGATGGGACAACTAACTTTACCCGCGGCATTCCGGTTTGGGGCATTTCAATGGGACTCCTCTATCAGGGAATGCCGGTATTTGGTTACGTTCATTTTCCGGTTTTACAACAGTCCTTTCATGGCTTCTGGCTGACGGGATCAGGGTTAACAGGGGAAAATGGTGCTTATCGCAACGGAGAACCGATTCAAACCAGCCCTGATGATCTCAGTCAAAGTCAACTTTTCAGTTTATGTGTGCGCAGTATGCCCTCTCTCCAGGAATCCTTACCCTGTAAAACACGCATTGTTGGGGTCTGTACCTATAGCTTCTTATTAGTGGCGAGTGGGGCTGCGCTAGGGGCAGTGGAGGCAATTCCCAAAGTTTGGGATCTAGCGGCAGTGTGGGCAATTGTCCAAGGGGCTGGGGGCAAATTTGTTCCCTTAACCCCAACTTCTGCATTTCCGCTGCAAGCGGGTTTTAATTATGGTACAACGCCTTTACCCACCTTAGTAGTGGGTCGTGATGAATTAGCTTCCGTGTTTCAACCAGCGGTGGAACCGATTGGACAGGAAGTGATGGCTGCCAAAAAATGAAGAAAGTAAGTTATAATAATTTTCCGGCAATCATCGAAGTCTGCCAGCATAGCTCAGCGGTAGAGCAACCCACTCGTAATGGGTAGGTCAGGAGTTCAAATCTCCTTGCTGGCTTGTACTGTACAAGTGACACATTATTTGTCATTGGTGACAAATTACTGTCATGACCTAATTGGTATAAAATCAAGTTTAACCTTATTAGCTAAAATGCGATGTTCCCTACGGGAACCGGCGAAGCCATCGCGCATCTAATTACGAGTGGGTTGCTCCTTTCAATCCATCTCTAATTCTAGAGGAATGTTTTCCCGGTTTACAGCCAACAAATGCCCATCATTGGCCCAATGATGGGCGGGTGGAGTTTATGGGAGAATTGCCCAAGCCCGAGGAAGTGCGGGAAATCTTACCAGCACAGTTAAGCGACGCGATCACTGCGGATTTACCAGTGACGATTACGGGCGATCCGGATCAGAATCGGGGGATTATGATTGGGGAGTATCCCAGTGTTCCCTGTGGCGGAACTCATGTGGAAAAACTCAGTTTTCTCAAGCAGATAGAGATTAATAAGGTGAAAGTGAAAAAGGATCGGTTGCGGGTTAGCTACAGCATAGCCAATTAAACTGGGCGCGATTGCCTGTGGCACCCAGCTTCGCTTCATGGCTTACTTTTCCCCCTTCCCCGTCAAGTTGGACCTCGAAAGCCTTATTGGGCAGGATGTTTACCCATCTGCTTGCGCAAGCCTAGAACTCCTCTGTAGTAATAGTTGTAGATGTTTTGTCAGTCAACCAGGGGGAATAAGCACCCATGCAAAATTAATTACACATTTGCTAGCTGAAAAAGCCAAGCAATACAGTTGTTTCAAGGTTGGAAAAATCGATGGAGGCGTTGTTGAATTAAGGTATGACTTTAAAGATGAGCAATTGTCCAAAGAGTAGTGGCTTTGCCACATCGTAAATCTGCTTCCCAATTGTTTTGACGAAGAATCCGTAACGAGAAAGCCTAATCTTAAATATTTTTTCCCGGAAGTGATAGAAGAGAGTTATTAGGTTAGCGAATATTTTAAGTTGAGAAAGGAATATTCTCTAAATTTTCACTATTGCCAATATCTTTATTTTTTTTTACTTTGGTTTAGACAATGGGCATAATCAAAATCTTGCTCTGCCTTAATAGGTTCACCTAGTTGGCGATAAGCAAATCCTCTATTCCAATATAAATTAGCATCATTGGGAGAGATATAGATGGCTTCAGTATAGTCTTGAATTGCTTTTTGAAAATCCCCTTTTTTATGGTAAGTATTTGCTCTTAAAAAATAAGCAATAGCATAATCGGTTTGCATTGAAATAGCATTTGTATAGTCATTAATTGAGCCAATTAAGTTTCCTTTTTCGTCACGAGCTTTTCCCCGATATAAGTAAGCAGTAAATAAAAAGAGCAGTTTAGCCGACGACACTAATTTGTCATCATGTTATTTAATGTGTCACTGTACACTAATGACTAATGACTAATGACTAATGACTACTGTTCAATCATTAATGACTGGGCTTGCTTGAGCGCCTGACGCACTTGCTGGAAACCAGTTCCGCCTTGACTATTGCGTGCAGAAACCACTTGTTGGGGGGTAATTGCGGCGTAAATATCTTCTGCAAAAGCCGGATGAATGGCTTTCCACTCTTCTAGAGTCAGGTCTTTTAATAATTTTCCGGCAGCTAAGCTCGTTTTAACCACTTTTCCTACTAAATTGTAGGCTTCTCGGAAGGGAACCCCTTTATTGGCTAAATAATCGGCAACATCAGTGGCGTTAGAAAAATCTTCCGCAACCGCTTCTTGTAAACGCTGACAACGAAATTCAATCCCTTCCGACAATAAAATTGTCATCGCTTCTAAGCTGGCTTGCGTCGTTTTAACAGCATCAAAGAGTCCTTCTTTATCTTCTTGTAAGTCTTTGTTATAAGCCAAAGGGAGTCCTTTCATTAGTACCAACAAGGCTTGTAAATGTCCGCAGACGCGCCCGGTTTTCCCGCGAATGAGTTCTGGGACATCCGGGTTTTTCTTTTGGGGCATAATACTTGAACCCGTGGCACAACTATCTTTGAGCATGACAAAGCTAAATTCTTGGGATGCCCAGAGGATGATTTCTTCACTGAGACGAGATAGATGCACCATAATCAAACTAGCGGCATTGAGAAATTCGATGGCAAA
>CAZAYV010000082.1:9319-18580 GCA_964489465.1 uncultured Dactylococcopsis sp. | reverse complement strand
TCTCTCGATTTGTATGTGAGAAGATTAAGATCACCCGAAGCAGTAATAATCGGTTTGGAAAAAATAAAGTATGGTAAAAAACCGCAAAGATCAAGATTTTGAAGAAGAACTACTAGAAGAAGAAACCGAATATACCCCTGGCAGTACCAATTTTCAAAAATGGGGACTTGACTTACATCCCATTGTTGCACCGATTTCTGCGCTTATTGTTGTGGCATTTATTGTGCCAACAATTTTGTATCCAGAACAGGCTGCGGACATTTTTGCCAATGTCCAAAATGCCATTGCCAGTTATGGCGGTTGGTTTTATATCTTAGTTGCCAATATTTTTTTAGGCGTCATCTTGATTTTTGCCTTTAGTAAATTTGGCAGAATTCGCTTAGGCGGACAAGATGCAGAGCCTGAGTTTTCTACGTTTGCGTGGTTTGCAATGTTACTCAGCGCTGGCATGGGGATTGGCTTAATGTTCTGGAGTGTTGGCGAGCCACTGTACCACTTTAGTAGCCCCCCTGCAATATTTGGTTCCAATGGTGGTACCCCGGAAGCGGCAGCAACAGCTATGACGCTTACCTTTTATCATTGGGGACTTCATCCTTGGGGATTGTATGCCCTTGTGGGGTTAGGACTTGCCTTTTTTACCTTTAATCGCGGGTTGCCACTAACCATGCGTTCCATTTTTTACCCGTTAATTGGGGAAAGAATTTATGGGATTCCCGGCGATATTATTGATATTCTCGCTGTTGTTGCTAACTTATTCGGTTTAGCAACCTCCTTGGGACTAGGTGTGCAACAAGTCGCGTCAGGGCTAGGGTTTTTAATTCCCATCGTACCGGAAGCTGGTGCAGATGGAGCAAGAACCATGCAAGTTGCCTTAATTGTAGTAATTACTGGCTTTGCTACGCTCTCTGTCGTCGCTGGTTTAGATGGGGGAGTCCGACGACTGAGCGAATTAAACCTAGTTGTGGCAGCCATTTTTATGGTTTTTGTTCTCATCTTAGGTCCAACCCTCTTCATTTTTGATACCTTTGTTCAAAACTTAGGAAACTACATTGCTCGCTTCCCCATGCTGAGTTTTTGGACGGAATCCTTTGGCGAAGGGCAAGGAGGCTGGCAAAATAGTTGGACAGTGTTCTACTGGGGTTGGTGGATTTCTTGGTCTCCTTTTGTGGGTATGTTTATTGCTCGTGTGTCAAGAGGGCGAACGATCCAAGAATTTGTCATGGGCGTTTTAATTATTCCCTCGCTGCTTTCTTTTCTCTGGCTCTCGGTAATGGGGGGAACTGCCCTTAATATGGAGCTAAGTGGCTTGGCTGACCTAGTGGGACCAGTTAATGAGGATGTCTCAACGGGTATGTTCGTCATGCTAGATAATCTTCCCCTGGTTTTACTCAGCTCCATTGTTGCGATTATGCTCGTTACTATTTTCTTTGTCACCTCTTCTGACTCTGGCTCATTAGTAGTTGATAACTTAACCTCGGGGGGGAAATTAGATTCTCCTGTTACACAGCGAGTTTTTTGGGCAGTTATGGAAGGAGTAGTGGCAGCCGCTTTATTAATTGGTGGGGGTGAACAAGGTCTAACAGCGTTGCAAACCGCAGCCATTACCACAGGCTTGCCCTTTGCCTTTCTGTTATTAATTATGTGCTTTAGCTTAAATCGTGGTTTAGG
Source organism: uncultured Dactylococcopsis sp. (assembly GCA_964489465.1). GTDB lineage: Bacteria > Cyanobacteriota > Cyanobacteriia > Cyanobacteriales > Rubidibacteraceae > Halothece. The sequence goes on along the minus strand of CAZAYV010000082.1, from coordinate 16,912 downwards.
TCGAGAGTTACGAGAACTAGAAATGGCAGAGTTGCGAGATGCAGAAGCAAAAAGAGAAGAAAAAATTGCCGCGATTATGTCGTCTCGGCAAGAAGCGCGATTTGCCCAAGATGAATAAGCATGATTGATTTGATGACTCTAACCCTTCATCGAGTCATCATTTCTCTATTCCGTCAATCCCTGTATTCAAGCTGAGAATTATTATGTATCGTAAAATCCTTGTGCCACTTGATGGTTCCCAAACGGCAGAAGCAATTATTCCTCATGTCAAGAATTTAGCCAAACATGATGAAGCCACTGTCTTTTTTACACAAGTTATTGAACCGGCGACTCGCAGTGGAATTATTAATGTTGAGCAGGAAGAAGAAATCACCTTTAAACCGCAAAAAATTGATAATGCCAGAACCTATTTAAACAATTGGCAAAAACAATTTGAGCAAGAAGGCTTATCCGCAGAAGTCATTTTGCTGCGTGGTGTTGCCGTTGATGCCATTCTTTATGCCATTGAGGAAATGGATATTGATCTCTTGGCGATTACGAGTCAAGGTCGCTCTGGGTTGAAAAAAGCGATTTATGGCAGTGTCAGTTCTGCTTTATTAAACCGGGCTTCCTGTCCTATGCTTATTGCCGCCAGCAACACTGACATTAGCTTAAAAACCAATAACCGTATTCTAGTGCCACTCGATGGTTCTAAAGAATCAGAACAAATTATGCCTCATGTGCAACATATTGGACAAATGTATGAGGCTAAAATTATCTTGATGCGAGTGGTAACCAGCGCCAGCCACAAAGCAGCATTTGTCAATTTAAATAAAGAAATCAAAGAAGAGGTGGTTCCCGAGCACTTGTTAAGTCAATTGGGTAAACATCAAGAGTTAGACCGCATTAAAGAAGCGAAAACTTATCTTTTGAATTGGCGCAATCAGTTCCAAGAACATGGCTATGAAGTAGAAGTGAATTTGCTTTATGGTCGTCCCATCGATAGTATTATTGCGGTTGCTGAAAACACCCAGCCTGACTTAATTGCTATGACCAGTAGTGCAAAAACTGGTTTAGAACAGTTTTTCTATGGCAGTGTTGCCTCTGGTTTATTAAATCGTTTGGCCCGCCCAATGCTCATTGTTCACGGAAGCGAAGTCCCTGTGAGAAATTTTGCTTAATCATTTCGCTTTCGGAACAATTGGTCGAGGTAAACCCAATTTTACCTCGGCATTTAACTGATTGGTTTTAAACCCTGCTCTCACGGCTATTGAATGACTGGCTCATCGTCTCAGATCTTCTTTCGAGCCAATTGAAGAATTGCCACAATCTCTGTCCAATTCAAATGAATTTAGGTTATATTACGGGTTTGGAAATATAATTTTACTTTTGAGTGCTAAAGGCTGATCATTATGTCTAACGCGCTGATGTCTAAATCACCAACTGATTCTGGGGTTAATTCTCAAGAGAATTCTCCTCTTATGCAGCTGAAACAATCTCTCCTGCAAGCGGATCAACAAGCTAAGTTTCTGCATTTACAAGCAGAAGTAGAATCCCTTTGGCAACAAGTCAAGCGTTCAAGATTAAATGATGAATAATCATTGTTGAATAAGGGGTTCAAGGCTTCAATTGTTTGGGCAACGACTTAGCTAATAAGTTAATCTAGATCTAAGTAGGTCGGCACATTAAAATAGCGCTATTTTACGTTTTGTAAATCAAACCAAAAGCCGCCCAGAAAAGTAAATCGAGTTAAGTTTACAATCTGTAAGGAACAATGAAACTATAACGCCGACCTACTTAGAAGTTAATTAATTGTATGTCGCACGCAGATGCTGTTGATGTTCTCATTCTCAGCAATGGGCCAGGAGAACTTTCTACTTGGGTACGCCCAGTGGTAGCAGCATTGCAAGCGCAAGCCTCTCCCAATCTAGGAATTAGAATTTCTGTCATTCTATCTCCTTGTCCTCACGCCACAGGGCGAGAGGTAGAAGTTGCCAAAGCGATTCCAGGGGTTACCCGCGTTCAAAGTGCGGAAGCATTTTTCCCTTTTTTGTTTTTTGGAAAAACGGCTGAGCACTGGAACTGGTCGAAGCAAGGCATCGTCTTATTCCTAGGGGGAGACCAGTTTTTCCCAGTCGTTATCGGCAAACGGTTGGGATACTCCGTCGTCATCTACGCAGAGTGGGAGACACGCTGGCATTCCTGGGTGGATCACTTTGTAGTGATGAACGCCGACTTAATCTCGAAAGCTCCTCAATCCCATCGCCACAAAATTACTACCGTCGGTGACATCATGGCAGATTCGCAAATTGCTCTCAATACCAAATCCTTAGGATTAAGCTTAGCTCCTGGAACTGAACTCATTGGTATCTTGCCGGGCTCGAAGCGGGCCAAGTTAATGCAAGGTGTCCCTTTAACGATCGCGATCGCGCAGTCTTTGCAGAAACAACGTCCTAATACTCAGTTTATCATTCCAGTTGCCCCGACCCTTGATCTCGAAACGCTTGCTCGATACGCCGATGCAAACCATAATCCTATTATAAAAAAAGTCGGAGCGGGGAGTGCAAAATTGGTTGTACCAACACAGCCGAACGAACTGCCCTACTTAGAAACGGAGAATGGGGTCAAAATCTTACTTTGGACAAAATTTCCCGCTTATGATGTGCTGTCCCAATGCCACTTGTGTTTGACTACAGTGGGGGCAAATACAGCCGAATTAGGAGCCTTAGCGATTCCGATGATTGTTTTACTTCCCACCTACCAACTCGATGCGATGCGGGCATGGGATGGCATTCCCGGAACCTTAGCCAACCTGCCGTTAATTGGAGGCAGTTTTGCTAGGCTGATTAATTGGCTAGTCCTGAGGAAAAAACGCCTTTTTGCTTGGCCGAATATTTGGGCTAAAGAAGAGATTGTTCCGGAATTGGTGGGTAATCTCGACCCAGAAGCAGTGGCAAAAAAAGCTTTAGAGTGGCTAGACTATCCTGATAAACGCTTAGCCATTCGATCGCGCTTGCAAGCGGTACGGGGAAAACCAGGGGCATCGAAAAAAATTGCTGCAATTTTACTCGCACAACTCCAACAAACGCCCCCCGGGAATCATCAAAAATTACCACCGCAAACCTAATGCTGAGCCACTAAAGTTTTCTGCGTGAGTAACTTCACTGCTTCTTGGTATTGCTCATCGTCAGCAGTTCCCATTTGGGAAAACGGGAGCAATGCCTGAGATACGGTGTAATCTGGCTCAATTCCCGCTTCATTAATATCCCGATGACTGGGTGTTTCGTACTTGGCAACGGTAACCGCAATGCCAGAGTCATCGGGTAAATCAAATAAGGATTGAATCAACCCTTTTCCAAAGGTCGTTTCACCAACAATTTGTGCGCGTTCATTATCTTGGAGGGCGCCTGCCAAAATTTCACTGGCACTCGCACTCCCTTGATTAACCAGAACAATTAACGGTGCCTCCGTCACCGCCGCATCACTCGCCCCATAACTGCCAATCATCCCTTGTCGGTTAACGGTATGAACAACTGTGCCTGAGTTTAACCATAAACGAGCCACTTCAATTCCCGCTTGGAGTAAGCCGCCGGGATTATTGCGCAAATCAAGAATAAAGCCTTGTGCGCCTTGATTTTCCAAGTCAGCGACAGAATGAGCAATTTCTTTAGTGGCATTGGCACTAAATTGGGCGAGACGAAGATAGCCAATCGGCGCTTCTCCGCTGTGATCGAGATGGGCATAAACGGGGTTCAAGGAAATGCGATCGCGCACAATATCCACTTCTCGCACCGTTGCTTCTTCTCCCGTTCCTGATTCAACCGTCAGGGTAACATGAGTCCCGACTTTTCCCCGCATCCGAGAGGCTGCTTCATCCAGAGAGAGATTTTTCGTACTGACCCCATCAATTTCCAGAACGCGATCGCGCGGTTTCACCCCTGCTTGTTCCGCCGGTGAGCCATCAATAGGCGTTACCACCTCTAATTGTTTGCTTTGGGAATTAATATCGATTTGTAGTCCCACCCCAGAAAGTTCCCCAGAGGTATTTACTTGTAAACTGCGATACTGCTCAGGTCGTAACAAGCGAGTAAAGGGATCATCTAAGGTAGCTAACATTTCTTCAATGGCTTCATAAGTTGCTTCCCGATCGGAAAAGCCCTTATCCAGGAAACGTTGGCGTACAAACCACCAATTTTGATCATTAAACGAATCGTCTAAATAAGCCTGATTCACAATTCGCCAGGCTTGTAAAAATATTTTTTCCTCTTCATTATAATAAGCCGTCGCATTCGTAGTCCAGCTAAGCCAGGCAATACCAACGACAACGATTACGGTAAACAGTTTTTGCCAAAAGGTCGATTTGATCATGCTGAGTGAGCGTGCAAGATGGATTGTAGTGTTTCCTTGCTATCAAGGCGAGTCCGCACTACTGATCCCTTGGAGGAGAGAGTGCGCTGCCCTTCGATACAGTAACCGTTGATTCTATAGTTACTGATGACAATTATACTATTGTTATCTCCTCCTCTCCCTGAGTCTGCCTGGTTCATCAAGCGTTATATTTATTAATTTTCTTTTAAGATTAGACGCCAATATCTTAACATTTTGTAAACTTTCAATTCAGGGGATCTCAAGATTCGCAGTTGCTCTGATTCAATTTTAGCCCGGAACACAAGGTAAAATTGCGAAAAGATGAAGGGGACTGCCTTTAAGAATTTATGTTAAAGTTCTCGTAGGAAAAAGTAATAATTCCCTTCATCCACCCCTCGCTAATCTCCCGATTTTGCTTTTGCGAAAAGGCAAAGGAAGAAAAAGATGTCAAAATTATCAAGGGGATGCAAAGTAATAACGTTTTTAGTCTAGGAAGTCTGGCTTCATGTTCACAAAACAAGTAACGGATTCTAAAATTTATCAATGGTTTGACGAGCGTCTGGAAGTGCAGGCGATTTCTGATGACATTGCCAGTAAATACGTTCCGCCTCACGTTAACATTTTTTATTGTCTCGGTGGAATCACCCTCACCTGCTTTTTAATTCAATTTGCAACGGGCTTTGCCATGACTTTTTACTACAAGCCCACCGTTGCTGAGGCTTTTTCTTCTGTTCAATATCTGATGACCGAGGTCAACTTTGGTTGGCTCATCCGCTCGATTCACCGTTGGTCTGCAAGCATGATGGTGTTGATGATGATCCTCCATACATTCCGAGTTTACCTCACCGGCGGCTTCAAAAAACCTCGTGAGCTAACTTGGATTACCGGAGTGGTCTTAGCTGTGATTACGGTTTCCTTTGGCGTCACCGGTTACTCTCTACCTTGGGATCAAGTTGGTTATTGGGCGGTCAAAATTGTCTCTGGTGTACCAGAAGCAATTCCTGGCGTTGGTCCTTTGATTGTCGAGTTAATTCGGGGTAGCGCAAGTGTTGGACAAGCAACACTAACCCGTTTCTACAGCTTACACACCTTCGTTTTACCCTGGTTCATTGCTGTCTTCATGCTGCTACACTTCATCATGATTCGTAAGCAAGGTATTTCTGGTCCCTTGTAAATCGCGAGTTTAATGAAGCTGTCTTAAATATTTTCAAGAGGAGAACAAATAACAATGTCCACCTTAAAAAAACCTGATTTAAGTGATCCGAAACTGCGGGCAAAGTTAGCCCAAGGCATGGGTCATAACTACTACGGCGAACCCGCTTGGCCCAATGATTTACTCTATACGTTCCCGATCGTCATTTTAGGAACGATTGGTTTGTGTGTGGGCTTAGGCGTCCTTGATCCAGCAATGTCAGGCGAACCGGCCGATCCGTTTGCAACACCTTTGGAAATTCTACCGGAGTGGTATTTCTATCCCGTTTTCCAAATTCTACGGATTGTCCCCAATAAACTGTTGGGAATTGCGGCAATGGCATCGATTCCTCTCGGTTTAATGCTGGTTCCCTTTATCGAAAATGTGAATAAGTTCCAAAACCCCTTCCGTCGTCCGATTGCAACGGCTGTTTTCTTATTCGGTACCGTTGTCACGCTCTGGCTTGGAATTGGTGCAACTTATCCCTTAGATGAATCTTTAACCTTAGGCTTGTTCTAACTAATTGGTCTGCTGGTTAACCCCTCATCCTCTCTTACGCGAGTAAGGGGGGATTTTTCTATGGCATGGGAAATGGTATGAAAAAACAACGTTTAGACACCTTACTGGTGAGCCGTGAGCTATGTGAATCTCGCCAAAAAGCACAACGGTTGATTCGCGCTGGGGAGGTAAAAGTTAACGACCAAGTGATCGATAAACCCGGTACACCTGTCGATGCAGAAGCCCGTTTACAAGTGGTACAACCCCCTCCTTATGTGTCACGAGGCGGAGAAAAGTTAGCGAAAGCACTTGCAGAATTTGCCATCAGGGTAGAGGGGCGAATTTGCTTAGATGGGGGAATTTCCACGGGTGGCTTTACCGATTGTTTATTACAAGCAGGGGCAAAACAGGTGTATGGGGTGGATGTGGGCTACGGACAAGTGGCTTGGCAATTGCGTCAAGATGAACGGGTGATTCTCAAGGAACGAACGAACTTGCGTTATCTGACACCGGAAATTTTATATGGCGAGGCAACGCGCCCTGATTTCGGGGTACTGGATTTATCGTTTATTTCTCTAACCAAAGTATTGCAACCACTGTGGGAGTTGTTGATTCCCCCTCGAGAAGTGGTGTTATTAGTGAAGCCTCAGTTTGAAGTAGGGCGCGATCGCGTTGGCGAAAAAGGAGTGGTGCGTAATCCAAAAGATCACTATTCAGGCATCATGCAGGTGATGACAGCAGCCCAGCACAAGGGGTGGTGTCCCCGAGGTTTAACTTGGTCCCCCATCCGAGGACCAGCAGGAAATATTGAATATTTGCTTTGGTTAGCAGCAGAAGCCAGACCAATCCCCACAGAAGCGCTTAATGACAATGGGGTGGAAAAAATTACGCAATCTGCTTACCAACAATTCCATTCCCGCTTGCAAGGATAGCAGGTCCGCTTTCAGGTGCCGAATCCCTCTTCACTGTCTCGCGCAAGCTTCTCCTCTGTCCGTTACTCATGGCGGTTGAACATGTTGAACATAACGAATTACTTTTTTTTATGCGATTGATTAGAACCTCATTAGCAATCAAACACCAGAATTGGCTAAAATTAGACCTGAATCTATAGAAAATTTTATTATCATCGAATTTAACTTAGGTGATTAACGATGCCCACAATTGTCGATATTGCTGTTGAAAATGACTCCTTTAAAACCTTAGTCCAAGCGGTGCAAGCAGCTGATTTAGTAGAGACTCTGGCGAGTGAGGGACCCTTCACCGTTTTTGCACCCACTGACGACGCATTTGCTAAATTACCGCCGGGAACCATTCAAACCCTTGTCCAAAACCCACCTCAACTGGCGCGCATCTTAACCTATCATGTTTTATCCGGTCGCTATAACAAGATGGAGTTAGCTGATCTTGGAATCGTTAATTCAATAGAAGGATCGCCCATTGCCATTGATTGCACTGATGGGTTTGAAGTCAAAAACGCCACCGTCATTGCACCGGATATTGAAGCTGATAATGGCGTGATTCATGTGATTGATAACGTTTTATTGATGGGCTAAAAC